>MERG01000432.1 GCA_001771985.1 Betaproteobacteria bacterium RIFCSPLOWO2_12_FULL_62_13 | reverse complement strand
CTTTTTCAACGCCGTATGGATTCCCGTTTGCACGGGAATGACACCCACAGAAAGGTCGGAAGCGCCTATTTTTCATCATCTTGTTTCTCTTGGCGCCTTGGCGTCTTGGCGGTTGAACTGAATTTATGCGCGTAGCTTCCATGCATTTCAAGGCGCGCGCCGGCAAAAAGCTCGCCGACGTGAAGCTGCAGGCTGCGCTCAAGAAGCTGCAGGATAATTTCGTCAAAGGCCGCGCTGAGCGCGTCGCCGAACTGGACAACTTCGACGCGATCCGCGAAGCGGGTGCGGCGATCCGCGAGCGCGCGCTTGCCAACCTCGATCTCTATCTTGAGGAGTTCGAGCGCAAGGCGACCGCGCGCGGAGCGGTCGTGCATTGGGCGGAAACCGCCGAAGAGGCGAACCGCATCGTGTGCGACCTTGCGGCCAATTACAATGTCCGCAAGGTCGCCAAGTCGAAGTCCATGGTGAGCGAGGAGTGTGCGCTGAACGACGCGCTCGAAGCGGCGGGCATCGAGGTGATGGAGACCGACCTCGGCGAGTACATTCTGCAGCTTGCGCGCGAACCGCCATCGCACATCGTGGCACCGGTGGTGCACAAGAGCAAGGACGAAGTTTCGGATTTGTTCGAGGAAAAGCACCGGAAACCGCGCAAGACCGGCATCGCCCAACTCACGCGTGAAGCGCGCGAGACATTGCGCCCGCATTTCCTCTCCGCAGACATGGGAATTTCAGGTGCCAACTTCATCGTGGCTGAAACCGGTTCGACGCTGATCGTCACCAACGAAGGCAACGGCCGCATGGTGACAACGCTGCCGCGGGTGCACGTGGCGATTACCGGCATCGAGAAAGTGGTGGCGACATTGGAGGACGTGACGACGCTGCTGCGGCTGCTGCCGCGCCACGGCACGGGACAGATCGTTACCAATTACATGTCGGTGACGACCGGGGTCAGGGGCGAGGGCGAACTCGACGGTCCGGAGCGTTTTCATGTGATTCTGGTTGATGCCGGGCGCACCAAACTGATCGGCAGCGCGCTTCAGCCAATGCTGCGCTGCATACGCTGTGGCGCCTGCATGAATCATTGTCCGGTCTATCAAAGCATAGGCGGCCACGCCTACGGGTGGGTTTACCCCGGCCCCATGGGCTCGGTCCTGACGCCCATGTACGTCGGGCTCGAAAATGCGCTCGACCTGCCCAACGCCGCTACGCTATGCAATCAGTGCGGCGTAGTGTGTCCGGTCAAGATTCCGCTGCCTGAGCTCATGAGAAAGCTGCGCGAGCGGCAGTTTGAACAGGGGCTGAAACCCTGGCCGGAAAGACTGGGTCTCATTCTCTGGGGCTGGGCTGCGCAGCGCCCGCGGGTCTATGCGATGCTCGCCGGAATCGGCGCGCGGGTGCTGGCGCGGGTGGGCGGCGGCGAGAAATTGATTCACAATCTGCCTTTCGGCGGCGGCTGGACCGGCGGGCGGGACTTGCCGGCACCTGAAGGGAAAACGTTTCGCGAGCAGTACACAGCGAAAAAGCAGTGATGAGCGATAATGAGCGATGAGTGATGAGTGCAGAAGACGTAGGTCGGGGTACGCGCAGCGTTCCCCGACATCCACTTGGCCTGCCTGTGCGTGACCGCACGCAGACAGGCGTCAGGTAGCCGCTCGCGCGGCAACCTGACCTACACCGACTACAGAATCGATAAGCGATCAGCGATTAGCGATAAGCGATGAACTCTGATCGCTAAAGGCTAAACGCTAAAGACAGGAGATTGCAATGAACAAACCGGCTGATATGCAAACCATCGAGACCGTAGCGCTGTGGATCAACGGCAGGGCACAACCCGCGGCGAGCGCCCGCTTCGGTGACGTCACCAACCCCGCGACCGGGGCCGTCACGCGCCGGGTGCCGTTTTGCAACGCGGCCGACATCGACGCCGCGGTGAAGGCTGCCGCGGCGGCGCTGCCTGGATGGCGCGACACGCCGCCGCTGCGACGCGCACGCGTGATGCAGAAATTCCTCCAGTTGCTGCAGGCGAACCAGAAGGACCTCGCGCAGCGCGTCACTGGGGAACACGGCAAGACGCTGCCGGACGCGACGGGTTCGGTGCAGCGCGGGATCGAAGTGGTCGAGTTCGCCTGCGGCATCCCGCACCTTCTGAAAGGCGAGCATTCCGAGGACGTCGGCACCGGCGTGGATTGCCACACGGTGCGGCAACCAGTGGGTGTGTGCGCCGGGATTACGCCCTTCAATTTCCCGGTGATGGTGCCGCTGTGGATGTTTCCGGTTGCGATCGCCTGCGGCAACACCTTTGTCCTGAAACCGTCAGAGAAGGTGCCGTCGGCCTCGACGCGCATGGCGGAACTCGCAACGGAAGCGGGCCTCCCCGACGGGGTCCTCAACGTCGTACACGGCGACAAGGAGGCGGTGGACGCGATCCTCAACCACCCGGGCATCAATGCGGTTTCCTTCGTTGGATCGACTCCCATCGCCAAGTACGTCTACGAGACTTGCGCGAAGAACGGCAAGCGCGTGCAGGCGCTCGGAGGCGCCAAGAACCACGCGGTCGTGCTGCCAGACGCCGACCTCGAGTTTGCGGCGGATGCGCTGATCAGCGCCGCCTACGGTTCGGCGGGCGAGCGCTGCATGGCGATCTCGGCCGTGGTGGCGGTGGGCGCCGCCGCCGATCCGCTGGTCGCCCTGCTAAAGAGAAAGGCCGAGGCGATCATGGTCGGACCGGGGGACAAGGAGGGTGTGGAAATGGGGCCGCTTGTCACCCGCCAGCACCGCGACAAGGTCGCGGGTTACATCGATCAGGGCATCAAGGAAGGCGCGAAGCTCGTGCTGGATGGCCGCCCCCGGAAGGTTCCGGGGTACGAGGGCGGTTTCTTCCTCGGTACGACGCTGTTCGACCACGTGACGCCCGAAATGAAGATCTACCAGGACGAAATCTTTGGACCGGTGCTCGCCGTGCTGCGCGCCAAAACACTCGAAGACGGGATCACGCTCGTCAACGGCAACCCCTACGCCAATGGCACGGCGATTTTCACCGAGTCGGGCGGCGCAGCGCGGCGCTTCGAGAACGAGATCCAGGTGGGCATGGTCGGCGTGAACGTGCCGATCCCGGTGCCGGTCGCGTTCTATTCTTTCGGCGGTTGGAAGAACTCGCTCTTCGGCGACCTGCACTTGCACGGCGTCGAGGGCGTGAAGTTCTACACCCGGACCAAGGTCATCACCACTCGCTGGCCGCACCAGGACACGCCGGCGCCCGGGTTGAATATGCCCACGCTTGGGTGAGGCGTGACTCGTGACTGGTAACTCGTGACTGGTTGAGCGTGACTACTGAGCGTCGCAAAAAATGCCTGACACCACTCAGCCCTCACCCCTGGCCCCTCTCCCGGAGGGCGAGGGGAGATTTGTGGTTCACATGGCTTGTCACCCATTTGCACGAGGCTCAGTAATGAGGCGTGACCTGGCCTGCGGCGTTTTTAAGTCGCCCTCCTTTCGTGTCTTTTCTGTTAAGAATGTTTTCACCGAATGAGTGCGCGTGAAAACATTCTTGCGCGCATCCGCGCGGCGCAGCGCAAGCCGCCGGCGCCGGACGCTGCGGAGCGCGAGCGGGTGCACGCGCATCTCGCCGCTCATCCCCACAGCCCACGGCCGCGCGGGCCGCACGATCTCATTGCGGAGTTTCGCCTCCGCGCGCTCGCCCTCTCGAGCACCATCGATGAAATCGGCGCACCGAATGAGGCGCCGCAAGCGGTCGCGGCCTATCTCAGGCGGAATGCGCTGCCGCTTACCGCGGTATGCTGGCCGGAGCTGGCACAACTGCGGTGGGCTGCGGCCGGAATGAGTGTTGAAGCGCGCGGGGCACGCGACGGCGATCTCGTCGGCATTACCGGCGCGTACTGCGCGATCGCCGAGACCGGCACGTTGATGATGGTGTCGGGTCCAGGGACGCCGGCGACCGTAAGCCTGCTGCCGGAGACGCATGTCGCGCTGGTGCGATCCGGGCGCATCGTGCGCGGCATGGAGGAAGCATGGCAGTTATTGCGCATCGAACTTGGCGCGCCGCCGCGCGCGGTCAACTTCATTTCCGGTCCGTCGCGCACCGCCGATATCGAGCAAACGGTCACTCTCGGTGCGCACGGGCCCTATCGCGTGCACGTTATTCTGATGGGAATGAGAGCGTGAACCATGGAGTCGACGGTCAATAGCGGAGTTGCAAGTGGAACGCCGGAGTTCCTGACTCCTCACGACATCTATCTGTTTCGTGAAGGCAGCCATTGCCGCCTCCACGAAAAGCTGGGTGCGCACCTCGTGCAGGGAAGCGTATCGGGAGCACGTTTCGCTTTGTGGGCGCCGAACGCCGAAGCGGTTTCAGTGATCGGGGACTTCAACGACTGGAACCCGCAACGGCATCCGCTTGACGCGCGCGATGACGGCTCCGGGATCTGGGAAGCATCGATTCGCGGCATCGAGCGCGGAGCGAACTACAAGTACCGCATCCAGTCGCGTCTGAACGGCTATGTCGTTGACAAGGCCGACCCGTTCGCCTTTTGCTCCGAGTGCCCGCCGGCGACCGGCTCGCGCGTTTGGGGCCTCGAATACGACTGGGGCGACGGCGACTGGATGGCGTCGCGCCGCGCGCGCAATGCGCTGGATGCGCCCATCGCGATTTACGAAGTGCATGCGGGATCGTGGCGTCGCCGGGACGGTGCGTGCCTCGGTTACCGGGAGCTTGCGCATGAGCTTGCGCAGTACGTGTTGAAGATGGGTTTCACGCACGTCGAGCTGATGCCCGTGACCGAACACCCGTTCTATGGCTCCTGGGGATACCAGACCACCGGCTATTTCGCGCCGACTGCGCGTTACGGCACACCGCAGGACTTCATGTATCTGGTCGACCACCTCCATCAGCAAGGCATCGGCGTGATTCTCGATTGGGTGCCGTCGCATTTTCCCACCGACGGCCACGGGCTCGTGTTCTTCGACGGCACGTACCTCTTCGAGCATGCCGACCCGAAGCAGGGTTTCCATCCGGAGTGGAACTCGAGCATATTCAACTATGGGCGGAACGAAGTGCGCGCGTTCCTGCTCTCGTCGGCCCTGTTCTGGCTGGACAAGTATCACATGGACGGGCTGCGCGTGGATGCGGTCGCCTCGATGCTCTATCTCGACTACGCGCGGAAGGAAGGCGAGTGGATTCCAAACCGCTACGGCGGCCGGGAAAACCTGGGGGCGATCGAGTTTCTGAAAAAGCTGAACGAGGCAGTGTACGGCGATCATCCGGACGTGCTGACGATCGCCGAAGAATCCACTGCATGGCCGATGGTCTCCCGCCCGGCCCACCTTGGCGGCCTGGGCTTCGGCATGAAGTGGAACATGGGCTGGATGCATGACACCCTCGCCTATATGCGCGAGGACCCGATTCACCGCAAGTTTCACCACGGCCACCTCACTTTTTCCCTGCTCTACGCGTTCAACGAAAACTTCGTGCTGCCGCTTTCCCACGACGAGGTGGTGCACGGCAAGGGATCGCTCGTCGGCAAGATGCCGGGTGACGTCTGGCAGCAATTTGCCAACCTGCGCGCGCTCTATGGCTACATGTGGGCGCATCCGGGCAAGAAGCTGCTTTTCATGGGCGGGGAATTCGGGCAGCGGCGCGAGTGGACGCACGAAGATCAACTCGAGTGGTGGGTGATGGCGCTGCCCGAGCATGCCACATTGCAGCGTTGGGTTGCGGATCTCAATCATGTCTACCGCTCGGAGCCGGCGCTCTACGAGGTCGATTTCTCGCACGAAGGGTTCGAGTGGATCGACTGCAACGACACCGAAACAAGCGTGATCTCGTTCCTGCGCAAGCCCCGCAAGGGAGACAGTGCCTTGCTGGTTGTATGTAACTTCACACCGGTGCCCCGCACCAACTACGTGCTGGGCGTGCCCTGGGGCGGCACCTGGCGCGAGATCCTCAACAGCGACGCCAGGGAGTATGGCGGCGCCGGCTGGGGCAACTTCGGCGGGGTCGAAGCCGCTCCGCTCGCGGCACACGGGCGCCCCTATTCACTGGGCGTGACATTGCCGCCGCTCGCAACCATCATCCTGAAAGGGATCCGCGATGCCTGAGGCGAAGGCGAAGCAGGGGGCCCAGGATGGCCGCGCGCGGGCCGCGATCGACGGCGTTTTCCCGTCGGTCGACGGCGGGCGGTTTGCAATCAAGAGGATCGCGGGCGACCGCATCACGGTCGAAGCCGACTGCTTCGCCGACGGGCACGATGCGCTGCGCGTGGTGTTGCGCTGGCGCGGCGAGGACGAGACCGCGTGGCGCGAAGTGGACATGGCGCATCTCGGCAACGACCGCTGGCGCGCGAGCTTTGTTCCCGAGACGTCCGGAGCCTATCGCTATACGGTGACCGCCTGGGTGGATCATTTTCTGTCGTGGCGCAACGAGTTCGCCCGCCGTGAAGACGCTGAAGACTTGCGTATCGCCGCCCTCATCGGCGCCGGCCTGATCGGGGAGGTGGCCGCACGCGCGAAGGGCGCGCATCGCAGGCGCCTCAGCGATTGGGCGAGCCGCCTCAAGGCGGAGAGTGGGGTGCAGAAGCTCCGAGCGATCGCTCTCGACGAAGAGCTGGCGCAGATTACGGCGCGTTACCCGGAGCGCAGCCTCGCGGCGCTATGGCCGGTCGAGATGCCGCTGGTGGTCGACCGGGAGCGTGCGCGCTACAGCACCTGGTATGAACTGTTTCCACGCTCCACCTCTCCCGAGCCCGGGCGGCACGGCACTTTTCGCGACTGCGAGGCGCGGCTCCCATACGTCGCAGAATTGGGCTTCGATGTGCTTTATCTTTCGCCAATCCATCCGATCGGGCGCGAAAGGCGCAAGGGCAGGAACAACGCACTCGTCGCCGGCCCGGCCGATGTCGGCAGCCCGTGGGCCATCGGCGCCGCCGAAGGCGGATTCAAGGCGGTACACCCGGAGCTCGGGACGCTCGAGGACTTCCGCCGACTCGTCTTGAGGGCGCGCGAGCATGGCATCGAGATCGCCCTCGATATTGCGTACCAGTGTGCTCCCGACCACCCGTACGTGAAGGAACACCCGCAGTGGTTCCGTTGGCGTCCCGATGGCAGCGTGCAATACGCCGAGAATCCGCCGAAGAAGTACCAGGATATCTATCCATTCAACTTCGAAAGCGACGACTGGCGTGCGCTGTGGCAGGAGCTGAAGAGCGTGATCGAATTCTGGATCGGCGAAGGCGTGAAGATCTTCCGGGTGGACAATCCCCACACCAAGGCGTTCGCATTCTGGGAGTGGGCGATTGGCGAGGTAAAACGCGCGCACCCGGACGTGATCTTCCTTTCGGAAGCATTCACGCGACCGAAGCTGATGCACCGTCTCGCCAAGCTCGGTTTCAC
Organism: Betaproteobacteria bacterium RIFCSPLOWO2_12_FULL_62_13; assembly: GCA_001771985.1. Taxonomy (GTDB): domain Bacteria; phylum Pseudomonadota; class Gammaproteobacteria; order Burkholderiales; family SG8-41; genus DSOT01. The sequence goes on along the minus strand of MERG01000432.1, from coordinate 29,430 downwards.
TCAATCATATACCTACTTTGCCTGGCGCAATACCAAGCACGAACTGACCGAGTATTTCACCGAACTCGCGAATGGGCCCGGGCGCGAGTACTTCCGACCCAGCGTGTGGCCGAACACGCCCGACATCCTCACCGAAGCACTGCAGTTCGGCGGCCGCCCGACGTTCATGGCGCGCCTGGTGCTCGCGGCAACCCTTGCCGCAAGCTACGGCATCTACGGGCCGGCGTATGAACTCATGGAAAATAAGCCGCGCGAACCCGGCAGCGAGGAGTACCTCGACTCGGAAAAATACCAGTTGCGCCGCTGGGACCTGGATCGAGCCGACAGCCTGGGTCCGTTAATCGCGCTGTTGAACCGAATCCGCCGCGAGAATCCGGCGCTGCAGTCGGACTGGAGCCTGAGATTTTTCCCGACCGACAACGAGCAGTTGATCTGCTATGCAAAGATCGAGGAGCCGCGCGACAATGCGATCGTAACGGTCGTCAACCTCGATCCGGTAAACACCCATTCCGGATGGGTCGAGCTTGACCTGGCGGCGCTCCGCATCGATCCGCACTCGCAGTATCAGATGCACGATCTGCTCACCGGCGCACACTACCTGTGGGAAGGCTCGCGCAACTTCGTGCGGCTCGATCCGGCGCATGTTCCCGCGCATGTTTTCCGCGTGCGGCGGCGCGTGCATCGGGAACAGGATTTCGATTATTTTGCCTAAGAGTCCCTAACATAATGAGACGCGTGATGCGCTGTCACGATTTTCGCTCAGGGCGCGAAGCTCGCCGCAGCCAATATCGCGAATATTGGCAAGGTGAGCGACAAAGCCATGGGCGAAAACTCGTGCCAGCCCTTCGGGTTGCGGCCAAAATCGCGGCGCGCCGGAGCGTGGAGCAGGGGCCCCGCTTGCGGGGATGCGACCGCGCAGGCGCGTGTGAGTCCCGCGTATGATGGCGCGCTCATGTCCCGCTTCGGGGTCGCATCCAACGATGAAGCTGTTGGAACCTGCTCCGCCCTACGCGGGACACTTTGTCGGCCGGCTTGGCCATATTCGCGATATGACCTGCGCCGTCCTTCGCGTCATCCACAATTTTGGCTCGCAACGCACACGTGCCTCATTATGTTAGGGACTCTAACCATGGAGGCTTCATGAACGCGCCGGACACGCAGCCCCTGCAGCAGGCGCCGCGCGTTGAGGAGGCGCCGGCGGCCGGGGATGCCCTCTGGTACAAGGATGCAGTCATCTATCAGATGCACGTCAAGGCCTTCTCCGACTCCAACGACGACGGCATCGGCGACTTCCGCGGCCTCGCGTCGAAGCTCGACTACATCAGGGACCTCGGCGTCAACACGATCTGGCTCCTGCCGTTCTATCCGTCACCGCTCAAGGACGACGGCTACGACGTCGCCGACTACCGCAACATTCACCCGCAATATGGCACCCGCAACGACTTTCGTGCCATGCTGCGAGAAGCGCGCCGCTGCGGGCTGAAGGTGATTACCGAGCTGGTCATCAACCACACCTCCGACCAGCACCCGTGGTTCCAGGCCGCGCGCCGCGCGCCCCCCGGTTCCTCGAAACGGAATTTTTATGTGTGGAGCGACACCGACCAGAAGTTCCGGGGTACGCGCATCATCTTCACCGACACCGAAACTTCGAACTGGGCGTGGGACCCGGTTGCCAAGGCCTACTACTGGCATCGATTCTTCAGCCACCAGCCCGACCTCAACTTCGACAATCCGAACGTGCTGAAGGCGGTGTTCCGGGTGATGCGCTTCTGGCTCGACATGGGTGTGGACGGATTCCGGCTGGATGCCATTCCGTACCTGTGCGAGCGCGAGCGCACCAACAACGAAAACCTCCCCGAGACCCACACCCTAATCAAGCAGATCCGCGCCTTGCTCGACGCGCACTACGAAAGCCGGTTGTTGCTTGCCGAGGCCAACCAGTGGCCCGAGGACGTGCGCGAGTATTTCGGCGATGGTGACGAGTGCCACATGGCCTACCACTTTCCGTTAATGCCCCGGATCTACATGGCTATCGCGCAGGAGGACCGCCACCCGGTGGTCGAGATCATGCGGCAGACGCCCGACATCCCCGACACCTCCCAGTGGGCGATCTTCCTGCGCAACCACGACGAACTCACGCTCGAGATGGTGACCAGCAGGGAGCGCGACTACATGTATCGAATGTATGCCGCGGACGCGCGCGCACGCATCAATCTGGGGATTCGGCGGCGGCTCGCGCCTTTGATGGAGAACGATCTGGATCGCATCAAGCTTATGAACAGCCTGCTGCTGTCGATGCCGGGCTCGCCCATCATCTATTACGGCGACGAGATCGGGATGGGCGACAACATTTTTCTCGGCGACCGCAACGGGGTGCGCACGCCCATGCAGTGGAGCCCGGATCGCAACGCCGGATTCTCGCGCGCCGACCCGCAGCGGCTTTTCCTGCCGCCGATCATGGATCCGGTGTACGGCTACGAGGCGGTGAATGTGGAAGCTCAGGCGCGCGACCCTTCCTCGCTGCTCAACTGGATGAAGCGCATCCTCGCCATGCGCAAGACGAGCAAGGCCTTCGGACGCGGCCGGCTCGCCTTTCTCAGGCCGGGCAACCGCAAGGTCCTCGCGTATTTGCGCGAGTTCGGCGACGAGGCGATCCTGTGCGTGGCCAACCTGGGGCGGTCAGCGCAGCCGGTGGAGCTCGATCTCGCGCGGTTTCGCGGGCGCGTGCCGGTCGAGATGGCGGGCCGCACCGCGTTCCCACCGATCGGAGATTTGCCCTACATGCTGTCGCTGCCCGCGCATGGTTTCTACTGGTTCCGTCTTGCCGCCGACGTCGAGGTGCCGCGTTGGCACGAGGAGCGTCTGCCGCGCGAAGACCTGCCGGTGCTGGTGCTGTTCGACGGATGGACAAGCTTTTTCCGCGACCGCGTCGTGCCGTGGCGCATCGGCATGGCCGAGAAGGTCCGCGCGCAACTGGAGCAGGAGGTGCTGCCGCGCTATCTCGAGTCGCAGCGGTGGTACGCCGCCAAAGGCGAGCAGGTAAAGCGCGCCGCGTTGTCCGACCACGTGCTCTGGGAGGCCGGAGGGCAGCAGTGGCTGATTGCACTGCTCGACATCATAGGAGCTGCGGAACCTGCGAGCTACTTTTTGCCGCTTGCGCTTGCCTGGGAAGACGGCGAAGAGGAGCGCATGCGCGGTCTTGCGCCGGCAACGGTGGCCAAGGTGCGCCAGCAGGCGAACGTTGGAGTGTTGGGCGATGCCTTTGGCGACGAGGCCTTTTGCCGCGCGGTGGTGGAGGCGATCGGCGCCGGGCGGGAGGTCGCCACTGCGCGCGGATTGTTGCGCTTTATCCCAACGCGCGTCTTTGGCGAGATCGCGGGCACGGACATCGGCACGCTTGCGGTGAACCGTCCGCAGGCGCAGAGCAGCAACACCATCGTCGCGCTGGGAGGGCGCCTGTTCCTTAAAGGCTATCGCCGCTTGCGGCCGGGCGTGAATCCCGAACTCGAAATCGGCCGATTTCTCACCGAGGTGGCGCACTTCGCAGGTTGCGTGCCGTTGGCGGGGGCGCTGGAGTCGGTGGCGGCCGACGGCACGTCGACAACGCTTGCACTGCTGCAGGCCTACGTCCCGAACCAAGGCGATTTCTGGAGCTACACCCTCGACTATCTCGAGCGTTTCCTGGATCAGTGGCGCAACGCGGCCGAGCCGCCGCGTGCGGACGTGCACGGCGGCTACCTCTCGCTTATCCACACCTTGGGGACCCGCACCGCGGAGCTGCACCGGGCGCTCGCCCTGCGCACGGGCGATCCAGCCTTCGACCCTGAACCGGTCGCGTCCGACGATCTCGCCCAGTGGCGCAAGCACGCGCAGGAAGAGGCGGTCGCGACGCTCGAAGTGCTGGATCGGCGCCTGGGCGAATTGACCTTGCCGTCGCGCAAGGACGCCAGGGAATTGATCGGGCAGCGCCAGCAGTTGCTGACACGGATCGAAGCCTGCACCGCGTCGGCGGGCCAGGCGCTCAAGATCCGCAATCACGGCGACTATCATCTCGGGCAGGCGCTGCTGGCCAATAACGACTTCGTGATCATCGATTTCGAAGGCGAACCGGCGCGCCCGCTTGCGGAGCGCAGACAGAAACACTCCCCGCTGCGCGACGTAGCCGGCATGCTGCGCTCGTTCAACTATGCGCATTGGACGGCGCTGAGAAGCGCCGTGCAGGGACACGAGGACACCGCCAGACTCGCGCCCATGGCGCGCGGTTGGGAATCGGAAGCGCGCCGTGAATTCCTCAGGGCGTACGAGGAACGGTCACGCGACAGCGGACTTTACGCTTCCTTCGAGGAAGTGCGCGGGCTGCTCGACCTGTTCGAATTGGAAAAGGCGTTTTACGAAGTACGTTACGAACTCAACAACCGCCCGGGCTGGGTTGGCATTCCCCTCCAGGGCATTCTCGCCCTGACCGGTCTGGCCGAGGGCGTAAGAGCGTGAGGGCGTCAAAGCGGGAGGGCGTGAAAGGGTGAGAGCGGGAGAGCGGGAAATCGGGAGAGCGTAAGAGCGGGAAGTCGGAAGAGCGGTGAACTCAACTCACGATCTCACGACCTCACGCGCTAACGATCTCACGAACTGACGATTTCACGAATAGGGAAAGGAGGGTGTCATGAACAGGATCGACATGTTGTTGGAGCCCGTACGGGCGTTCCTCGTGCAGGTCGGCCAGTTTTTGCCCAAACTGGCGCTGGCCGTGCTGGTAGTCGTCGCAGGGTGGATGCTCGCGAAACTCGCCAGGTTGGCGGTCGTCAAGGGCCTGCGTGCGATCAACTTCCACGTGCTCACCGAACGCGCGGGTATGGATGGATTCCTGCAGCAGGGAGGCATCCAGCGGGATACCACCTGGATTTTCGCCGCGCTCATGTACTGGCTGGTGATCCTGGCGGCGCTGATCATCGGCTTCAACAGCCTCGGACTCACCTACGTCACCGATCTGCTTCGCCAGGTCGTGCTATTCGTCCCCAAGGTCATCGTCGCGCTGCTGATCCTCGCTTTCGGCGCGTATTTCGCGCGCTTCATCTGCAACACCGTGATCGCTTACTGCAGGAACATAGGCATACAGGATGCCGACCTGCTCGGGAAATTCGCGCAGTACGCAATCCTCGGGTTCGTGGTGCTGATTGCACTCGAACAGATCAATGTCGGCGGGGAAATCGTTCGGCAGAGCTTTCTCATCATCCTCGCCGGCATCGTCTTTGCGCTCGCCCTGGCCTTCGGCATAGGTGGCCAGAAATGGGCGGCGGAGCTGCTTGAGCGCTGGTGGCCCAGAGGCACCAAGGAGGAGAGGCGATAGTGCAAGATGCAGAATTGGCGCTCGTGCCCGCGTCCGGTGCCGCGAATCTCGTCGTCGCCTGTTTCATCCGACATGAGTCATGCGTTGTGAAAAGCGGCGAAGACATGCCGGAAATACGCGACTCGAGACGGAGCAGGCAATGAGCTCAAACGGTCCTGTCACGGCGGTATGGCCGGGGCGCCCCCATCCGCGCGGCGCGACCTGGGACGGCCAGGGGGTCAACTTCGCGTTGTTTTCGGAGCACGCCGAAAAGGTGGAGTTGTGCATCTTCGACGAAAAGGGCCGGCGCGAGATTCAGCGCATCGTATTCAAGGAGTACACCGACCAGGTGTGGCACTGCTACCTGCCCGAGGCGCGCCCGGGCATGCTCTATGGCTATCGCGCATACGGGCCCTATCGGCCGCAGTCGGGCCACCGCTTCAATCCCAACAAACTGCTGCTTGACCCATATGCAAGATGGCTGGTTGGGTCGATCAACTGGAGCGATGCCCACTACGGCTACCGGGTCGGGCACGAGCGCGAAGATCTTTCGATTGATCGCCGCGACTCTGCGCCCGGAATGCCGAAGTGCCGCATTATCGACCCGGCTTTCACCTGGAGCGATGACCGTCGCCCCGGCATCCCGTGGCATGAGACGGTAATTTATGAGCTGCACGTGAAGGGATTCACGATGCAGCATCCGGAAGTGCCGCCGGCCCTGCGCGGCACTTATGCGGGCCTCGCTACGGTGCCGGTGATCGAGCACCTGAAGCGGTTGGGCGTTACCACGGTCGAATTGATGCCGGTGCACGCTTTCGTCGACGACCGGCGCCTGGTGCGGGACGGGCTGCGCAACTATTGGGGTTATAACTCGATTGGTTTTTTTGCTCCCGACAACCGCTACTCGGCGACCGGGCGGGTGTCCGAGTTCAAGACTATGGTGAAGGCGCTGCACGGAGCCGGAATCGAAGTGATCCTCGATGTCGTGTATAACCATACAGGCGAGGGCAATCACCTCGGGCCCACCCTGTGTTTTCGCGGCGTCGACAACGTATCGTACTACCGGCTTCAACCGGGTGAGCCCCGCCGCTACGTCGACTTCACGGGTTGCGGCAATACGCTCAACATGCAGCATCCGCGGGTTCTGCAGCTCATCATGGACTCGCTGCGTTACTGGGTCATCGAGATGCACGTGGACGGATTCCGCTTCGATCTCGCCTCGGCGCTTGCGCGCGAGCTGCACGAGGTGGATCGTCTCGGCGCGTTCTTCGACATCATTCGCCAGGATCCGGTTCTGTCGCTGGTGAAGCTGATCGCCGAACCATGGGACCTCGGACAGGGCGGCTATCAGGTCGGAAACTTCCCGGTCGGCTGGACCGAGTGGAACGACAAGTATCGGGACACCATGCGCGCCTACTGGAAGAGTGACGGCGGACTGATCGGCGAGTTCGCGCGCCGGCTCACCGGCTCGAGCGACCTTTATGGCAGGAGCGGTCGCCGTCCCCATGCCAGCATCAACTTCATCACGTGTCACGACGGCTTCACGCTTGACGACCTCGCCTCGTACAACGAAAAGCACAACGAAGCCAACCTGGAGGACAACCGCGACGGACACAACAACAATCTTTCGTGGAACTGCGGGGTCGAAGGCGACACCGGCGATCCGGGGATAAATGCGCTGCGCGCCCGCCAGAAACGCAATTTGCTTGCGACGCTGCTGCTCTCGCAGGGGGTGCCGATGCTCGCTGCCGGCGACGAGATCGGCCGCACCCAGCGCGGCAACAATAATGCCTACTGCCAGGACAACGAAATCTCGTGGCTCGACTGGACGCTCACCGAGGACCGGCGCCGGCTGCTCGACTTCGTCCGGCGCATGATCCGGCTGCGCCGCCAGCATCGCGTGTTCCGGCGGCGGAATTTCTTCGAAGGCCGGCCGATCCATGGCTCGGACGTCAAAGATGTGGTGTGGCTGACGCCAAGCGGGGTCGAAATGACCGAGGAGGAGTGGAACAAGCACGAAGCGCACTGCCTGGGCGTGTACCTGGCAGGTGACGGACTCGCCGAAACCGACGATTTCGGCCGGCCGGTCCTCGACAGCAACTTCCTGGTGCTGTTCAACGCCCATCACGACGATATCGCGTTCCAGCCGCCGCGATTCGCGGCCGGCTCGCGCTGGCTGGTGGTGATGGACACCTCGTACCAGGACGGCCTCGCGCGGGACGGTGTATTCGATCCAGCGCATCCGTACGCCCTGAAAGGACGCTCACTCGCGCTCCTTCAGGAACAGAAGCTCGCCGCTCGGGCTGGCGCGGAACGGTAGGGGAATCGTTGATCGCTGGGAATTTGTCGGACTTGGGTCGGACAAATTCCTAATGCAGAATTCTTGGAGCCGCTCGCGTCGAGAATGTGTAGGTCAGGTTGCCGCATCCGCGGCTACCTGACCTGCCTGCGCCGCGCGCCTGTCTGCGTGCGACGCACAGGCACGCGGCAGGCAGGCGCGAAGTGGATGTCGGGGAACGCTGCGCGTACCCCGACCTTCTACGTCCAGAATTGTGCGATGAATTAACGACTCAGGATACTGGACAGCAAGTGGCAAAGCACCACATCCTGCGCCGCCGGCACGAGATGCCGTTGGGCGCGCAGCTTCTCGCAAGTGGTGAAGTGCGCTTCCGCTTATGGGCGCCGGCGGTGTCGCGCGTCAGCCTGCGGCTATCGTTCCCCGATCGCGAGGAGAGCTTGCCCATGCTCGCAAGCGCCGATGGCTGGCACGAACTTGCGACGGCCGGCGCTGCGGCTGGCACGCGCTACCGGTTCGACGTCGGCGCGGGGCGATTGGTGCCGGACCCCGCTTCGCGCTACCAGCCGCAAGACGTGCACGGACCAAGTGAGGTCATCGATCCCCTTGGGTATCGATGGCAGGACCGCGGATGGCGAGGACGCCCGTGGGAGGAAGCGGTAATTTACGAACTCCACGTCGGAGCGTTCACGCCGGAAGGGACTTTTCGCGCTGCAGTCGGACGCCTCGACGAACTGGCCCGGTTGGGCGTCACCGCGATCGAGCTCATGCCGGTCGCGGACTTTCCGGGCGTGCGCAACTGGGGGTATGACGGCGTGCTGCCGTTTGCGCCAGACGGCTGCTACGGCCGCCCCGAAGATCTGAAGGCGCTGATCGACGCAGCGCACGCGCGCGGTCTGATGGTGCTGCTGGACGTCGTTTACAATCACTTCGGGCCGGAGGGCAATTACCTGCACCTTTACGCGCCGCAGTTCTTCACGGAGAGGCACCACACCCCGTGGGGTGCGGCGATCAACTTCGACGGGCCGCACTCGCGCACCGTGCGCGATTTCTTCATTCACAATGCGCTCTACTGGCTCGAGGAATACCACTTCGACGGCCTGCGCCTGGATGCGGTGCACGCGATCGTGGACGATTCCGACCCGCACATCCTGGCCGAGCTCGCGGAGGCTGTGCGCGGCGGGCCGGCGCGCGAGCGCTGCGTGCATCTCGTGCTGGAGAACGACAAGAACCAGGCGCGCTATCTGGAACGGGCATCGGACGGAAGGGCGCGTTTTTTCGACGCGCAGTGGAACGACGACGTTCATCACGCGTTTCACGTTCTGCTTACCGGCGAGACCGACGGTTACTATGCCGATTACGCGCAGGCCGCGACGCGCCATCTCGGGCGCTGTCTCACACAAGGCTTCGCCTACCAGGGTGAAGAGTCGGCGCATCGTAACCGCACCCCGCGTGGCGAACCGAGCGCGCAGCTACCCCTGAGCGCATTCGTGTCGTTCCTGCAAACCCATGACCAGGTCGGCAACCGCGCCTTCGGCGAGCGGCTCGCCTCCTTGGCAGCGGACGAGGCATTGCGTGCCGCCACTGTTGCATGGCTGCTTGCCCCGAGCCCGCCGCTCTTGTTCATGGGCGAGGAGTTCGGTGCGGCAACGCCGTTCCTGTTTTTCTGCGATCTTGGACCGGAACTCGCTCAGGCGGTAACCGAGGGGCGGCGGCGCGAGTTCGCCCGCTTTGCTCGCTTCGCAGACCCGGCCGCGCGGGCGGGAATTCCCGATCCCAACGACCCGGAGACCTTCACCCGAAGCAAACTCGACTGGGCGTGCCGGCCTCGCATGCCACATGCGCGCTGGCTCGCGCTCTATCGGGATCTGCTCGCGCTTCGCCGCGAGCACCTGCTGCCGCGGCTCGCGGCGATGCGGGGAGACTCAGGCGAGTTTCGCGTGCTCGGGGCGGGTGCGCTGACAGCGCAATGGCGCCTGGGCGACGGCAGTAGCTTACGCCTGTACCTGAATCTTTCGCAGGGAAGCGTTCCTCTTGCCGCGCCCCCGGCGGGCGCGCTGCTCCGCTGCGAAGCCGCGGACACCGCGGCGGCGCTCGCCGCAGGGCGCCTGCCCGCTTTCTCTGCGGCCTGCTACCTCTCGCCGGGACGCGCCTGACATGCCTGAAACAGCGCTCGACCGCTTGTGCGAACTCGCCGGCATCGCTGCCGAATTTGCGGACATCTGGGGCAAGACCCACCGCCCGTCGAACGACACACGCGTCGCATTGCTCAAAGCCATGGGCATGATCGCGGACGCGTCGGAGGTTGAAGCCGCTCTCACGACGCGCGAGGAGGAGCGGTGGCGGTCCGGGCTTCCCCCGGTCGCGGTATTTCGCGAGCTTGCGGCGCCGTATCGTGTGCCGCTTTGCATGGCGGAGGGGCAGGCAGGTGCGACGCATCGCTGGATGCTCGCGCTCGAGTCGGGCGAAGTGCGAAGCGGCGAATTCGTCCCCGCCCAACTGCCGCGCCTGCGCGAGCGCGATGCCGGCGAAACGCGCCACGCCGCGTTTGCGTTCGAATGGCGCGAACGACTGCCGTTGGGCTACCACCGCTTTACCCTGCGGCGTCCCGGGGAAGCCGGCGGCCTGGCGATGACTCTGGTCGTCGCGCCCGAGCGCTGTTATGTCCCGGCTGCCCTGGAAGGTGAGGGACGGGTGTGGGGTCCGGCGCTGCAACTCTATTCGGTGCGCTCCGAGCGCAACTGGGGCATCGGCGATTTCACCGACCTGCGCACCGTCGTCCAGCAGTGGGGTCATCGCGGCGCGGGGATCGTGGGCGTGAACCCGCTGCACGCGCTGTATCCGCGAAACCCGGCGCACGCGAGTTCCTACAGCCCGTCATCGCGCCTGTTTCTCAACGTGCTCTACGTCGATATCGATGCCGTAGAGGACCTTCGCGAGTGCGTAGATGAGACGCGGGTGCATTCAGGCGAGATGCAGACGCGCCTCAAGGCGCTGCGGGACCTCGAACTGGTGGACTATTCCGGCGTTGTGACCGCAAAACTGCCGGTGCTCGAGCAGCTTTACGGGCATTTCCGCGCGAATCATCTTGACGCCTGCTCTGTACGCGCCCGGGAATTTCGGGAGTTCCAGGCGCGCGGGGGACCAAGGCTGCGAGGGCACGCCCTATTCGAGGCCCTGCATGAGCGCTTCCGCGCCGAAGACCCCGGCGCGTGGGGCTGGCCGGTGTGGCCGGAAGAGTTTCGGGATCCCGCTTCGCAGGAGGTTGCGCGTTTTGCTCAAGCGCAACTCGATCGCGTCGAGTTCTACGAGTACTTGCAGTGGCAGGCTGACCTGCAGCTCGGGCAAGTCGCAAGGCGTTGCTACGAATCGCAGTTGGGCGTGGGCCTCTACCGGGATCTCGCCGTCTCGATCGATCGCGGCGGCGCCGAGGCGTGGGCCAACCAGGACCTCTATGCGATCGAAGCAAGCATCGGCGCACCGCCCGATGATTTCAACCTCTCGGGGCAGAACTGGGGGCTGCCGCCGATGCGCCCGGAAACGCTGCGGGCGGCGGGCTATGAGCCTTTTATTGCCACACTGCGCGCCAACATGCGCCACGCCGGCGCGTTGCGCATCGACCATGTCATGGGCCTTGCGCGCCTGTTCTGGATCCCACCGGGCGGACGGCCCGCGGACGGCGCGTATGTTCGCTATTTTTTCGACGATCTCCTCGGCATCGTCGCGCTCGAGAGTCATCGCAACCAGTGCCTGGTGATCGGCGAGGACCTCGGTACCGTGCCGGATGAAGTCCGTGCGGCGCTCGCCCGCAGCGGCGTGCTTTCCTGCCGGCTCCTTTATTTCGAGCGCAGCCCCGCCGGGGAATTCAAAGCCCCCTCGGAGTATCCGGCTGACGCGCTGGTCGCCGCGACTACTCACGATCTGCCCACGCTCGCCGGCTACTGGGAAGGCCATGACCTCAACCTGCGCCACGAACTCGGTTTGTTTCCGACCGAAGAAGCGCGTCAAAGGCAGGTCATCGCACGCGCTCAGGATCGCGCGCGTTTGCTGCTCGCGCTGGAGCGCGAGCACCTGCTGCCGCAGGCCGCAAGCGCGAACCCCGTGTCGCTGCCCGTCATGACGCCGGAATTCATGCTGGCGGTGCACGAGTTTCTTGCCCGCACGCGGGCGCGGGTGCTCATGGTGCAGCTCGAAGACCTGCTGGGCGAGCGCGAACAGACGAACCTCCCCGGCACGACCGACCAGCACCCGAACTGGCGCCGCAAGCTGCCGCTCCCCTTGGAGCGGGTGGAGCGCGATCCGCGCTTTGCCGCGCTGGCGCAGGCGCTTGCAAGAACGCGCCCGCGGGCGCGGCCGCTGCCCCCGCACGATGCTGCTCGTGCTGCCACACGTATTCCGCGCGCCACGTACCGGCTCCAGCTCAACCGCGAGTTCACTTTCAACCAAGCCGCCGCGATCGTCCCTTATCTGGCCGAACTCGGCATGAGCCATGTCTACTGCTCACCGTACCTGCGGGCGCGGGCCGGAAGCGCCCACGGCTATGACATCATCGACCACCATGCGCTCAACCCCGAGATCGGCTCGCGCCAGGACTTCGAGCATTTCGTCGCGGTGCTGCGCCGGCACGGCATGGGGCAGATATTCGACATGGTGCCCAATCACATGGGCGTGATGGGCGCCGACAACACCTGGTGGCTCGACGTGCTGGAAAACGGTCTGTCTTCGACCTATGCGAGCTTCTTCGACATCGACTGGCTGCCGGCAAACACCGAGCTTGCGAACAAGGTGCTGGTGCCGGTGCTTGCGGACCATTACGGCTCGGTGCTGGAGCGCGGAGAATTGCGGCTCGAGTTCGATTCGGCGGCCGGGTCGTTCAGCGTCCTTTATCACGAGCATCGCTTTCCGATCGATCCCTGCGAATACCCGCGCATCCTTGCGTGTGCCCTTGGCGCAACGGAACCTCGCGGGTGTGCGGAAGCGACGCGAGACGAGCTGTCGAGCTTGAGCGCGGCGTTCGGACATCTTCCCGTGCGCCATGACACCGCGCCGGCGCACGTGGCCGAGCGCCAGCGCGACAAGGAACTGCTCAAGCGCAGACTGGCGAGACTGGTTGCGAGGGCGCCCGAGATTGGCGAGGCGATGGCGCGCGCGCTGCAGAGGCTGAACGGCTCGCCGGGTGAGCGCGCGAGTTTCGAGGCGCTGCACGAACTGCTCGACAGCCAGGCCTACCGCCTTGCCTATTGGCGCGTCGCTTCCGACGAAATCAATTACCGGCGCTTCTTTGACATCAATGCGCTCGCCGCGCTGCGCATGGAAAGCGAAGCGGTGTTCGAGACCACCCACAGGCTGGCGCTCGAGCTCGCGGTAGCCGGCAAGATCGACGGGCTGCGCATCGATCATCCGGACGGGCTCTACGATCCGGAGCAGTATTTTCGCCGTTTGCAGGAACGCTATGCCCAGCTTTCGGGCGTCGAACTCATTTTCCCGCAAGAGGGACGTCCCGCGCGGCCGCTCTACGTGGTGGCCGAAAAGATCACGGCGCATCATGAATCTGTGCCTGAGACCTGGGCGGTGCACGGCACGACCGGTTATCGCTTCGCCGCTGTCGTCAACGGGCTTTTCGTGGACGCGTCGGCCAAGCGCCGGTTCGACCGCATCTACCGGGCATTCGTGCAGGATGCGGTGGATTTCGATGAAGTGGCATACAACGCCAAGGCCACCATCATGCGAAGCGCATTGGCCTCGGAGCTCACGGTGCTCACGACCGAACTGCTGCGCGTCGCGCACGCCGACCGGCGTACCCGAGACTACACGTTCAACACCTTGCGGCGCGCGCTCGCCGAAGTGGTTGCCTGCTTTCCCGTGTACCGCACTTATATCGCCGACAAGATTTCAGCGCAGGACCGGCGCTACGTCGACTGGGCGATCGGACAGGCACGGCGCCGCAGTCGCGACGCGGACTTCACGGTTTTTGAATTCGTGCGAAGCGTACTGCTGGGGCAGGCGCCGGATGATGCGCCGCCTGAACTCCGGACGCGATGCCGGGCGTTCGCGATGAAGTTCCAGCAGTTCACCGCGCCGGTGGCGGCCAAAGGCGTCGAGGACACCGCGCTCTATCGCTACAACCGCCTGCTCTCGCTCAATGAGGTCGGAGGTGATCCGCGTGCTTTCGGAATCTCGTTACCGGCTTTCCACCAGGCGAGCCTTGACCGGGCGCGCAACTGGCCGCACACCATACTGGCGACATCCACACACGACTGCAAGCGATCGGAGGATGTGCGCATGCGCATCAACGCCCTTTCCGAGATGCCGATGGAGTGGGCGGCCAAGCTGCGAAGGTGGCGCCGCCTCAACCGCGACAAGAAGCGAAGCGTGGAGGACCAACCGGCGCCGTCCGCGAACGACGAGTACCTCCTCTACCAGACGCTGGTGGGTACGTGGCCGTTGCAGGATCCGGATGCGCAGGCGCTTGATGCCTATCACCAGCGGATCGAGCGCTTTTTGTTGAAGGCTGCGCGCGAAGCGAAGGTGCATACGAGCTGGATGAACGTCAACGAGGAGTACGAGGCGGCGGTGACGGCGTTCGTCGTCGAGTTGCTGCACGCGCCCGAGCGCAATCCGTTTCTCGCGGATTTCGTTCCGTTTGCCCGGCGCATCGCCCGCATCGGCATGTTCAACAGCCTCTCCCAACTCGTCATCAAGGTCGCCTCGCCGGGAGTGCCCGACTTCTACCAGGGCGGCGAGCTGTGGCAGTTTCACTTGGTGGATCCCGACAATCGCGCACCCGTTGACTATACCCTGCGGCAGCGAATGCTCGGCGACCTGAAACGTCACCTTGATGCTCTGCCCGAACACCGCGCAGGGCGGGCGCGGGCATTGCTGGACCGTCTGGAAGACGGTCGCGCCAAGCTGTTCGCGACCTGGAAGTCGCTCACGACGCGGCGTGAACAACGCGCACTGTTTGCGTCGGGCGAGTACCTGCCGCTCGAGTCCGCCGGTGCACATGCCGAGCGGCTGTGCGCGTTCGCCCGGGTCGCCGCGGATGCGGCGCTGATCGTGATCGCACCGCGTCTTATGGCAAAGCTCATCGGCGCATCGGACAGTCCTCTTGGCCGGGAGAAGTGGTCCGACACCAAAGTCATTCTGCCCGGACGAATCGCGGGCCGTTATCGCAACATCTTCACCGCGGAAGCGGTGAGGTGCAGTGAGACATGTGAGATTGCGGTCGCTGAGGCGTTGTCAAATTTCCCCGTCGCACTTCTGTTACGTAATGAACTTGAAAAGGCGTGATTGAAAGACGGCCAGCCTGACGCTGTGCAGGATGCGGAAACTTATCACACGTGTGCGGGTCGAAAAAACCCTTGCTCTGTGCAATGAGCCTTGCTATGTTTGAGTGCCGGACTTGAACTCGTCACTGGACCAGGCGTGATTCAACTGCTGGCGCCGCGCCCGGGTTTACTCAGTGAGGCGAGCTCCCGGTTCTACAGGGAGAGTCACAAAGGTTTGACCTGTACGACGGTCGAGCCGTGCAAGTGGATCCGAAAATCATTTATGCGGATACTGAGTCCCAGACTCGATCTGACGGAGTTTTTTCACCGCATCCCGGCCGTAAAGGAGCGGGTGTTGATGCTCGATTACGACGGCACGCTCGCGCCGTTTCAGGTGCGGCCGGAGCGGGCGCTTCCCTATCCCGGTGTGGCCAATGCGCTCGAAGAACTGGTGAGCGACCGCGGCACGCGGGTCGTCATCGTGAGCGGCCGCCGGGCCGAGGATCTCGCATCCTTGCTGCCGCTCGCGAAGCGGCCGGAGATCTGGGGCGGCCACGGCTGGGAACGGCTGCTGCCCAGCGGGGAGCACAGAACGCAAGAGCCAAAGCCCGGCACCAGGCAGGCGTTGGAACAAGCCGCGCACTCGGCGCAGGAGTTTCTTGTCCGCAGCGGCGCCAGGGTCGAGCGCAAGCCGGCGAGCATCGCCTTGCATTGGCGGGGTTTGCCGGCATTGGCCGTCGCCAAGATCCAGCAACGCGTGCAAGCCGCGTGGTCGCCGCTCGCCAAAGCCGGCGAGCTCGAGTTGCTGGCGTTCGACGGCGGCATCGAATTGCGTGCGACAGGATGCAACAAACAGCATGCCGTGAAAGCCGTATTGTCGGAGACGTGCGGGGACAGCGCCGTCGCTTACCTTGGTGA
The DNA here is from genome assembly GCA_001771985.1 of Betaproteobacteria bacterium RIFCSPLOWO2_12_FULL_62_13. Classification (GTDB taxonomy): domain Bacteria; phylum Pseudomonadota; class Gammaproteobacteria; order Burkholderiales; family SG8-41; genus DSOT01. The sequence continues at coordinate 13,625 of MERG01000432.1, read as the reverse complement.
CGACATTACCGATGAGGATGCTTTCGCCGCGATCAAGCCGCGCGGCATCGCGGTTCTGGTGCGTCCCGAGTACCGCGACACGTCAGCGGACGTGTGGATCCGCCCGCCGCGCGAGCTGTTGTCATTCATCAAGCGCTGGCGGGTAAAGGGGCGGCGTGCATGAAGCTGCTCTATCAGGCGTGGGGCGCCAACGAGCTTTACGACTGGGCCGTCGCCGTCGCGATCATGGGCGGCGTGGTGCTGGCGCTGGTCGTTCTCAAATACGCCGCCGGACGCATTGTGACAGCGGTCGCGAAGCGCACTGCGACGCGGATCGACGACATCCTGGCACAGGCGATCGGCGCCACCAGGATCTGGTTGTTGTTGCCGCTGGCGGTCTATGCCGGCGCCTCGGCCTTGAGTCTGCCGCGCAAGCTCGAGCACCTGGTCGACATAGTCGTGGTCGTCGCGCTCATGTTGCAGGTCGCCCTGTGGATCAACCGATTCGTACGCGGCTGGCTCGAATTGCAGATCGAAAAGCGGCGCGGGGTGGACGGCGAGGGAGTTACCGCCTTGACGCTGGTGAGCTTCGGCGCGCGCGTGCTGGTGTGGGCGCTGGCGCTGCTGCTCATTCTCGACCATCTCGGTTTTGACATTACGGCGCTGGTCGCCGGGCTGGGCATCGGCGGGGTCGCCGTTGCGCTGGCAGTCCAGAACATTCTGGGAGACCTGTTCGCTTCGCTGTCGATCATCCTCGACAAACCTTTCATTATCGGCGATTTCGTGGTCGTCGGCGACCTGCGCGGCACGGTCGAGAATATCGGCATCAAGACCACCCGCGTGCGCAGTCTCGACGGCGAGCTGATCGTGTTTTCGAACGCCGATTTGTTGAAGAGCCGCATCCGCAACTTCAAGCGGATGCAGGAACGGCGCATAGCGTTTTCTGTCGGCGTCACTTATCAGACGCCGCTCGAGAAGCTCGCGGGCATGCCGCAGATCCTGCGCGAGGCCGTGGAGCGCCAGGACGGGACGCGCTTCGATCGGGCACATTTCAAGGGCTACGGCGACTTCGCGTTGCAGTTCGAGATCGTCTACTACGTGTTGAGTCCCGACTTCAACGTTTATATGGACGTTCAACAGGCGATCAACGTGGAGATCTATCGGCGCTTCACCGAGGAGGGCATCGAGTTCGCCTATCCGACGCAGACCGTATTCGTGCAAGGCGGCGCGGTGCCGGCGGCGCCGCCCGTGGCGGAGCAACGACATGCCGGGTGAGCGCGCCAAACAACGCCTGATCGTGGTGTCGAATCGCCTGCCGTACGTATTCAAACGAGGCGAAAACGGGCGTTGGCTTACTGAACGCGGCGCGGGCGGGCTCGTTTCCGCCTTGCTGCCGGTGCTGCGCGATCGCGGCGGCTCGTGGATCGGCTGGCCGGGCACCGCGGACGGCAGCTCCGATCTCGAGGCTGCCGTAACGGCCGCGGGTGGCGAGGTTGGATTCGCGCTCAAGGCGGTTACGCTGGATGCACGGGAGGTGCACGAGTTTTACCACGGGTTCGCGAACGAGATCATCTGGCCGCTGTTTCACGATCTGCAGTCGCTGTGCAACTTCGAGCCCGCCTACTGGCGCACCTACAAGGAAGTGACCCGCAAATTCGCCGAAGCCGTGCTCGCGGTGAGCGGCGGCGACGACTTCATCTGGGTGCACGACTACCACCTGATGAACGTGGCGGCGGAGTTGCGCGCGCTGGGGTATCGCTCACGTATCGGCTTTTTCCTTCATATCCCGTTCCCTTCCCCCGATATCTTCTTCAATCTGCCGTGGCGGTCGGCGCTGCTGCACGCGCTGTCGCAGTACGATCTGGTCGGATTTCAGACCCTGCGCGACCGACGCAACTTCATCCAGTGCCTGCGGAGTGTGATGGAGGAGGTCGCGATCCAGGGCAAGGGACAGGTCGTATCGTTGACGGTCAACGGCCGCACCGTACGCGTCGGCAATTTCCCGATCAGCATCGACTACGACGCGTTCGTGCGACAGGCGGGCACCGATGAAGTGGCCCAGCGCGCCCAGGAACTGCACCGGCTGCTGCCCAGACGCAATCTGATCCTGGGCGTCGACCGGCTCGATTACACCAAAGGCATTCCACTGCGCCTGCTGGCGTTCAAGGCCGCGCTCGAGCGCTATCCCGAGCTGCGCGAGCGCATTTCGCTGATCCAGGTGGTGGTGCCGAGCCGCGTCGACATCCCGCAATATCACGATCTGAAGATGAAGATCGAGCAGCTCGTGGGCGAGATCAATGGCGGCTTCGTGCGTCCCGGCGGCTGGGTGCCGGTATGGTACGAGTACGGGAGCCTGCGCCGCAAAGACCTGCTCGCCTACTACCGTGCCGCCGATATCGCGCTCATCACGCCGCTCAAGGACGGCATGAACCTGGTCGCCAAGGAATACTGCGCATGCAGCATCGAGGAAGAATGCGTGCTCATCCTCTCCGAATTCGCGGGAGCCGCGGCGCAGTTGCAAAACGGGGCATTGCTGGTCAACCCGTACGACATCGAGGGGGTGGCGGATATGCTGCATCGCGCGTTCACCATGAGCGATGAGGAGCGCCGGGCGCGCATGCGCCGGATGCGGCGCTCGATCCGCGAAACCGATATATTCTGGTGGGTGGACAGTTTTCTGCGCGCGGCGATTGCCAAGGATCTCAGCGCCTTCCCGCAGCCGGCGGATCACGCAACCGAGGCGGTGCCTGACTATGTGCCGATCTGACGATTGCCCGCCGCATGTGTCGCCCGCATGAGTGCGCTGAGCTATCTGCCGTCTTTCCCGCTGCCGGCTCATCCCGTGCTGTTGTTCGGGCTGCTGCTGCTCGCCGGTTTTGCCGGCGGCGAAATCACGCACCGCATGCTGAAACTGCCGCGCATTACCGGGTACGTGTTGACCGGGCTCCTGCTGGGGGTGAGCGGACTGGGGCTGATCGACCACGAGCTTGCGCGTGAAGCGCAGGTATTCGTGGACATTGCGATGGGACTGATCCTGTTCGAGCTCGGGCGGCGGCTCGATTTCAAGTGGTTGCGGCGCGACCGCTGGTTCGCTGCGACTGCGGCGGCGGAATCTACGCTGTCGTTCGCCTGTGTCTACCTTGCTCTCGTCTATCTCGACATTCAGCCGCTGTACGCGGCGGTGGCGGCGGCGATCGGCATCGCCACTTCGCCTGCCGTGGTCATGCTGGTGGCGCAGGAACTGCGCGCTGAGGGGCAGGTGACCGAACGCGCGCTCAATCTCGTCGCCATCAACAGCGTTGTCGCCTTCGTGGTCGGGACGATGCTGCTGTCGTGGATCCACCTCGAGTATCGCGCCGGCTGGGTAACCGTGCTTTCGCACCCGGTCTACCTGCTGGCGGGCTCGCTGCTGCTCGGCTACCTCGCGAGCTGGTCGGCCATCCTGCTCGGGCGCTGGCTGGGCAAGCGCGAGGAGCTGCATCTCGTGATGCTGCTGGGGCTGATCGTGCTGGCTATAGGCTGCGCCAACGTGCTCAAGCTCTCGGTGCTGCTCGCGCTGCTCGCTTTCGGCGTGATGGCAAAGAACATGGACCACAACCATGACCTGATGCAGGTCGATACCGGGAAGATCGGGCAATTGTTCTTCGTGGTGCTGTTCGTCGTGACCGGGGCGACCTTGCGGACGAACGAGCTCATGACCGGCGGCGCGATCGCGGCGGTTTACATCCTGGCCCGTTTCGTCGGCAAATCGGTCGCGGTGTTGAGTCTCGTCCATTTAAGCGGTATCCGGCCGGGCAGCGGCGGGCTCCTCGCCATTGCTCTGATGCCGATGTCGGGGGCGGCGATCGTGATGGTCCATAACGCGACCGGTCTTTATCCGGAGTTCGGCGCCAGGCTCGCGGCGATCGTGCTCTCGGCGGTCCTGATACTGGAGTTGATCGGTCCGATTGCGGTGCAGTTCGCCCTGAGGAAAGCCGGAGAGGCCGCGCAGGAAAGGGGATGATGGAACAGATGCTGGAATTCAAATCCTCGTCGGGGTTCTCGATGGGGGTCGAGCTGGAACTGCAGATACTCAATTCGCGCGACTACAACCTGGCGCGCGATGCCGCTGATCTCATCGGACTGATCGAGAAGACACGGCATCCCGGGGCGGTAAAGCCGGAAATCACCGAAAGCATGATCGAGGTGAATACGTCGATTCATCGTGATCATGGCTCGCTCGTGGAGGAGCTCAGGCGTATTCGCGATGCGGTGGCGCAGGCGGCGGCGCACATGAACCTGCGGATAGCGGGCGGCGGCTCGCACCCGTTCCACGAATGGAGCGACCGGCGCATCTATCCGACCGAGCGCTTCGAGCACATTCTGGAGGTCTATGGGTATCTCGCCAAGCAGTTCACGATATTCGGGCAGCACGTGCACATCGGGGTGCCGAATGGCGACGAGGCGCTGTACCTGACGCATATCGTGTCGCGTTACGTGCCGCACTTCATCGCGCTGTCGGCCTCTTCGCCGTTCCAGCAGGGCGAGGACACGTCGTACCAGTCCTCGCGGCTCAACACGGTGAGCGCCTTTCCGCTCTCGGGCCAGGTGCCGTTCGTGCGATCCTGGAGCGAGTTTCTCGAATATTTCAACAAAATGCGCGGCTTCGGTATCGTCGAGAGCATGAAGGATTTTTACTGGGACATCCGGCCCAAACCGGAGTACGGGACGGTCGAGATCCGGGTGTTTGACACGCCGCTGACGGTCGAGCGCGCGGCCGCGCTCGCGGCGTATGTCCAGGCGCTCGCCCGCTATATCCTGTGTGGACGGCCGCTGCCGCCGTCGCGCGAGGTCTACATGGTATATAACTACAACCGCTTCCAGGCGTGCCGCTACGGGTTGCGCGGCAAGCTGGTGGATGCCTACAGCCAGCGGCACGTGACCATCAAGGAGGATATACTCGACATGCTGCGGGTGATCGCACCACATGCCGCGGAACTCGGCGCCACCGCGGCGCTGGAGCAGCTCATGGCCGACGTCGTGACCGAGCGCAGCGACGCGGGCTGGCTGCGCGAAGCCTACCGCAGTCGCGGCTCGCTCAACGACGTGGCGCGGATGCAGAGCGAATTGTGGATGGGGAACGCGCTGATGGGCGCTTGAGATCATGCTTTTTAACCATGCATCGCCGGACGTGAACAAACCTCTCAAGATCGGTCTGTCGCCGCGCTTCCTGCACAGCGTGCCGTCAGCACTCGGTTTCAAGGGCAAGAAGCTGCAATATCTGGAACAGTCGATCGCGCATTGGCTGATGACGGCAGACACCCTGGTATTCATGCTGCCGTCGATCGAAGGCGGGGGGCTGATACGTCGCGGCAGCATTCGCATCGCAGACTATGTCACGGAACTCGACGGGTTGGTGCTGCAGGGCGGCGCCGATGTGAGCCCGTTGACTTACGGCGAGACGCCGCTCAAGCCCGAGTGGGCGGGTGATCGCATCCGCGACATGTACGAAATCGATCTGCTGCAGGAATTCGTGTCCGCCGGCAAACCCGTGCTCGGCATCTGCCGCGGACTGCAGCTCGTCAACGTGGCATTCGGCGGCATGCTCTACCAGGACATCTCATCGCAGCACGACAACGCCCGTGAGCACCGCGACGCCGCAGCCTACGACCAGCATTTCCACGAAATCGCCTTGGTCGCCGGGACGGGCCTGGCGCTGCTCTATCCGAACCTGGGGCGGGTGCGGGTCAACAGCATCCACCATCAGGCCGTGAAGGATCTGGGAAAGGATCTCGTCGTCGAGGCACTCTCGGTGCCGGATTCGGTGATCGAGGCGATCCGCTGGAGCGGGCCGAGCTACGTGGTTGGAGTACAATGGCATCCGGAGTTTCACGATCCGGGGGACCCGCACCTGCTCGACGGTGGCCCGCTGCTGCAGGAATTCCTTGCCGAGGCGGCGAAGGCGCGCTTGCGCGGCATGCAACAGGTTGCCGCCTAGCTTGTCCAACGTGTAACAGCCAGACGCCTGAAACCCGAAGCCAAGTGAGCACTTTTCACCTAATTCGAACTGGTGCTGCGGCGCGCCGCGGGTGCGCGCTGCGGGTAGACCGCGCACTGGTTGCCGCCATGTTCTTGGCATGGGTACTATGGGCGGCGGTGCTGCACGCGGCGCAGGCGCCGGTCGTGGTGCTGACGCTGGAGGGCGCGGTAAGCCCCGCGACGGCCGATTACGTGGTGCGCGGTATTCGCCAAGCAGCGGACAAAGGGGCCGGGCTTGTCGTATTGCAGATGGACACGCCGGGCGGCCTCGATACGTCGATGCGCCAGGTGATCAAGGAAATTCTAGCGGCACCGGTGCCGGTGGCGGTGTTCGTGGGCCCGAGCGGTGCGCGCGCCGCGAGCGCCGGCACCTACATCCTTTATGCCAGTCACATCGCAGCCATGGCGCCGGGAACCAATCTCGGCGCCGCCACGCCGGTTCAGATCGGCATGCCGGGTGGAGAACCCGACAAGAAGCCGGAGGGCAAGGGAAAAGAAGACGACAAGAAAGGCAAGGGCAGGAAAGCGAAGGACGAAGCAAAACCCGACGCCTCGCCCAAAGACACCATGACCCGGAAGCAGATACACGATGCCGCGGCCTATATCCGCAGCCTCGCGCAGTTGAGGGGCCGCAACGCCGAGTGGGGCGAGAAGGCGGTGCGCGAGGCGGTGAGTCTGTCGGCGGAGGAAGCGAAGCGGATCAAGGTGATCGACCTCATGGCGCAGGACGTCAAGGACCTGCTCAAGCAACTGCACGGAAGGAAAGTCACGGTGCAGGGCGTCGCGCGCACGCTCGAAACCGAGGGCGCTGCCGTAACTGCGATCGAACCCGATTGGCGCACGGAGCTGCTGGCCGTGATAACCAACCCCAGCATTGCGCTGATTCTGATGATGATCGGCATCTACGGGCTTATTTTTGAATTTACGAATCCGGGTTTCGTGCTGCCGGGAGTGGTCGGCGCAATCTGCTTGCTGCTCGCGCTCTTCGCGTTTCAGTTGCTGCCGATCAACTACGCCGGGCTGGCATTGATCCTGCTGGGACTCGCTTTCATCATCGGCGAGGCGTTTCTGCCGAGCTTCGGCGCGCTCGGCATCGGCGGAGCGGTTGCGCTCATCATCGGCTCGGTCATCCTGATCGAGCCGGGGGCCGGGGGCTACGCCGTGCCGCTGCCGTTTGTCGTCACGCTGGGAGTCGCGAGCGCCTTGATCGTGTTCACCATCGTTGCGATGGCGGTGCAGGCCCGGAAACGCCAGGTGGTAAGCGGCAGCGAGCATATCGTCGGCGCGCGGGGCGCGGTGCTGGAGGACTTGCAGACCGAGGGATGGGCGCAGGTGCAGGGCGAACGCTGGCGCATCGTCAGCCGTGTGCCGCTTGCGCGCGGGCAGAGGGTGCGCGTTACTCGCATCGACGGACTCACGCTGAGCGTCGAGCCGGAGCAAGAACAACCTAATGGGCGTCGCAAAAATGCGTGACACCGCCCATCCCTCATCCCCGCCCTTCCAGCCCTCACCCGCGCCCCTCTCCCGAGGGGAGAGGGGAGGCAAGTGTTTCCCTTCTCCCTCCGGGAGAAGGGTCATGGATGAGGGAAGGGAGAAGGGGGATTTTAGGTGCAAATACGCTGTCATGCATTTGCACGACACTCAATAAGGGAGGCACAACATGAACGTGGTCTGGGATTTTTTTGGCGTGGGTGGAATTCTCGTACTGGTCGCGATCCTGGTGATCGCGTCGTTCCGTATTTTGCGCGAGTACGAGCGCGGTGTCGTGTTCATGCTGGGTCGCTTCTGGAGGGTGAAGGGCCCGGGGCTCATCATCATCATTCCCGGCATCCAGCAGATGGTGCGGGTCGACCTGCGCACCGTGGTGATGGACGTGCCGAGCCAGGACGTGATCACGCGCGACAACGTGTCGGTGAAAGTCAACGCGGTGATCTATTTCCGCGTCATGGACCCGCAGAAGGCGATCATCCAGGTCGAGAATTTCCTGGAGGCGACCAGTCAGCTTGCGCAGACCACGCTGCGCGCCGTGCTCGGCAAGCACGAACTCGATGAACTGCTCGCCGAGCGTGACAAGCTCAACATGGACATCCAGCAGATCCTGGACGCTCAGACCGACGCGTGGGGAATCAAGGTGGCAAACGTCGAGATCAAGCACGTCGATATCGACCAATCGATGGTGCGCGCCATTGCCCAGCAGGCGGAGGCGGAACGGACTCGGCGCGCCAAGGTGATCCACGCCGAAGGCGAATTGCAGGCAGCCGAGAAGCTGCTGCAGGCGGCGCAGATGCTGGCGCGCCAGCCGCAGGCGATGCAATTGCGTTACCTGCAGACGCTGGGCAGCATCGCGGGGGACAAGAGCTCGACCATCGTGTTTCCGGTGCCGATGGATCTGCTGGCGTCGTTCGTCGATCTGCTGAAGGGGAAGCCCGGCACCGCCGCCTGATCCAGGGACGCTCACCCGTCTCCGGTGGTTGATCCATGTCAAAACGACTCGCACGCGGTGCTGTCATAATTAAATTGTGGCAGTTCTTCTTCCTCCTTAACTGAGGATCAACAATGCGAGGAGGGCAATCATGCAACGAATGAGATGTGTGGGACTGACGGCGGCGATGATCGTGATGCTGGGAGCAACGCACGCGCGGGCCGCGGAGAGGATGAACACGCAAAGCACTGTGCCGTTTGTGTCGGGTGGTGTAGGTGTCGCGTCCCAGGAGCGGCTCAAAGCACAAGAGAAGGAATTCAACCTCAAGCTGGTATTCACGCTCGTCGAGGGCAATTACCTGGCGGATGTCAACGTCAAGATTGCGGATGCCGCCGGCAAAACCGTGATCGAGCAGGTTTCGGACGGCCCGTTCTTCATGGCGAAATTACCTGCGGGCACCTATTCGGTGACCGCGGCATACAACGGTCAGACGCAGGCGCGCAAAGTCTCGCTCCGGGCCGATCGCTTGCGCACCGAGTACATGCGCTGGGCAAGTAACCCGCAGCGCGACTTTGTATTGCCTCCCGAAGGTCGCGAGGCCCCCGCGGCGCGTGCGGTGTCTCCACGCGAAACAACACGCGCCGGGGCGCCGGGTGGCGTGTCATACGTGTCCGGCGGCATCGGCGAGAATGGGCAGGCGCAGTTAATGGCGCGCGAGAAGGAGTTCAATCTCAAGCTGGTGTTTACGCTGGTCGAGGGAAACTACGTGGCCGACGTTAACGTCCTCGTCAAGGACGCCGGTGGCAAGACCGTCGTCGAGCACCTCGCCAACGGGCCGTTTTTCATGGCCAGGTTGCCCGCGGGAACGTATTCGGTCGCCGCAACCTACGAGGGCAAGACGCAGACACGAAAGATCAAGGTGGGCGATCGGCTGCACACCGAGTACCTCCGCTGGCCGAGCAATCCACAGACTGACTTCGCTTTGCCCCGCGAGATCGCGCGCGGGAAATAAGTGAGGCAAGCGGCGCCACGCCGCCGCGTGGTGCCGCCGCGTGGTGCCGGCGCGCAGCGGAACAGGGGCACGCGAAGGCGCAACTTGCGTTCGCACGCATTCATGCGGATTCGCCTTCGCCTCCGCACGGCTTCGACACGGCATGCTTGCGGGCGGCGCTCGCCGCCGAATCATACGCGCTGTCCAGCCACGCCCGCGCCGCCGCGCGTCAATCGCTGTTGATTTAGAACAAGATCAAGGCGCCGCGATGGGGCTACATTTCCGGGTGTCTGGCGAAGTTGCGCGCTAACCTACTGCCGGATTCTTCAACGCGCACGTGATCTCCCTCCATGTCGAGTGATTCGCAACATACGGTGGACCGGCTCCCCTGGCACACGCTGCCGGCAGATGCCGTCGCACGAACGCTCGCGACTGACCTTGCTGCCGGTCTCGCCATGGACGACGCGCCGCGGCGGCTCGCGCTCCACGGCCGCAATGAACTGCAGGAAGCTCGGCGCCGGCCGCCCTGGCGCATTCTGCTCGACCAGTTCGCCGATTTCATGATAATCGTGCTGATCGTCGCAGCCGTGATTTCCGGAGTGATCGGGGAGCCGGCGGACACCATCGCCATCATCGCCATCCTCGTGCTAAACGCGGTGATCGGTTTCGTCCAGGAGTACCGCGCCGAGCGCGCGATGGCCGCGCTCAAGCGCATCGCGGCACCGAACGCCAGTGTGCTGCGCGCAGGCGAGCGAGTAACCATACCGGCGCACGAGCTGGTGCCCGGAGATGTCGTGGTGCTCGAAGCGGGCAATGTCGTCCCCGGCGATCTGCGGCTCACGGAAGCGGTGCGGCTCAAGGTCAACGAGGCGGCGCTTACCGGTGAGTCGGTACCCGTGGACAAGTCCGTTGCGCCCGTCGCGGAAGCCGATGCGCCGCTCGGGGACCGGCGCAGCATGGCTTACAAAGGGACGGTTGTGAGCTATGGACGCGGACGCGGCGTCGTGGTCGCCACCGGCATGGCAACCGAGCTCGGCAGGATTGCCGCGTTGCTTGCGGACGAGGAAGACGTCAAGACGCCGCTGCAGAAGCGGCTCGCGAGCTTTGGCGGGCGGCTCGCGATGATGGTGCTCGCGATCTGCGCCATCATCTTCGTCACCGGCTTGTTGCGCGGCGAGCCGCCGGTGCTCATGTTTCTTACCGCGGTGAGCCTCGCGGTGGCGGCGATCCCGGAAGCGCTGCCGGCGGTGGTGACGATTTCGCTCGCCCTGGGTGCTTACCGGATGGTGCAGCAGAATGCGCTGATCAGGCGCCTGCCGGCGGTGGAAACGCTCGGTTCGATCACTTACATCTGCTCGGACAAGACCGGTACGCTGACTGAAAACAGAATGCGCGTCGAGGCTTATTACGCCGATGGCGAGTTGACGCGGCCCGATGATAAACCAAGTGTGGTGGGACAACGCTTGCTCACCGCGGTCGCGCTTTGCAACGACGCCATCGCGACGGCGCGCGAAGTAACCGGCGACCCGACCGAAGTGGCGCTGTTCGAGGCCGCGGCGCGTGCAGGCTTTGAGAAGGCGGCGCTCGAGCACGAATCGCCACGTCTTGCCGAGCTGCCGTTCGATTCCGAGCGCAAGCGCATGACGACGTTTCATCTTCTGGACGGCCAAATCGTCGCGTTCACCAAAGGCGCACCCGAAACCGTGTTGCAGCGCTGCGCGTGGCGGCTCGAGCGGGGCGGAGTGGTACCGCTCGAACGGGAAGCTATCGAAACGATCACGGAACGCATGGCCGCGGATGGGCTGCGGGTATTGGCGGTGGCCTACCGTGTGTGGCCGGAACTTCCAGAACTGGAAGATGCCGGGTCGATCGAGTATGACATGGTGTTTACGGGTCTGGTCGGCCTCATGGACCCGCCGCGTGGCGAAGCCAGGGCGGCAGTCGCTACTTGCCGAGCTGCAGGCATTACCCCCGTGATGATCACCGGCGACCACCCTGTCACCGCACGCGCGGTCGCGCGCCAGCTCGATCTCGTTGCCGACGGCGGCGGCGAGGTGATGACCGGACGCCAGCTTGCGCGCCTGGACGAGGAGGAACTGGCGAAGCGCATCGGGTATATCCGCGTCTACGCGCGCGTCGATCCGGAACAGAAAATCCGCATCGTCAAAGCGTTGCAGGATGGCAGCGAATACGTGGCGATGACGGGTGATGGAGTGAACGATGCGCCGGCATTGAAGCGCGCCGACATCGGTGTCGCCATGGGCAAGGGCGGGACCGACGTTGCGCGTGAAGCATCAGACATGGTGCTCCTTGACGACAATTTCGCCACCATCGTATCGGCGGTGCGTGCCGGCCGCCGCATCTACGACAACATCCGGCGCTTTATCAAGTATGCCTTGACCACCAATTCGAGCGAGATCTGGGTCATATTTCTGGCGCCTTTTCTCGGACTGCCGATCCCGCTGCTGCCGATCCACATTCTGTGGATCAATCTGGTGACCGACGGTCTGCCGGGGCTGGCGCTGACGGTGGAGCCCGAGGAACGCGGCCTCATGAAGCGCCCGCCGCGGCCCCCGCAGGAAAGCATTTTTGCGCACGGCATGTGGCAACACATCATGTGGGTTGGATTGCTGATGAGCGGCATCGTGCTCGCGATCCAGGCCTGGGCCTACCATTCCGGACACCCGCACTGGCAGAGCATGGTATTCACGGTATTGACGCTCTCCCAGCTTGCGCACGTGCTCGCCATCCGTTCCGACCGCGAGTCGCTGTTCACGATGGGGATCGCGTCCAACCGCCCGCTGCTCGGAGCAGTGGTCGTGACCGCGGCGCTGCAAGTGGCGATACTCTACGTTCCTGCGCTGAACCGCATATTCAAGACCGCGCCGCTCGACGCACCAGAGTTGGCGCTGTGCGTAATCGGGGCCGGGATGATTTTCGTTGCGGTCGAAATCGAGAAATGGATGGTGCGCTGCGGCCGGCTTTACCGCGGGGAGGCGGGCGGCCAGCTGCCGAAGCGCATGACATCAGGCAGCCCGTGACCTGCATGTGACGTGCGGCTTCGGTGGCAACCACCACGCGGTGAAGTGGTGAGGGAGTTGTGCCGGCGCCGCGTAGTTCGTAGAATTCGGCTACACTGCGCCTCGCAATAAATAAACAGGAGCCCTGCCGGCGCAGATATGTCCGGCGCGGGCTGCTTGCCGATCGAATCAGGGCGTCGGAGAAATTGCTTGTACACGCTGAGTTCAATCCTGGTTCTCTTTGCGTTCTGGCTGCTGTTGTCGGGATACTTCACCGCATTCCTGATAACCGCCGGCGCGGCGTCCGCGATCGGCGTAGTGCTGCTCGCGCGGCGCATGGAGGTGGTTGACCATGAGAGCGTTCCGATAAACTTCATCTGGCGCATCCCCGTTTACTGGCCGTGGCTGTTCAAGGAGATCGCGAAAAGTGCCTGGAATGTCGCCGGGATCATAGTTGATCCGCGGCTGCCGATCAGTCCCACGCTGGTGCGTGTCAGGACTTCCCAGAAGACCAGTGTCGGTGTCGTGACCTATGCCAACTGGATCACGCTTACGCCGGGGACCGTTTCCGTTGATGTCAATAAGGGGGAAATCCTGGTGCATGCGCTGACGCGCGAAGGCGCGGATGGCCTGCTCGAGGGCGAGATGGACCGCCGTGTGACGCAGTTTGAGGGAATGAAGTGATGTTCGCGGCGGCCTCGGCGGCGTTGCTGGTTGCGCTCACTCTGGCGCTGACTCGGGCATGCCTCGGCCCCAGTGTGTTTGACCGGGCGCTCGCGGCCAACACGATCGGCACGATCGCGGTGCTGCTGCTCGCCATGATTGGATTTCTCACGGATCGCCCGGAGTTTCTCGATGTGGCCATCGTGTACGGCCTGCTCAACGTCGTCGGGACGATCGCGGTGCTCAAGTACTTTCAATACGGCAACCTCGGCGACGCGGGCGAGCACGGGGAGACCCGGCAACCATGAGCATGCTGATCGATGCGCTGAGCTGGGCGTGCCTCGTGGCGGGCGGCGTCTTCTGCGTGATCGGGGCGACAGGTCTGATCCGAATGCCGGATTTCTTCACCCGCATGCACGCGGCGGGCGTGATCGACACCCTGGGCGCGGGACTGATTTTGGTCGGGCTTGCACTGCAGGCGGGTTTGACACTGGTCACCGTCAAGCTGGCAATGATCGGGATTCTGATTCTG
>MERG01000431.1 GCA_001771985.1 Betaproteobacteria bacterium RIFCSPLOWO2_12_FULL_62_13 | reverse complement strand
AAGCTCGAAGGCGCGGAATTCGTCGGTTTCCGGGCGATTACGATTTGCGGCACGCGCGATCCGATCCTCATCGGTCAGATCGATTCCTATCTGCAGACCGTGAGAGACGACGTCGCGACGCGGGCCGCCGGCTTCGGCGTGTCGCCCGAAAAATACCATCTCGTTTTTCACGTGTACGGCAAGGACGGCGTGATGGGCGCGGCCGAGCCGATCAGGCAGTTCGCCTCGCACGAGCTCGGCATCGTAGTCGAAGTAGTTTCGCCGAGCGCCGAGGATGCCAAAGCCGTGCTCGCGATCGCGCGTGTCGTCATTCCGAAGGTCGATTTTCCCGGCCGCTTGTGCAAGAGCGGCAACATGGCCTTTCCATTCTCGCCGTCCGACATTTCGGTGGGGCCGACCTACAAGTTCTCGGTCTTTCACGTGGTGAAGCCCGACGATCCGTACTCGATGTTTCCGATCGAACACGAAGAGGTGCACTGAGATGGCGAAGCTGCGCGATCTGGCCAAGGTCTGCAAGAGCAAGAACGCGGGTCCCTTCGAGGTGACTATCGACATCATGTTCGAGACGAGGGAGATCTACGACAAGGTGGTGAGGAGCGGCGTGCTGAACGAGGCGCTCTTCGCGAAGCTCTACGGGGTCGATGCCAAAGACATCCTCTTTACGCCCTATCCGGCGGCACTTGCGCTGAAAGGCACGATACCACGCCGCGTGTCGTCCGGCGATGTCGGCGATACGGATGTTTACGGCGCGCAACAGCATGCGCCGATGCTCGATGTCGAGATACCCATGTGAAACAGTGACTGGTGAATGGTGACGCGTGACCGGTGATAAGTGAAGAAAGGCATTAAGCGAAGAGTGCACAGCAATGAAAAGGGTGACGAGCGTCAATCGGTGAAGGCGAAGCGCAAGGGCGTCAAGCAAGAGAGCGGCGCCTACGCAATCGGCGTGGACATAGGCGGGACGTTCACGGACATCGTGGCTTACGGCGGCGCATCGGGGCGGGTCTCCGCCGCCAAGGTGCTCACCGATTACGAAGATCTCGCGCGCGGCGTAATGGCCGGCATCCGGCAGGTCATCGAAGAAAGCCGGATTGAGCCGGCCTGGGTGACGCGGGTTATCCACGGCACCACGCTGGTCACCAACAGCCTCATCGAGCGGCGCGGCGCGAAGACCGCCCTGATCGTCACGCGCGGTTTCGGCGACGTTCTGGAGATGGGGCGGGAGAGCCGCTACGACATCTACGATATCGATATCGAGCTTCCTGCACCGATCGTTCCGCGCGAGCTCGTTTTCGAAGTCGCCGAGCGTCTGGACCATCGAGGCGAAGTCGTCACCCCTCTAGACGAGCCCGGGATCGACGCGCTCGTGGCGAAGCTGCGGGAGGCTCAGGTACAAAGCGTCGCCGTGTGCCTGCTGCATTCGTACGCGAGCGCCATCCACGAAAGGCGTATTGCCGAAATCCTCGCTGCGCGGCTGCCTGAGGTCAGCGTGTCAGTTTCGAGCGACGTGATGCCCGACCTGCGCGAGTACGAACGGGCGAGCACGACCGCGGCGAATGCGTATGTCAGACCTGTCGTCAGGGGCTACCTCGACCGGTTGCGCAGCGCGCTGCACGACCTCGGAGTGCAAAGCCAGCTCTCGATCATGACCTCCGATGGGGGCGTAGTCGACGTGGAGACGGCGGCGCGCTTTCCTGTACGGCTCGCCGAGTCGGGGCCGGCCGGCGGGGCGACCGCAGCGTCCTACCTCGGCACGGCTGCCGGCGCGCCGAACGTTATCGCCTATGACATGGGCGGCACGACGGCGAAAATCTGCGTGATCGAGTCCGGTAAGCCGCTCAAGGCGACCAGCTTCGAGTTTGGCCGCGTCTACCGCTTTGCGAAAGGAAGCGGGCTGCCACTGCAAATCCCCGCCATCGAGATGATTGAAATCGGCGCGGGCGGCGGCAGCGTCGCGCACGTAAACGAGCTCGACATGCTGCAGATTGGCCCGGAAAGCGCAAATGCGTCTCCGGGGCCGGCGTGTTACGGTTTGGGCGGCACGAGGGCGACCGTGAGCGATGCGGACCTCGTGCTTGGCTATCTCGCAGCCGAGTCATTCCTCGGCGGCGCTATGCGGCTCGATATCGAATGTGCACGTACTGCGATTGAAAAGGCTGTCGCAAAGCCGCTCGGCATGTCAGTGGAAGAAGCGGCGTACGCGATACACCGCGTCGTGAACGCGAACATGGCGCGCGCGGCGAAGGTGCATTGCCTCGAGCACGGCAAGGACCCGCGGCAGTTTGCCTTGTTCGCATACGGCGGGGCAGGGCCGGTGCACGCCTATGGGGTTGCCGAACTGCTCGGCATCACTGACCTCATCTACCCGATGCGCGCCGGCGTGATGTCGGCGCTCGGGTTTCTGGTCGCCGAGCCGTCTTTCGAAGTGCTCCATGGCCGAATCGGCTCGCTCTTCGAGAGCGATCTCGCTGCCAGGAACCGGATGCTCGCCGAGATGGAACACGAGGCCGCCCGCGTCGTGCGCAACAGCGTGCCTGGTGCGAAGCGCCTGACAGTGTCGCGCGAGGTCGCGGTACGCTACGAGGGCCAGAGCTACGAGCTGTACGTCCCGTTCTCGAATCGCAGCCTCGATGCGCGCATGTTGAAGCGCATCGCACGCGACTTCACGGCTGTTTACGCGACGCGCTATCACGCGCTTGTCGAGCAAAGCCGGCTCGAATCGGTCAGATGGCGCGTGCGCGTCACGGCGAAGGACGGGTGTCGCGAGCCGGAGCTGAAACCGCCACGCGCAGCCGGAACAAAGGCGCTGAAGGCAAAAAGAAACGTCTACGTGCCTGAAGCGGGCCGCTTCGTGAGCTGCCCGGTATACGACCGTTATGCGTTACCGCTCGGCACAAGCTTCTCCGGCCCGGTGATCATCGAGGAGCCCGAGTCGACGGTATATGTCGGTCCCGGCGCGAATGCCCTTGTCGCGCAAAGAGGAGATCTGCGCGTGGCGATGAAAGCCGCGGCGCGCTCAACACGCAAGGTGAGCAGTGAGAAAAAGACAGCAATCAGGATCGGGTGACGGTATGCGCTCCGGCGCCAAGCTCAACCCGATCGACTTGGAAGTGTTGTGGAACCGGCTCATCACGGTAGTGGACGAGGCGGGATACGCCATCCTGCGCACATCGATGTCGAAGATCGTGGTCGAGGCGCGCGACTTCGGCGCGCTGCTGCTCGATGCGGATGGGCAGCTGCTGATATCCGACGCGGGGGTTGCGTCCAAAATCGGCACGAATTCGATCGCGGCACGCGAGCTGCTCAAGCATTTCCCGCGCGAGACGCTGTGCCCGGGAGACATGCTGATAACCAATAACCCGTGGTGGATCATGGGGCACCTCAACGACGTCGCAGTCGTCGCCCCGCTGTTTTATCGTCGACGCCTGGTGGGCTTCGCCGAATGCATGGCCCACATGAGCGACATCGGCGGCTGCCTGTCGGCTTCTCCAATGGAGGTCTATGAAGAAGGTCTCATCATCCCGCCCACGCGGATCATGGCGCAGGGACGCGAGAACGAGACGTTCTTCAATCTGCTCAAAGCGAACGTGCGAGTCCCGCTGCAGATTTCGAGCGATCTGCGGGCACTCATTTCAGGCTGCCAGGTGATGCAGAGAGGGCTCGAGCGCTTCCTGTCCGACACGCACATGCCCGATCTCCGCAAGCTCGGCAGCGCGATCATAGCTCACTCGCGCAATGCCATGCGGCAGGCGATACGCGCGGCGATTCCGGACGGCACCTATCGCGGAGAGACGCTGATCGAAGGATCAGGGAGCCCACTCGAGATCAAAGTGCAGGTAACCGCCGGGGACGGCGAGCTCGATATCGATTTCACCGGCAGCTCGCACCAGCGCGACGTGGGCGTGAACTGCACGCTGGTTTATACGCACGTGTGGACCACGTACATTGTGAAGTGCCTGTTGTGTCCGGCGCTGCCGAATAACGAAGGCATGTTCGCGCCGATACGCGTGAGCGCGCCCGAAGGCTCGTTTCTCAATCCGCGGTTCCCGGCGCCCGTCCGGTTGAAATCGAGCAGCGGCCACTTTATCCCGGATGCGATCATCGATGCGTTGCAGGGCGTGCTCTCCGAGAAGCTCGTTGCCGAATCCGGCAACAAGTTCGCGGTGCTGTTTTCGGGGCGTAACCGCAACGGCCGCGCCTATTCCGAATCGATGTTCGTCATGGGCGGCATGGGTGCGCGGGCGCGCAAGAACGGACTTCATTGCGCAAGCTTCCCCGCGAATTCGTCCAATCTTCCCATCGAAGTGCTCGAAGCCACGGTGCCGGTGCGCGTGCACCATAAGCGCATCCGCAGGGACTCGGGGGGCGCCGGGGCGTGCACGGGCGGCTGCGGGCAGGATTTCGAGTTCGAGTCGCTCTCGGAGCTACCGATGATGGTGCGCGCGTCGCACGGCAAGCTCGGCATACCGCCCAAGGGCCTGCTGGGCGGCCATGACGGCAAAACGGGCGGAATTCTGGTGAATGGCCGACCGGTTGCGGATAAGACGCCGGTCACGCTTCGGAAAGGTGACGTCATGCGATTGTTGACCCCGGGGTCGGGCGGAATGCGTCCGCCGACGCGGGAGCGCGAGCGAAACGAAGCTGGGCGGCTCGGACTTCAAGCACGCGCCGTGAAGATGCCGGCAGAAGAAACGAGCATTGATTGAAATCCGTAATGCTCCGGTAGAAACAATGGCGACAGGGGAGCCGTGGATGGAAGGAGGGGCAGGCAAGATGCTGGCGTCGTGGGCCGCGAACGCAAGTTGGCGCGAGCTGCCGGCGGAACTGCGCGAGAAAGTGCTCGATCACGTCGTCGATACGATAGGCGTGATGTACTCCGGCCTGGAAGTCGAAGCGTGTGCAGCGGCCAGAAGGGCGGCTTCCGGTTGGGGCAATGCGAAGGAAGCCACGGTCGTCGGCACCCGGTCGTTGCTGCCTGCGCCGAACGCCGCATTCCTGAACGCGCTGCACGGCCGCATACACACGTATGACGACACGTACGAGCCGGGAACGATGCACGCCGGCAGCGCAGTCGTGGCCTCTGCCCTGGCCATGTCGGAAAAGCACGCCTGCGATGGGAAAACGTTCCTTTCCGCAGTGCTCGCCGGATATGAAGTCGCCTCACGCGTCGCCGTGGCCGTCAGCCCCAGCCATTATGCCTCCGGCTTCCACAACACCGGCACGTGCACCGTGTTCGGCGCAGCCGCGGCGGCCTCGCGCGTGCTCGGGCTCAACCCCGGCGCAGTTGCGGAAACGTTCGGGCTCGCAGGCGCCACGGCCGGCGGCTTGCGCCAGCATCAGATCGACGGGTCGATGCTCGACTCCGCCTTTCATGGCGCACGCGCAGCCCAATCGGGGGTTATGGTTGCACAGCTCAGGGCGGAAGGCGTGCGAGGCCCGCCCGCCATACTCGAGGGGCCGATGGGTTTTTGTGCCGTGATGGCCTCTGCGCGCGACGTATCGCGGCTCAATGCCGGCCTCGGCAGCGAATATGAATTCGCCAAGACGACCATCAAGCCCTATCCCACATGCAGATTCGTGCATGGACCCATTGAAGCCGCGCTCGCGCTGAAGCGCAGGCACGGCATCGACGTGTCGGCGATTAGCCGCGTGGTCATAGAGACGTTCAAGCAGTCGATCGAAGTGTCTGATCGACCGGAACTCAAGACACCGTACGATGCGGTGGTCAGTCATCAATATGCAGTCGCGCTCGCGCTGCACAAAGAGAGGGTCGAGCTCGCGGCCATCGTGGACGAGCATGCGCGCGACCCGCGGGTCCTCGCTCTGATGCGCAAGGTGCACGTGGCGCACGACCCGCTGCTCGAAAAGGAGTTTCCCCGCTGCTGGCCGCATCGCGTCGCCATCGAAATGAACGACGGTGCGCGATTCGTGCTGGTGAGCGACTATCCGCCGGGTCGCGTTGCGCCGATACCTCGCGCGACTATCGATGACAAATTTCTCGCCCTGAGCTCGCCCTATCTCGGCGATCAGGGCGCGATTAAAGCGCTGGCGTCCTTGCGGGCGCTCGAGCAGGTGGAAGACCTACGACTCGTGACGCGAGCGCTTCCGAGCCGGCATGCGAATGAAGAGCGCAGCCATTCATAAGACGTACTTCGAGGAGGAATCAGATGAGCCAGCGATGTGAGCAGAAAGCAGGGTTTGGTTTTATGGGGGCGGCGTTATGGGCGCTTGCCACACTCGCCATTTGGGGTTTGCAGCATAACCAAGCGTTTGCCGCGCAATGGAAACCGACGGAACAACTGGAGATGATCATCCCGACCAAGGCGGGTAGCGGCGTGGACAACACGGCGCGAACAGTACAAGCCATATTGCAGGCGAACAAACTCGTCCCTTCGCCCATAATCGCGCTCAACAAGCCCGGAGGCGGTTATGCTGTGGCGATGGGCTATCTCGACCGTTTCCCTGGCGACGGTCATCGTCTGTTCGTGCAGACGTCTACTCCGTTGGCTGGTTTCATCACCGGACAACTGAAGTTCAATTACTTCGATTTCACGCCGATCGCGAACCTGATCAATGAGCCGGTTGCGTTCATGGTTCGGCCGGATTCTCCGATCAAGGACGCGAAGGGACTCGTTGCACGGCTTAAAAAGGATCCAGGCGCGGTGACGATCGGCATCGCGGCGGCGCGCGGCAACGCTTTTCACATTACCGCTGCCTTACTGGCACGAGCAGCGAATATCGACCCGAACAGACTGATGGTCGTCGTCTTCACTTCATCCAGCGACGGCATGGCGCAGGTGATGGGCGGGCACGTGGACATGTTCCTGGCGACACCGGCGAATTTCAAATCCCTGTTGGAAGCCGGGAGAATAAGAATGATCGGGATGTCATCGCTCAGAAGATTGGATGGCGTCCTTGCGACGGTGCCGACCTTCAAAGAGCAGGGGCTCGATGTGCAATTCAGCGTTTGGCGCGGCGTGTTGGGAGCAAAGGGCCTGTCGCCGGCGCAAGTTGCATACTGGGATGACGCGTTTGGAAGAATGGCGAACAGCAAGGAATGGCGCCAGGCCGTCGAGAAGAACGGATGGGTGAGCGATTACAAAAATAGCAGGGAAACGAAAGAATATATCAAAGCCGAACACGAGCTCCTGAAGAGCGTTCTTATGGAGCTCGGAATGGTGAAGTAAGGCCGCCGGGGGCAACCTGGTGGCCTGAGCAGGTTCCAGTCAAATCACTTTCTACATCGAGGGACTTTCGAGTGCGGGAAAGAGGGCGGCGGAAGCAACAAGCACTGACGGTTAATAACACACGTATCGAGGAGTAATCTCATGAGACCTATGGCCGAGCGATATGGAGTCTGCCTCAAGAAAGCAGCGCGCTCGAAATTGAGCGCCTGCTTATGCGTTCTGGTGTTCGGTGCGCCGGCTGCTGCGGCACTGGCCCAAGCCTATCCGAGCAAGCCCATCCGCATGATCATTCCGGCGGGCGTGGGCGGTACGGTAGACACAATCAGCCGCCTCATCGGACCGAAGCTAAGCGAAGCGCTAGGGCAGCCCGTGACGCCGGACAACCGGCCGGGGGCGGGAACCATGCTTGGCTCTGAGATAACCGCGAAGTCGCCCCCCGACGGCCATACGATCCTCATGATGACAAACAGCCACGCGATCAATGCGGGCCTGCACAAGCGTCTTCCCTATGACCCCATCAAGGACTTCGAGGGCGTAATCCTCGTTGCGACCTCGCCCTATCTGCTCGTCGTGCATCCTAGCGTGCCGGCCACATCGGTGAAAGAGCTGATTGTGGTGGCCAAGGGACGCCCGGGACAGCTCAATTTCGCCTCCGCCGGCACGGGTTCTGGCACGCATCTAGCGGGCGAGCTGTTCAAGTCGCTGGCGAAGGTGGACATCCTGCACGTGCCTTACAAAGGTGGGTCGGCCGCGCAAGTCGGCCTTGCGTCGGGTGAGGTCGGAGTCATGTTTACCGGTCCCATTGCCGTCGGACCGCTGCTGAGAGCGAAACGCGTGCGCGCACTGGCTGTGACCACCGCCCAGCGATTGCCGTCCTTTCCTCACTTGCCCACCGTTGCGGAAGCAGGCGTGCTAGGCTACGAATCTAGTTCTTGGTATGGGGTGCTCGTGCCGGCACACACACCAGCGGCCGTGGTCAGAAGACTCAATCAGGAAATTGCCACAATTATGAAGGATCCTGATGTGCAGAGGCGGATCGAAGGACTGGGTGCCAATCCGACGAGCAGCACACCCGAGCGGTTTATGGCGCTTTTAAAAAGCGACATTGAGCGCTGGGCACGCGTCATCCAGCAATTGGGCCTGCAGATGGATTAAGGGAAGCATCTTGCGGGTAAGCTGCTCAGCGACATCCACTCCAGATTCTCGTAGGCCGTTTCACTTAGATGCTACAACGAGCGCGGGTACGCGCCTGCTTTTGAATCGCCATCGTTTGCCGAGCCGTTGTCTCTTTACAAGAGAGGGATGAAACACGTGTTGAACACAAGCAATGATGGGTACTACGAGGTGCTGTAGCCGCGGGCGCCGCGGCAGATGCAGCAAAGGCGGCTTGCGCCGCGGTTATCCTCACTGGAGGGCAAGACGGTCGCCCAGCTCTGGGACTACCCGTTCCGTGGAGACGAGGTGTTTGATCTCCTGGAGGAAGGGCTCAAGGCGCCCTTTCCGGGAATCCGCTTCGCCGTGCGCCCGCCACCACGCATCGGCCTCGCCTTCCCCGGCTCCCCGGCCGAGTGCGGCGCCGCACCAGTTCTCGGCTCGGCCCCCTGATCGGTGCCAAAACCGGATAGTTTCGCGCTATCCTATGTCAGGAGAAGAGACCACTTTCGATGAAATTGAGGCAAGATTTGAGGTTGAAGTAAGGGCCTATTTGAAAGGAAGACGGCAATGAAGCGGACAACTGTGCGGGTGGGCACGGCACGCGAGTTCTTCGAGCGGGGGCGGAATTACGCGAAGCGCGCCCGCACGGGTCGGCGCCTGCCAGAATCGCGACTTATTACCTTCGAAGACCCGGTTGATATGATGCAGGTGCTGAGCCCAGCAAAGCTGGAGCTGTTGCGAACGGTCAAAGCACACCCCGGTTCGATCGGCTCGCTTGCATCGCGGCTGGGACGCGATCGCAGCGCGGTAACGCGTGAGGTAGCTCAATTGCAGCGCTTCGGACTGGTGCGTGTTGCCGAAGAAGTGCTTCCAGGCCATGGACGAATGAAGAAGGTCAGCGCTATCGCTGGAGAGATCCGGCTCGAAGCGGTCATCGCGTAGAGAGCAGGAGTGGCAAAACGAAAACCGTGACTCTTGGTGTGCGCACGCCGTGCGAAGTATCCGCTGATCTTGTGCGCGTCTGGAAGAGGCGCAAGGCGGACTCGAATGCGCGCATCAGTTTTGCTACACCGGAGCTGCTGTGGAAGGTGCTGACTGCCAAACCTTGGGAGCTGATTAAGGCGATGGCAGGCCAAGGGCCGATGACTTTGCGTGAAACCGCGCGCCGGGCGGGTCGCGATGCAAGGGGGTGCACCGGGACGTCCATGCGCTGTTGGTGGCAGGAATACTGCGCAAGGACGCCGGCGGCAAAATCGAATTTCCGTTTGACGCGGTACACGTGGACTTCATGTTCAAGGCAGCGTAGCCTCGAAAAGCATGGCAAGAGATCGAAAATCGAAAGGGGCGTCGACGATGCGCAAAGTGGTAACGCGCGCTTGTGCCGCTGCCGATATTCCGGAACGCGAGCTTTGGTTGCATGAACCCAAAGCGCGCCGGACCTTTTCGTCGGGCAGGGCGCGTCCGGCCCAACCCGATCTCAGTTTGCCCTGCGATGAGCGAACTAGCGCTTGAGCCCGGCGACCTCCACTGCTTTTGCCCATCTCTTGAGGTCGCCGTTGATCAATTTGGCGAGCTCCTCGGGCGTGGTAGGTGCCGGGGCCGCGCCTTGCGCGATTAAGTGTTCCGAGACGGGCGCGGTAGTGATGGTTTTGACTAGAGTAGAGCGGACCTTGTCGATAATCGGACGAGGTATTCCGGCCGGCCCCATCAGGCAATACCAGGCGCTGACATCGAAGCCGAGTATGCCTGACTCGCTGATGCTCGGCGTGTCGGGCAGTGCGGGCGACCGCGTGGCACTGGATACCGCTATGGCCCGGAATACGCCCGATCGTATATGTGGAAGGACGGCGGGGGGAGCCGCCGAGATCATATTGATCTCCTTGGATCTCAGCGCGATCAGGCCCTGTCCAGCCCCTTTGAACGGCACGTGCAGCATCTCGATACCTGCCGCGGACTTGAACAGTTCGACAATGAGGTGATTGACGCTGCCGGTTCCCGAGGAGCCGTACGACAGTTTCCCCGGATTCGCCTTGGCGAACGCGATCAAGTCCTTCACCGTGCGATGTGGGAAATCAGCTTGCACGGCGAATACCGAAGGCACCTTCGTGATCACCGAAATCGGGGCGAGATCTTTCTCGGGGTCGTAGGGAAGCTTCCCCTTCTGCACGCTCACGTTGATCACGATCGGCGAGAGCGACGTGAACAACAGGGTGTAACCATCGGGCGTTGCATTCGCAGTCAACGTTGTGCCGAGCCCCCCTGAGGCGCCGGGTCTCGTGTCTACGACGATCTGCTGACCGAGATGCTCGCTCATTTTCTGCGCGATGATGCGCCCGAGCACCTCTGAGGTGCCCCCCGGAGCAAACGGAACAATGAGCCGGATCGGCTTGGTGGGATAGGACTGCGCCTGGGTAGCTCCGCAGATGGTGGCAAGAGATACAGCCAGTGCAACATAGAGAATGTTTCGCATGATTCCTCCCCGTACCGTTATAGGATTGAAACGCAGAGCTGACGTTGCTGAAAATATCATCCCGTGAGCTGCCACGGGGTTCCATCCTTGCGTGTAATCGGTACCGTAACGTTCTCCGAGGCGAGCCGCGTCTGCACGGAAAGGCTGTGAGTGCCGGCGCCTCCCATGACGACGATCACGATGTCTTCGGGCCTTTCCGCAATCGGGACCCCATAGTCATCATCCACGTCGGCATAGAACTTGAGGTTATGCCGGCTGTAATTCACCAGGTTACCCCGCGGAATATCGCCAAACCGCACGCGCGCACGTTCCCAGATGAACTGCTTTACATCGGCCTTGCTGTATCCGCCGAGACTGATGAGCCGCGCATGCTGGGGCGCGAGGATCAACAGCGGCTGGCCTTTGCCGTTGACGTTTCGATTCCCGACATAAGCGATGGAGCGCGACAACGTCTTCAGCAGGTCTTTGGCCGTCTGGCTGCCGCCGTTGTCATCGATCATTGCGGCCGTACACGCCGGTATAACGGTGACAGTGCTTGTCTCGGTCGCGTAGCCGCGCTCGACATGCAGCGGCTCCCAGGGGTTCTCATCCTCGTTCTCTGCAATGCAATGCTGGTAACGGGCAATATGGCCCTGGGTGTGGATGTTGATCGATCCTGGCGTGCCGCCGACGTTGATCATGATGAGCTGCAACGCGCGCCCTATCGTGCTCGTGCTTCGCCACCGACTCCCGGTGTTGTTGTAGCCCCAGTTGAGATCGATGGCTCGCGTTACCGGCCCGTTCACGACCGGCAGGGGCGAGGTGTTATGCGTTGACGTCTGGACGGCATCGAGATTGAACTTGGGATCCGCAATCGCCTGTACGCATGCAAGCAGCACCGGCATGTATTCCGGCTTGCATCCTGCCATGACTGCATTGGCGGCGATCTTTTCGACGGTCGCCTGCCCCTGCTTGGGGGCAAGCGTGCCAATGAGGTCCGACGCTTGCCAGCCGAGAGTGCGCTCGACGTATTCCACCATTGCCGACACGCGAGGCTGTGTGGGCGGCACGATCGGCAGACCATCGGTCAGGTCATGGTTGAGAAACCACTCGTTGACGGCGTCCCAAGAGTCCTCGAG
>MERG01000430.1 GCA_001771985.1 Betaproteobacteria bacterium RIFCSPLOWO2_12_FULL_62_13 | reverse complement strand
TGCGTGGGGGGAAATCCGCGGTATTAGTCGTTCCGAGCGCACTTGCCCCACAGACCGAGAATTACCTCCTCAACCCTGCCGACTCCGACCTTCAACCACCCGGAGGCGGACGGATAAAGGTTGTCGAGGTCGCGAAGTACCCCTTCGATTCGCGCCTGTTCGAGGGCCCTCCCAGCGCGGCATAGCTCTGCGAGTAGTCCCATCCGCGAACCTCGTATTGGGCGCGAAAGAGGCGCGCGACTGGCTCGCCTCGACGTGGCGATCATTGGCGGGCTTGGCGGCGGGACTATCTTACAGCCGCGAGAGGCCGCACGCGCATGCTGCGTTCATGTCATTGCAAGGCGGCGATTGGGCCGCTGTAGAAGCTGAAGTAGCCACTATTCCGTCCTGGCGGCGCATCCCGGCGCCCCTCGCGTGGATGGCCGAAGCTCGCTTCGCTCGGCGTGGACTGGAATCCGCCTGGTGCTTATTGGTTGAACTCGCCTGGATCGATCCCTCACGCTTCAGCACATTGGCGCGTCGGCTGGAAACGCCAGCATTGCGCTCAACGTGCTCGCGTGGCTGCTGGTCCAGGGCGGAGGCGCTACGCTTCCGCTCGCGCGCTCCGTCTGCGAGTTCGGCCTCATCCCCGGAGAGCTCACCGCATCACTCCCTCCCGGCACTCGCTTTCCCATGGGGGAAGGCCTGGTGTGCCTCACCGATCCCGGCCGCCAGGTCCCAAACGTGATCACGTCGATGTTCCTGCACGGCTCCTGGATGCACCTGCTCGGGAACATGTGGTTTCTGTGGCTCTTCGGAAACAATATCGAGGACTCGATGACGCGGCCCCGCTTCCTCGCGTTTTATTTGCTGACCGGGCTGGGAGCTGCGCTGGCGCAGGTGGTGGCCGACCCCTCGTCCAGGGTGCCGATGGTCGGCGCCTCCGGCGCAATCAGCGGTGTGATGGGCGCTTACCTCGTATTGTTCCCGCGCGTGCGGGTATTCACGTTAGTGCCGCTGGGAGTGTTCGTTACGTCGATCACACTGCCCGCGTGGGCGATGCTCATCTACTGGGCGTTCCTGCAGTTCTTCGGCGGCATTACCAGCATCGTCGCCGAACAGACCGGCGGTGTCGCTTTCTGGGCCCACCTGGGCGGCTTTCTCGCCGGCGTGATCCTGATCAAGCTATTCGAGAAACCGGACCACCTCGCCCATCACAGGTCGCGCCACTGGCGGCCTCGGCGCGTGGGACGGCACTAATCCAGGCCGTTCACCACACGCGAGAGCAAAAGTCTCACCGGTTCGCATGGACTGCCTTGTTCTTCGCGATTGACCCGAGAGTCGCCGACGTTGTCCAATGCCAAACGGATGCGGCATGGAGACGTCTCCGTGTCGAAAAGGCTCAAAGAGGGAGGCTCGTAGCCATGAATTCCGCGTCGTTCGATTTCGCGCCGCTTTTTCCCGCAAGGCTGCCGCCGCCGGTCGCGCGCTGGACCGGGCACGTCAAGTACGATTTCACCGGCGGCAACAACGACTCCGACGGGCTTCCGCTCGAAGGGCTGATCACAGCCACCGAAGCGGTGCTCAGACGCGAGGGACGGACACTCTCGACCTATGGGCTGAACAGCGGACCGCAGGGCTACCGCGCACTGCGCGAATTCCTCGTAACCAAGCTCAAGGCCGATGCGGGCATTGCGTGCTCCGCTGATGACATACTGATTACATCGGGATCGCTGCAGGCGCTCGATCTGGTCAACGCCACGCTGCTCGAGCGCGGCGATACGGTCATCATCGAGGAGGACTGCTACCAAGGCTCGATCAACCGGCTGAACCGGCTCGGCGTCACCCCTGTTGGCATCCCGCTCGAGCGCGACGGCATGCGGATGGACGCGCTCGCGACCGCGCTCGACGATCTCAAGCGCAAGGGCATTCGACCGAAATACATCTACACCATTCCGACCGTGCAGAACCCGACCGGCACCATCCTGTCCGTGGAACGGCGCCAGGAGATGCTGCGGCTGTCAGTGGCGCATGGCGTGCCGATCTTCGAGGACGACTGCTATTGCGACCTCGTCTGGTCGGGAGAACGCCCGCCCGCGCTCTACGCCATGAGCGAGCACGGTGGCGCCATCCACATCGGCTCTTTCTCGAAGTCGATCGCGCCCGCGCTGCGGGTCGGCTACATCGTGGCGCCGTGGGACGTGATGTCACGCATCCTCGCGCTCAAGACGGATGCCGGCACCGGCGCGCTGGAGCAGATGGTGCTCGCGGAATACTGCGCCGCAAATTTTTTCAAGCACGTTCCGGCGCTGCGGCGCGGCTTGCGCGCCAAGCTTCAGACGCTGATGGAATCGCTCAACGAGCACTTCGGCACGACCGCGGAGTTCGACGAGCCCAAGGGCAGCATCTTCCTCTGGGTGAAGCTCCCTGACGGGGTCGACACGATGAAGCTCTACCAGCCGGCGCTCGCGGCGGGCGTCGCGATCAATCCGGGGCCTGAGTGGTCGGTGAACAAGGGCCACAGCCGGAGCCGGATGCGGATGTGCTTCGCAAGTCCGAGCCACGAGGAAATCCACCAAGGCGTCGCGACGCTCGCCGAGATCTGCCGCCGCGAGTTCGGCGTGCTTGCGCCTGGTGAAAAATCGTAATTGATTGCCTGGATTAAGAATGGAAGAAAGTGCAGATCACGATCAGTCGACATATCGCTGGCGTCCCGAAGGGGATGAAGCTAGGCACCAGTGGGTCGAAATTTTGTTGGGACGGTTCCGGCGTGAGAATGTTCTTCAGCCGGAACCGTGACCGAGTTGTTTAGTTCTTGAACTCCGCGGTGCAGGTCTTATTCGCGTTCATGGTGACCACCCCATCGGTACAGTCGGCATCCCCACGCCAGCGGTCGAATCTCCACCCGGCCGCCGGAGTGGGTGTGAGCGTGACGACCGTCCCACTGGCGTACGGCTCGGAGCAGTCCGGCCCGCAGTTGATCCCTGCGGGGGAGGAGGTGACTGTCCCTTCGCCCCGTTTGGTGATGCTGAGGATGGTCCCGGAAGTCACCGGGACCTGAACAGTGGCGGTGCTGATCCCGCTCACCTGAACCGGCGTGGAGGCATCGGTGTTGGTGCCATTACCCAGCTGGCCATAGAAGTTAGACCCCCAGCAGCGTGCCGTGCCATCCGAAAGCGTCGCACAGGTATAGAGTCCCCCGGCCGTAGGCGCCGTGCCGGTACTGATCCCGCTCACCGAAACCGGCGTGGTGGTGTTCGCGGCGTCGGTGCCATTACCCGTGGTGCCATTACCCAGCGCGCCAAAGTAGTTGCCTCCCCAGCACCGCATTGAGCTATCCGAAAGCATCGCACAGGTATGATAAGTCCCGGCGGCAATCGCCTTGGCGGTGGTGATCCCGCTCACCTGAACCGGCGTGGCGAAGCTCGTAGTGGTGCCATCGCCCAGCCCGCCCGCGAAGTTACTCCCCCAGCACCAAACCGTGCCATCCGACAAAAGCGCACAGGTATGGACATCCCCGGCGACAATCGCCGTGGCGGTGTTGATCCCGACCACCTGAACCGGCTTAAGTTGAGCATCGAAGGGGGCCCTCTGGTTTCTAAAGACACCATTACCCAGCTGGCCGGAATCTTGCCTCCCCCAGCACCACACTTCGCCCCTCGACAAAAGCGCACAGGTATGGTGTGACCCGGCGGTAATCGCCGTGGCGCCGCCGATCCCCTTCACCTGAACCGGCGTGGAGCGGTTCGTGGTGGTTTCATCACCCAGCTGGCCATAGGTGTTGTTAAGCCCCCAGCAGCGTGCCGTGCCATCCGAAAGCACCACACAAGTATGGGCTCCCCCGGTGGCAATCGCCGTGGCGGTGCTGATCCCGCTTACCTGAACCGGCGTGGAGGCATCGGTGTTGGTGCCATTACCCAGCTGGCCAACGTTGTTCAGTCCCCAGCACCGGACCGTGCCACCCGACAAAAGCGCACAGGTATGGGCTGCGTCACCCGTGATAGCGGATCCCCCGCCCGCAATCGCCGTGGCGGCGCTGATCCCGCTCACCGAAACCGGCGTGGTGGAGTTCGTGCTGGTGCTATCGCCCAGCTGGCCATAGGTGTTCCGCCCCCAGCAGCGTACCGTGCCCTCCGAAAGCACCACACAGGCGTGGAACGTCCCGGCGTCAATGCGCCCCGTCATCGCGGTCGTCTGGCTCTGACTCTCGGTGGCGGTGAGGGCGACCAGCATGAGGGCGACAGGCACACCAACAGTGATTGGGCCCCCTAACCGATGTCTCTTTCTCATTTCAGGATCTCCTTGCGGCCCCAAACGCAAACGACCGCGTGCCCCTTGCGGCGAAACGATAGGAAATTCAATCCCAGCTCACCGAGCCGAGGCGCCGAGAGCAGGTGCGGAAGAGGTCGGGGCAACTGGAATGAAGATACAGGTATAACCCGGCGATGCACTCAAGTAGGTGTTTGACGCAATTCGGGCGCAGGAGTTGCAGGTCAAAGCCGGACGATTTTTCCCCAGTTTGGTCAGAGTAAATTTCCCCGGTCGTAGGTTTGGTGATCAACCGGTGGTGGCTCGCTCAGGTTCCTTTCGAGGTCGGCCGCGACGCGTCTGTGGCGTGGTCTGGACATGTGGTCCTTCATCGAAATTGGCTATGCCAAGCTTCCGAAGAAAGAGAAGGAGCGCATCGAAAAGGAAGCGCAGCCCTTCGGTAAGCACGTTATGTTCCGTGGCTTCGATGGTAACTACGAGGCGGAGCATCTAAACGTGGCGCAGTTCATGATCGACGACATGGGCAGCTTCTCCAACTTCAAAGGTCGAGACCTGAATTCGCACGCGCCCACCGTCGCTGCTTACAGGCGCATATACCGCTTATTCGAGCCGATTCGGGCGTCGCTTGGCGGCGGCAATGAACTCGGCGCTTCGGAAATCATAGAACTGTTGAAGGCGATGATGCACCCGGGTCGTAGATAGCAACACACAGCAAGAGCTTTTGGGGCACAAATCTACGGGGCAGGCAGACAGCGCCGATTTGCTTCATAGCCCAAGACGACGGTTATGTATTGCAGGGGACGACACGGCTCGGGGCGCTATTCGAGGAAAAACCGCGTTAAGCTGGCGTCCCAAAGGGGATGAAAGTGGGCACTGGTGCGAAGTGGTTACGATCCAATAATGGTTGTGCTCGAGACCTGCGTGGCTCCCCAGACCGGGAAAATCTGGGTAATGGAGCGAGAATATTTTGGCGTTCTGAACGGTTGGAGGCGACCCTATATAGCCAGTTAGACGTTCAGAAAGCAGAAGCCCAGCAACCGGACTTCCTGCCAAATGATTGGTACAGCTACAGGGGGGGATGGGAGGCTGGCCATATATCTTGCTAATCAAATGTATGAACGTCATACTCGCAAATACGCTCTTTCTTCTTTGGAGGAATCATGAAACCCAGTCTGCTCGATCGGGTCACGATCGAACCCGGCAAATGCGGCGGGCGCCCGTGCATTCGCGGCCTGCGCATCCGTGTCACAGATGTTTTGGGCCTGCTTGGCGCGGGGGCGTCCCATCAGGAAATTCTTGAGGACTATCCCCTCCTCGAAGAAAATGACATTCTGGCAGCGCTTGAATATGCCGCAGTCCAGACCGACCATGCCATCCTGATTTCTGCATGACCCTGTTGGTCGACAATCAGTTGCCATTGGCCTTGGCTCATTATCTTGCTGCCAACGGTTGGGAATGCACCCATGTGCAGGATGTCGCGCTAGAGGCAGCTGACGACCGAACAATCTGGCAGTACGCCAAAGAGCGAGGCCTAACGATCATCACCAAGGACGAAGATTTTCAGGCTCTAGCCAATCGTCAAGGCAGTATCCCACCGCAGGTGGTCTGGGTTCGGCTCGGCAATTGCCGGAAGGCTGCATTGCTGCAGGCGTTTTCGAGAGTACTGCCTGAGTTGCGTGATATGTTGGCCGCCGGCGATGCTGTGATCGAAATTCGATAAGCACTCCGGAGCACCGGATACCGTCACGGATGCGGTAAAGCCAGTTCGTTGTGATCGATTGAAACCTCAAGATGGGCCAGTAAGTCACCGCGCTTGACTTGGCCCGCCCGGGGACTGCATGATTTGCCGCAACGTCCATTGCGAAGCGCCCCGGTAGAGCGGATCGGACGGTGAAGCACGCGCGGGCAGCCCGATCGGCCACACCGAGGACCGATCCGGCATCACTGCAACGTTGCATTGGCACAGGACGCTGGCAACGGGCGCATTGTTTTTCCTATTTCTTCAGGCGGAGGAGCCCACCATAACAAAGTTCGTTTCGACGCCCGCTGCTCTAACCGTGATGAGCTGCGGAGGCGCGAAGGAGGAGCCGAAGACTCCCTCCGTCGGCGCCACCGGCGGCCATGGCTCCGGCACCTAAGGTTTCAACGGCTTTCGCAACTGTGCCGGCCAAATAGACGGTCTTAAAGATGAGCGGATGTCGAGACTGGGCACGTTGCACCGAGACCGCTATCATCAGGTTGCTCTTACTCTTACTCCGCATCCTGCCTTGGGTGCCCCGCGGTCTGAAACATCAGGCTCTTTCGGCGCTGCTGCCCGAAGTGCGGCCACCTCATGAGCCGTCACACGATCATCGGCAGAGGCGTTCAGGATTGAGCGCTAGGGTAGGAACGAAAGAATGGACGTGTCGCCTATAACGTTGACATCCCGCCTACTGGAAGCATACGTCAAGTGTTCCACAAAATGCTTTCTCCGGTCGCTCGGCGAGGCAAACGAGGACAACCCGTACGCGAACTGGGTAGACACCCAGAACGAGTCCTACCGAAACGATGCGCTAGACCGCTTGATGAAGGGAGTCCCGATCAACGACCGCGCCAACAGCCCAACTGGCGCAGGAGACCTCAAGACCGCTCAATGGCGACTAGCTGTCGAGCTTGTCGCCCGTGCGGAAGATCTAGAGTCCAGCATCCACGCCGTGGAGCGAGTCCTCACAGAAGGGTCAGGTCAACCATCGCAATTCGTCCCGATTCGATTTTTTGCCAACAATAAACTCACTAGTGAAGACAAGATCCTGGTCGCGTTCGATGCACTTGTCCTCTCCAAAGTCCTGGGTCGCGATGTCAACCTTGGCAAGATCATCCATGGGGACGATCAGGCCGCACTGAAAGTCAGGATCCCTCCGCTCGTGGCCGGCGTGCGCAAGTTGATTGCAAAGGTCCGAGTGCTATTGTCCAGCCAAACGCCGCCTGACCTCGTTCTGAATCGGCACTGCGGTGAGTGTGAGTTTCAACTTCGGTGCCGACAGCAGGCGACAGAGAAAGACGACCTCAGCCAGTTGCCTGGCATGGCAACGAAGGATCGTAAGAAGCTCCACGGAAAGGGCATCTTCACGGTCACCCAGTTGTCCTATACATTCCGCCCGCGCCGGCGACCGAAGCGGCGCGCTAGCAACCGCGAGAAGTATCACCATTCCCTGAAAGCCCTGGCCATTCGGGAGCGCAAGATCCACATCACCGGCAATCCGGAACTGAACATTGAGGGCACGCCGGTATATCTGGACGTCGAGGGACTTCCAGATCGCGATTTTTACTACCTCATTGGCGTTCGTGTCAGAACGGGCGATGCCTTCGTGGAGCATAGCCTGTGGGCTGACCACCCGCACGAGGAAAGACGCATCTGGACTGATCTGCTCGGTATCCTGTCCAACATTGCCAAACCTGTGTTGCTCCACTACGGCAGGTACGAGACGACGTTTTTAGGACGAATGCGTAAACGCTACGGCGATCCGCCCGAAGCTTCAGTGGCGTTCAACGCCATTAACACTGCTGTGAACGTCTTGCCCGTTATCTTCGCCCAGATTTATTTTCCTGTGTGCTCCAACGGACTCAAATCCGTTGCTGGGTGGCTCGGCTTCAGATGGTCGGTGTCCGACGCCTCCGGTGCGCAGACTATTCAGTGGCGTAGCGAGTGGGAATGCTCGCGCGATAGCAGAATCAAAGAAAAGCTCATCACATACAACTCCGAAGACTGCCGGGCGCTAGAGTTGGTGACACAAACAGTTCATGAAATCTGTAAAACGCCAGCGCAATCGACGGTCGTCGAAAAAAGCAATCGAGAAGTTATTCAGGTTGAATCCATGAAAGAAGAGCATCCATATCAATTTGGAACACCATCGTTCGTATTGCCGGCAATGAGCGAGATAAATAAAGCCGCGTACTGGAATTACCAGCGTGACCGTGTCTATGTGCGATCCGGTAAGCGTAGAAACAAACTTCACGCAGCACCTGCGATGTGCAACCCTCGTGAAAACAAAGTGGTTGCGTACCCCACCCCAACCCATTGCCCGCACTGTAATCATCCGGTAACGACAACGACCACGAAGACAAGAACGAAAGAGAAGATCTTTGACAGTCATATCGGTCGATTCGGCGCAAAACGATGGGTAACGACAACGACCACGAGGACAAGAACGAAAGAGAAGGTCTTGATTGACATTCATATCGGTCGATTCGGCGCAAAACGATGGATCGTGAGGTACGTCTTTCAGATGTGCCGTTGCTCCAAATGTCGACGGCGCTTTTGCTTGCCTAAAGAGTGGCGCACTCGACACGGATACAAGTTTGGCTGGAACCTAAAATCGTACCTTATTTATCATATTATTCATCTCCGGATCCCGCAGAGGGTTACAACGTTGGCGACGAATAGACTTTTTGGTCTCGCTTTGACGGTTAGTACGGTTGGAGAGTTCAAAACAGAGGTCGCTGCGTTTTACGGAAAGGCGAAGCAACACATTCTTGACTCAATCGCACGCGGAGGGCTCGTCCATGCCGATGAGACCAGAGCGAACGTCAAGGGTAAGGAGGGATATGTGTGGGTCTTCACGAATCTCCGCGAGGTGGCCTACGTGTACGCGGAGACTCGTGAGGCGGACGTGGTTCAGGCGCTGCTGCGAGAATTCAATGGCGTACTCGTGTCGGACTCCTACGGAGCTTATGACTCCATCGCATGTCCACAACAGAAGTGTCTGATCCATTTGATGAGAGACCTAAATGAAGAGACGTTGAAGAACCCGTTTGACGTGGAGTTAAGACGGATAGTCGGTGGCTTCACGGAACTCCTCAGGGCAGTCGTGCAAACGGTGGATCAACATGGGCTCAAGACGTATTTCTTGAAGAGGCATCTTGGCGGGGTGGAGCGATTCTATCGGACAACCATATTTGTTGATTATCAGAGCGAGGCTGCGATCAAGTGCAAGGACCGTTTCGAAAAAAATAAGAACAAGCTGTTTACGTTCCTAAACTATGATGGGATACCGTGGAACAACAATAACGCTGAGCACGCCATTAAGGCGTTTGCGATGCTTCGGAATGTCATGCGCGGCACATCTACAACGAAGGGTATCGAGGAATACCTTTCTCTTCTCACTGTTTCTGAAACGTGCACATGCCAAGGGTTAGACTTTCTAGAGTTCTTGCGTTCTCGTGAAGAAAGTATTCATGAGTTTGCCGAGAATAGGCGGAGGGGCACAAGGAAGATCAGGGCTCCGCTTGGTTGAGGCGAAAGAACCGTCCTTAGCATAGAAGGTCTAATTTGAAGGGCCGAAGCGCGTGCGGCTCTACGAGGAGTGCGGCAAAGTGCATGTTGTTGCGCCCGTGCCGCACCGGCAGTTCGCCACTACGGTCCCGAGGCGTGGGCGGTGCACGCCAGCTTGGCGCTCAACCGCGAGATAAGGCACACCGTTTGGTCAATATCTCGCTTGGCAGCACCCGCAGCGATCGACGAAATACGTCAGTGGACTTCGCTAGACTGTAGTGAATTCGTTGGCTGTGTCACCTTGGTTAATGCCCGTTATCGCATCTTTGCTCGCAAGAGCGCCTATCCGGACAGATTTCCCGAAACGCCGGGGGAGCCCAAGGCTCACAGATACTTGTAAGGATTCCGCCCCTCGGGGTCCAGTACTGCGCGTGATGCAATAAACCGCGTCCTAGCCGTAGCACATCGTATCGCGTCGGCGTAGCAATTTGCTACTGCCCGCACGTAATCCTCGAACGGGGTTTACCCTCCGTTGATTGTCCGTACTGCTGCCCCATGCTGAACGCTTGGTGCGCCAACTAGCTACCCATGCGTAACACTCGCGGACGGCCCGCGAAGGCCTCGTCCGCCACGATCCCTGCGCCAATATCGCCCGCATTTCTGCGGCAATTCGTGCCTGCGCCAACGCGCATCGTTACTACGCGTGAAACGGGTAGTGACGATGCGCGAATCCCACGCCAGTGCTGGTTCTTGGCGCAATTTTCCAAGTTACGCCCCCCTGCGATCCACGTGACGGGCTCGAAACTGGCGCATTCGACGTTTCCCGGGGATCGGCACCGGGCTGCTCATCAGGCAATGCGCGCTCTGGCGCAATACCATTTCGTTAGACCGCCATCAACACCATGAATCAATGTTGCGAAGCGTCAATCGCTTCCAGCCGCCCAACTGACAAAACATTTTGGAACTTAACCCGGCATCGTCCGGTCACATGTTGAACCGCGCGGCGGTTAGGACAATGGGATGTTCCAGCATTGTCCGATAATGTCCACCAGCAATACCGGACGTGACTACCCGCGGAAGTGAATTCGAAAAGGTTTTACGCTGGCTGTGTCAGCCCGGTTGATGCCCGTAATCGCATCACTCTTTAAACCGGTTTAATCGCCTGAGAACCGGTGGCCGCAAGGTTTGGCGATATTGGTAAGTTAATAGCTGTCGCCTGTCGGCAGCATTTGTCGTTTCAATAGCCATCCTCGTGACGGCGTCGTTGTGAGCGCTTGCGTCGCGCGGGCGCAGCCAATCTACCGACACCGGTAGTGGTTGCACCCACTTCGCGAGATCCGCTCGCACTAATAGTCCGACCGTGCACTTCTGCATGCGCCGGACACCCTTGTTTACATCGCAGGACCCGCCTGGGTCTACGTGCGTTCGCTTCACGTGGAACGCGCGTTCAGCACTGTCGCCGGCAGCTCACGCTGCCCGGCGACGATGCTCTGCGCAACTCACCGACGGCCAGAACACCGGCAGTCCCGTCTCGCACCGCGAGTGGCGCAATGCCGCTCGCCGAATGATCCTCGTTACGGATTAGTACCCGCGTCACTGCGACGCCCCGGTGGGCTCTGGGTCATGGGCCTTCGATGTGTTGTCAGTGCCAACAGGCACACCCATCGATGCCAAATAAGGCGCCGTGCAGCGCTGGCAAGAACCAAAACCCAATGCACGAAACGGGAGTGGTGTCCCGTGTCCCTCGTAGATCTCGTATGCCTAGGCAGACGGGGCGGACATCAACACTAACCGGACAGGCAACACACGCCAGCAGCATCAAGGCAGCAAGACTCGATGAATCAGAATTGAAGAGGAAAGGATGGCAGTAAGCGTTAGGACGGCAAATCGGCTGCGGACGGACGGCAATCTGACTGCGGTCGAGCTGCACTCTGACTGCATTGAGACTGCGCCGACCATCCAGAAATCTGCGGCGTTATCCACGGTGGCGGGCGTGCGGCGCTTCTCTCGCACGCAGGCTCGACGCGGTGGGAAACGCCATTGCGGAACGGCTCTAGGAATGGGAAGAGTTTGGACATGAATACGAAATGGTTGATGCCATGCTGACCAAGGAAGCAATTCTGCCACTGGTCAATGCACGGCTAAACCGCGTGCTGCTGATCGCGCAGGCAGCACTCCCGGAACACCAGTTCGAGGCGTTCCGGCGGCTCATCCTGGACGAATTCGGCAGAGCCGGGCTTCTCAAGGATCTGGACACAGTCCTTGGCGAGAACCGGCAGGAACGGCACGGTATGGGCAGGACCACTTGAGCAAAGAAGGGAGGAAGAGCATGATTGCAAGCACAGAACCCTGAAGTATCGGTTGAGTTCAGCTTGGACATCCCGCAGGACGCCGTGTCGTGCGAGGAACTCG
>MERG01000429.1:11980-15657 GCA_001771985.1 Betaproteobacteria bacterium RIFCSPLOWO2_12_FULL_62_13 | reverse complement strand
AATTCCTCGCTCGCCGCTCCGGATCACTTGGCCGCGGATCTCGCCGTATCGGAGGCGTAATAGGCCGCGAGATCGGCCATCTCCTTCTCCGAAAGCCCTGCCGCGATCGCACGCATCGACGGATGGGCGCGTTCGCCGGATTTGTAGGCCTGCAACGCCTTGACGATGTAGGCGGCGTGCTGACCACCGAGCTTGGGCACGCTGTAGACTTCGGGGAATGCCGTCTTGTAGCCGCCGATGCCATGACAGCCCGCGCACATCGACGTCTTGGCTTTGCCCGCGGCCGGATCACCCTCCGCGGCATGCAGTGCTCCCGCCGCGACGAAGGCAGCCGCGACCACCGTGCTGAGCGCCGCATGACGTTTCATGTCCGTGTTCTTTCCGGCTGGGGAGAATTTATTCGGGCGCAAATTATACCCGAATATTCCGCGCATTGCCGCCCGCAGCGCGATCGCCGATAATGCCGACTGTGGTGCATCCTCCGCTTTCGGCACGACATTGAACGCGCAACTTCCTGCGCCCTTCCACGGCTGGCTGACAAAGTTCTTCCCATTCCTGCGCTGGCGGCGGCACCTAACTCGTGAAACCTTGCGCGCGGACGCGCTGGCCGGCCTGGTGGGCGCAGCCATCGTGCTTCCACAGGCTGTCGCCTTCGCGACATTGGCCGGCGTGCCGCCGCAGTACGGGCTCTACGCTGCGATGGTGCCGGCAATCGTCGCCGCCCTGTTCGGCTCTTCCTGGCACCTGGTTTCGGGGCCCACCAACGTGATTTCGATCTTCGTGTTCGCAAGCCTGAGCCCGTTGGCCGTGCCCGGCAGTCCCGAATACATCCGGCTGGTGCTCACACTCACCTTCCTCACCGGCGTGATGCAACTCGCGATGGGGCTGGCGCGCATGGGCGCGCTGGTCAACTTCATCTCGCACACCGTGGTCATCAGCTTCACCGCGGGTGCGGCGTGCCTGATCTTTGCGGCGCAGATCACGAATTTTTTCGGTGTCGACCTCGGGCACGGCGCCTCGTTTTCCGATACGCTGGTCGAGTTCATCCTCAACCTTGACGACATCAATCCCTACGTCACGGCGGTTGGCGCCGTCACCCTTCTTTCGGGCATCGCGGCGCGGCGCTACGTCCCGAAATTCCCGTACATGATCGCAGCCATGCTGGTCGGCAGCGTCTTCGCCGTCCTCCTCGACGCTGTTTTCGGTGCGGAGGTCACGCGGATCGAGACCGTGGGCGCGCTCCCCGCTGCGCTGCCCCCGCTCTCCGCGCCCGATCTTTCGCTGGGCGCTCTCAGGAACACCCTGCCCGTTGCGCTCGCCGTCACCATTCTCGCCCTCACCGAAGCGGTATCGATCGCCCGCGCGATCGCGGTCAGATCCGGGCAGCATATCGACGCCAACCAGGAATTCATCGGCCAGGGACTGTCCAATGTCTGCGGCAGTTTCTTCTCGGCCTACGCCAGCAGCGGCTCGTTCAACCGCAGCGGCGCGAACTACGAGGCGGGTGCGCGTACCCCTCTCGCCGCCGTTTTTTCCGCCCTGCTCCTCGTTGTCATCGTATTAGCGGTCGGGCCGCTCGTCGCCTACCTGCCGCTCGCGGTGATGGGCGCGATCCTGTTCATGGTGGCCTATGGCCTTTTCGATCTGGGTCACATGCGCAACATTGCGAGGACCAGCCGCCAGGAAACGGTGGTGATGCTGGTCACGTTTTGCGCCGCGGTGTTCGCCGACCTCGAATTCGCCATCTATGGCGGCGTGCTGCTGTCACTGCTGCTCTATCTCACGCGGACCTCGCGCCCGTTGATGCTCGACGTCAAGCCCGACCCCGCGCCCGAGAGCTATCACTTCACGGCGGACAGCAGTCTTCCCGACTGCCCGCAGCTCAAGATGGTGCGCATCAACGGGTCGATCTTCTTCGGTGCAGTCGATCACGTGCAGCGCCATCTCGAGCAGATCGACGAACTTAACCCGCAGCAGAAGCACGTCCTGA
Organism: Betaproteobacteria bacterium RIFCSPLOWO2_12_FULL_62_13; assembly: GCA_001771985.1. Taxonomy (GTDB): domain Bacteria; phylum Pseudomonadota; class Gammaproteobacteria; order Burkholderiales; family SG8-41; genus DSOT01. The sequence goes on along the minus strand of MERG01000429.1, from coordinate 13,667 downwards.
TCGTCGCAAGCGGCATCAACTTCATCGACATCGCCGGCGCGGAAATGCTGGCGCAGGAAGCGCGGCGCCGGCGGCGGATGGGGGGCGGGCTTTACTTCTACCGCCTGAAGGACACCGCGCGCGCTTTGCTGGACAAAGGCGGTTACATGGCGGAAATCGGCGCGGAAAACGTTTTCCCGGTCAAGACGCGCGCCGTCGCCGCGATCTACCCCAGGCTCGACTCCGGAATATGCCGCACCTGCCCGGCGCGCATTTTCCGCGAGTGCCGCATCGCGCTGCCCAACGGCGAGCCGGTACAGGTCGCGGAAAAGCAGGGCACGGGTTGACAGGTTCTCAACTCGCGGGCAGCCGGCTAAACTAAAACACAAAGCAGTTCATCGCGTATGCGATTCTGCTCACATTCATGGCCGGCCTGATGCAGTTGACGCCTGGGGTGTTCCGGCTCGGCGCGATCATCAATTTCCTGTCGCACCCGGTCATCGTCGCTTTACCAATGCCGCGGCGATAATCATCGCATTGCCGCAGGTGAAAAAGGGTATCAGGATGTTTTTTGCGCAGCGTCGGCTTGGACGGTTAGAATCTGAGCGTTTATGGGTCACCGCCTGACCAGGATTTATACCCGCACCGGCGACCGCGGAACGACCGGGCTGGCCGATGGCTCGCGCGTGGCGAAGGACGAGCCGCGGATCGAGGCGATCGGCGCCGTCGATGAGTTGAACAGTGCGCTCGGCGTGCTGCTTGCGGAAAGCCTGCCCGATGACGCGCGTGTTTGCCTGACCGGCGTGCAGAACGATTTGTTCGACCTCGGCGGAGAACTCAGTGTCCCCGGACACGCCATCATGAGCGAGGCGCACGTCGCCCGCCTTGAAAAGCTGCTGGACGATTTCAACTCGGGCCTGCCGCCACTCAAGGATTTCATTCTTCCCGGCGGTGCGCGCGCCGCGAGCCTTGCGCATGTCGCGCGCACCGTGTGCCGCCGCGCCGAACGCCGGGTGGTCAAGCTGTCGCATCGGGAAAGAATACCCCCGTTCATGCTGCAGTATCTGAACCGCCTGTCCGACCTGTTGTTCGTGCTGGCACGCCAGCTCAATCGACACGCCGGCGTGGGTGACGTCCTGTGGCAGCAGGGAAAAAACCGGTGACTGGAAATCCCGTGAGGTCGGGAAATCGGGAGATCGTGAGAGCGAGTTTTGCGTCGACCTCACGCCCCGACGCTCTCCCGCTTTCACGCCCCGTTCCTGATGCCCCGGCCGAGAGGCTCGCCGCACAGCTCGCGCAGTCCGCGCTCGGGAATCAGGCGGCTTTCGCCGACCTCTACCGCGCCACCTCCCTGAAACTGTTTGGCGTCGCGCTCCGTATATTGCGAAGAGAGGACTGGGCCGAGGAAGTGTTGCAGGAGTGCTACGTGAACATCTGGATCCATGCCGGGGATTATGCCGTCGCCAAAAGCGCGCCGCTCACCTGGATGACGAGCATTGTCCGGAACCGTTGCCTCGACCGGCTGCGCGGGCCGCAGCCGGAAACGGGCGGAGAAGAGTACGACATCGCCGTCGAGACCTGGCGGGACGAAAACCCGGGGCCGATGGAGCAGTTGCTCGCTTCGCGCGAAGCCGGCGCGCTGGCGCGTTGTCTCGAAAAACTGGAAAGCCGGCAGCGCCAGAGCATCATGCTCGCTTTCTTTCACGGC
>MERG01000429.1:0-11966 GCA_001771985.1 Betaproteobacteria bacterium RIFCSPLOWO2_12_FULL_62_13 | reverse complement strand
CTCAGCCATGCCGAGCTTGCCGGACACTTGAAGCAGCCGCTCGGCACGGTCAAGACCTGGGTGCGGCGCGGGCTGGAGCGGCTTAAGGGTTGCCTCGCGGCAGGTGACCCGTGACCCGTGACTGGTGACTCGTGAGTCGTTGAGATGGCGACCTACAAGAATCCACAACTTCAGGACAAGCTCGCGGCCGAATACGTGCTCGGCACGTTATGCGGCCGTGCGCGCACGCGCTTCCAAAACCTGCTCAGGTACGACACGAACCTGCGGCGTCTCGTCGCGGAATGGGAAGCGCGATTGACGCCGATGGCCGCTGCGTCTGGTGAAGTCGCTCCGCCGGCGCGTCTCTGGCGGAAGATCGCGGCGCGCATCGGCGCCACACCCGCCCGGCGCGGATGGTGGGCAAGCCTCGCCTTGTGGCGGGCGGTCGCGAGCGCAAGCACGACGGCGATGCTCGTGCTCGGCATCTACCTCGGCGTCGCGCCCAAGCCCGAACCGCCGATCGCTATGGTCGCCGTCATGTCCGACGAGCAGTCACGCCCCGCTATGGTGGTGTCGTGGCCCCCACAGGAGGCGGTCGGCGACTACCATATCCGCGTCAGGATCCTCCAGGACCATCCGATCATGCCAGCCAACACTTCATGGGAGCTGTGGATGCTGCCGGGCGGAAAAGCAGCACCGATTTCGCTGGGTCTGGTAGGGTTGGTTCCAGTCCAGCTCATCAGACTCGGACGCGAGCACGCCCATGCGATCGGCGAAGCGTGGGGCATGGCGCTCTCGATCGAACCCGAAGGCGGCTCGCCAACCGGCGCGCCGACGGGGCCGGTCATCTTCAGAGGCCAGTGCGTGAAAATCATGTGAGGATCTGCGTTTATCGGCGTTTATCTGCGGTTTCATTTGATGATCTTGGCGCTCTTGGCGGCCTTGGCGGCTGTTTCGCACTTTCTCCAAGGCTTCGCAGATCGCCTTCGCCCCCTGCGCGATGCGCGGCGTCTGGCGCTGGATTTCGTCCGGCGCCACGTAGAATACCGGCACATCCTTCAATGCCGTAATCGCATGGGCGCGCCATTGCAAATCGAAATGCTTCGGAATGACGGCTGAGCTTCCACCAAGAATCGCCTCGGGCCGCGCCCAGAGCACGGCTTCGAGCGACACTGAAGGCGTAAGGAGCGGCGCAGCCGCGAACACGTTCACGCCGCCGCAAAGCGCGATCACGTCGCTGATCATGTGCTTGCCGTTCACGGTGAGGAGCGGTCGATGCCAGATTTCGTAGAACACGCGCACCGCAGGGCGCGCACCGTGCTGCGCACGCAGGGTCTCCACCTCGTGTTCGAACGCCGCCGCCGCCCGATGTGCAGCGTCTGTCGTGCCCGCGAGCTCACCGACCGCTCTCAACAGGCGCGGAATGTCCGAGAGGCGCTGAGGTTCGGTCACGAACACTCGGAAGCCAAGCTGTTCAAGGCGTGCTATGTCTCCCGCCTGGTTGCCGCTCTTCCAGGCGAGAATGAGATCAGGTTTCAGCGCGAGGATGCGTTCGAGATCAACGCGCGCCGCGTCCCCGATCCGCGAGACGCGCTGTGCCGCTGCGGGATAATCGCTGAAGTGGGCGACTCCGACCAGCTTTTCGCCGGCGCCAGCGGCGAACGCGATCTCGGTCAGATGGGGCGCCAGCGAGACGATGCGCTGCGCGGGTGCAGCGAGCGCGACCGTCCTGCCCCGATGGTCGGCGACGGGCTGCGGTTGCGCCGCCGCGGCGAGCGTTACAACCGCCAGCGCCACGACGGCGCCGGTCGTGCGCAAGAAGCGGTTCAAGACGCAGGCCGAGTGACCGAGTGATTCAGTGGGGGTAATGTGAATAGGGAGCACGAAACGGGAAACAAGTGTAGCGAAGCGCCGCTCTTACCGTTCACCATTTACGATTCACTGTTCACCAGCCATGCGCGGTGCGGCTACCTGCCGCCTTCCATGAAATGAAGCAGCTTGGCGCTGGTCTGCCTCAGTCGCAGTGACAGCATGGTGACGAGCTTTACCAGGATTTTGGAACCGAGGCTGGGGTAATCGAGGATGATTTTCGCCATGTTGTCGCGCGTGAGCACGGCGAAAACGGTGGACCGGGTAGCGAGACAGGTGGCAAACCGCGGCTCGCCGTCGATCATCGACATCTCGCCAAGCGTCATGCCGGGACCAACGCTCGTCATGTGCTGCTGCTCGCCGCGAATGCCTTTCTTGACGATGTCGACCTCGCCCTCGATGATGAGGAGCATGAAATCGCCACCGTCGCCTTCGCGGATGATCATCTGTCCTGGCTGCGCGCGGTACACGTCCATGTAGCGGGCGAGAATCGCGATGTCGTCGCGCGAGAACTCGGCGAAAAACTGCGACTGGCCGACCAGACCGAAGACTTCTTCGGCTAATGCCGCGTCCTTGTTGACCTTTTCCAGGCCGAGCAGATTCCCTTGATCCGAAGCGAGCTCGAGTTCGTCTTGCGCCATTTGATTCGCGCTCCGGCGCGCTACTCCGCTTCAACCTCGGCCTTGATCCGGCGTTTTTGCACAGCGTCCGCCAGCGTATCGAGCAGAGCGCGGCTTTCCTCCCACCCAATACAGCCGTCGGTGATGCTTTGCCCGTAAACAAGCTGCTTGCCGGGCACCAGGTCCTGGCGGCCGGCCTTGAGGTGGCTTTCGGCCATCACGCCGAAGATGCGGTCTTCGCCGCCGGCGATCTGTTGCGCGACGTCACGCCCGACATCAACCTGCTTCTCCGGCTTCTTGCTGCTGTTGCCGTGGCTGAAGTCGATCATGAGCTGCCCCGGGACACCGGCTTCCGCAAGTCCCTTCGCCGCCGCGGCGACGCTCGCGGCATCGTAATTGGGCTGCTTGCCGCCGCGCAGAATGATGTGGCAGTCCTCGTTGCCGGTGGTGGAAACAATGGCGGAATGTCCGCCCTTGGTCACCGACAGGAAATGGTGCGGCGCCTGCGCAGCGCGGATCGCATCCACCGCGATCTTGATGTTGCCGTCGGTGCCGTTCTTGAAACCCACCGGGCAGGAAAGGCCGGATGCGAGTTCGCGATGAACCTGGCTCTCGGTGGTGCGCGCGCCGATCGCGCCCCACGATACGAGATCCGCGGTGTATTGCGGCGTGATCATGTCGAGGAACTCGCACCCCACCGGCATGCCCATCTCGTTCAGATCGAGCAGCAGCTCACGCGCGATGCGCAGCCCTTCGTTGATGCGGTAGCTGCCGTCGAGGTTGGGATCGTTGATGAGCCCCTTCCAGCCCACGGTGGTGCGGGGCTTTTCGAAATAGACGCGCATTGCGACCAGCAGGTCGGCGGCGAGACGATCCTTCGCCTCCTTGAGCCGGCCCGCGTATTCCTTGGCGGCCTTCACATCGTGGATCGAGCACGGTCCCATGATCACCAGCAGGCGGTCATCCGCGCCGTGCAGGATGCGGTGGATCGACTGCCGCGTCTCATACACTGTCTTCGCCGCCTTTTCCGTGACAGGGAACTCGCGCAAGACGTGCGCAGGCGGCGCCAGTTCCTTGATTTCCTTGATCCGTAGGTCGTCAGTCTTATACTGCATATCCCTGTCTAAGTGCCCGTGAAATCAAGGCATTATAGCTTAGAACACGAAGGGACGGGAGAGCGTCAGGGCGGGAGTGGTCAGTCGATGTGACGCGTATGAACGACGTACGATTCACGCCCACTCACGACTTCCGACTCACGACTCACGAAATCCTAGACCGTGCCACCGACGGTAAGCCCGTCAATACGAAGCGTCGGCTGACCGACGCCGACCGGAACGCTCTGGCCTTCCTTACCGCAGGTGCCCACTCCCGGGTCGAGCGCCATGTCGTTGCCGATCATCGTCACGCGCGTGAGCGCGTCGGGGCCGTTTCCGATCAGCGTGGCACCTTTGACCGGGGCGGCAACCTTGCCGTCCTCGATCAGGTAGGCTTCGGAGGCCGAGAACACGAACTTGCCGCTGGTGATATCGACCTGCCCGCCGCCGAAGTTCACCGCGTAAAGCCCGTTCTTCACCGATGCGATGATTTCCTGCGGGTCGCGGCTGCCATTCAGCATGTAAGTATTGGTCATGCGCGGCATGGGGATATGCGCATACGACTCGCGCCGCCCGTTGCCGGTAACCGGCACCTTCATCAACCGCGCATTGAGACTGTCCTGCATGTAGTTCTTCAGGACGCCATTCTCGATCAGCACGTTGCACTGCGTCGGGTTGCCTTCGTCGTCGATGTTGAGCGATCCGCGCCGGCGCGCGATCGTGCCGTCGTCAACCACGGTGACCCCCGGCGCGGCGACGCGCTCGCCGATGCGGCCGCTGAAAGCCGAAGTGCCCTTGCGGTTGAAGTCGCCTTCCAGCCCGTGCCCGATCGCTTCGTGCAAAAGTACGCCGGGCCAGCCCGGCCCCAGCACCACCGTCATCGTCCCTGCCGGAGCGGGGCGCGCTTCAAGATTGACGAGCGCCTGGGCGACCGCTTTCTTCGCGTAGTCCTGCAGGATCGCATCGGTGAAATAGGAGTAGTCGAAACGGCCGCCGCCTCCGGCACCGCCCTGTTCGCGCCGGCCGCCCTGTTCGACGATGACTTGCAGCGACAACCGCGTAAGCGGCCGCACGTCGGCCCCTAACACGCCGTCGCTACGAGCGACCAGAATTACTTCGTACTCGCCCGCGAGCCATGCCATCACTTGCGTCACCCGCGGATCGAGCGCGCGGGTGAGGCGCTCCAGCCGCTCGAGCAGCGCCACTTTGTCGCCGTCCTTGAGACTCGCCAGCGGATCGTGCGGGACGTAGAGGTTGTGCCCACTGCCGCGCCTCACCACCTGCGTCGCGCCGCCGCTTCCCTGGCGCGCGATGGCGCGCGTCGTCTGCGCCGCCGATCGCAGCGCTTCAAGGCTGATATCGTCCGAATAGGCAAACGCGGTCTTCTCGCCGGTGACCGTTCGCACACCCACGCCCTGATCGATGTTGAAGCTGCCGGACTTGACGATGCCTTCCTCCAGGCTCCACGACTCGCTGCGGCTGTATTGAAAATAAAGATCGGCGTAGTCGACGCGGTGTGCCATGATCTGGCCGAAAACGGTCTGCAGCTGCCGGTTGTCGAGCGCATAAGGGGCAAGCAGCGTCGCGTTTGCCGTCGCAAACAGGGCTTCGGGCTGCTCGATCGGAGTTTCGGTCTTCCGGATTTCAGCCATAATTCATCCCGATTCTCATTTCAGCACCGATGGATCGTCCGGTGCATAAGCGCCGGCAGGCTTTCGCGGAGACGTTTCAGGTAGGCAAGATTGATCCCCGCGCGCACCACCCCGGAGCCGCGCGGCAGCCGATCCAGCACTACGCCCCATGGGTCCACGATCATGGAATCGCCGTGAGTCTCGCGCCCGTTCACATGATAGCCACCCTGCGCGGGCGCGAGGACGTACGCGAGGTTCTCGATCGCGCGGGCGCGGATCAGCGTTTCCCAGTGCGCCTTGCCGGTCGTCTCGGTAAACGCCGATGGCACCAGAATGATGTCGACCGGTTTCATGGCGCGATACAGTTCCGGAAAACGCAAGTCGTAGCAAATCGACAATCCCAACCGGCCGAACGGCGAATCGACCACCACCACCTGCTCGCCCGGCTCGATGGTGCGCTCCTCGCGATAGCTTTCCTTGCCCATCTCGAAACCAAACAGGTGAATCTTGTCGTAGCGCGCGACCAATTTACCCTTGTCGTCGTAGACGAGACAGCTGTTGCGCACCTTGTTCGCAACCGACGATTCGAGCGGTACCGAGCCGCCGATCAGCCAGATCTTGTGCCGTTTCGCGGTTGCGGACAGAAATTCCTGGATCGAACCTGTGCCCTCCCGCTCGCACAGCTTGACCTTGTCTTCGTCGCGCATGCCCATGATCGCGAAGTACTCGGGAAGTGCCACGAGTTTTGCGTTCCGCTCGGCCGCCATCGCAATCAAGCGTCCCGCCTCCCTGAGATTGCCTTCGATATTGGGGCCGGACGCCATTTGTATCGCAGCAATCCGCGTCACCTCGGGTACGATGTCGGCCTCACGCTGCTGAGGCCGTTCTTGTTGAATCGAGGAATCCGACCTGACGCTCATCGCGATAAGACGACTTCGATCTTCCTCAGACTGAATTTTGGCAAGCTCAATACGGCGTGTTCGCGTCGGGCGGCGCCTGACGTTCGACTTTCGACACCTGGGGCTCGCTCCAGGTTCCGGTCACGTTGTACTCGTACGAAATGATCTGCTCGAGCGGATCCTTCAACATCTTTTGCGCGAGAAACGTCGCCACCCCTGCCACCGGTCCGCCGATCAGCGCTCCCGCGATCGAAACGCTGTCGCTCAAACTGGGGATAATTTTCACCCGCAGTTTCTGGGTTTCCCGCGCCAGATCCACGTCGCCGGTCATGAAGACGCGCGCCGACGGCCCCTGAATGCGGAAATTTTCGGTGGTCGCGATGCCGCGGTTGATCTTGACCACGCCGATGATCTGATCGAACGCAAAGCCGTCGCTGAAGATGTCACGGAAATCGAGCGTGATCCTGCGCGGCAGCGCCTGCAGGCTCAGTATCCCCAGCAGCTTGCCGATGCCCGGATCGAGCTTGACGAACTGGCCCTTGGCCGCGTCCAGCGCCAGATTGCCCGTGAGCGCCGGATAGTCGAAATCCTGAAGCCCGCCTGCCCAGGCGAGCGCACCCTCCAGCTTCGCCGTGCCCCGCCGCACGCCCTCGGGGTAGCCGAGCCGGGTAAGCAGCTTGCCGATATCGTTGACATCGAGATGCAAATTGACCCGTGTGCGGGGTTGCGCCGGGACGTTCTGCAACACTCCTTCGACCGTTAGCGTGCTCTCCGGGCTGGCGATGCGCAGCTTTTCGATGCGCCAGTCGCGTTCCTCCGCGACAGCAAGAAGCTCCAGCTTGCCGAGCGCTTTGTCCTTGAACTGAAATTGTTCGGCGACGATATCGAGCGCCGGCAGTTCCTGCTTTCTCGCGGCCACTTCTTGCGGAGTCGGCGCCGGTCCGCTCGGCGGGACAATCAGTTTTTTCATGCGCGCGGTGAGCTTGCCTCGGCCCTCCGGTCGCCATGTCGCCGTGCCCTCGAACTCGCGGCCGGAGACCTTCGACTGCCATACCCCGCCCTGCGTTACGCCGCTCACCGCCACTTCGTGGAAAGTCCTGTTGAGCGCAGTGAGCTCGCCGATCTTCACATCGACTCCGACCACTTCCAGCGGGAGCTCGCCCTTGTCATGCTGTGTCAGCGTAAGCCAGCGGTCAAAGTCGAGGCCTTTAAGTGCGCCGCTGACCCACACGCCATCGCGCTCAGGCTCGACGGCAGCGCCGCCAAAACTTATCGTGCCGCGGCGAACCACACTGCGTCCGCCGTCGATGCGGCGCGCGAGCCGGGCGCTCGCGATGTCGCCATACGAGAGACTGATCTGCTCCTGCTGCGGGCCGGTCAATTTGCGCTCATAACGCAGCGGCACGGCTTCCGCCGCGCTCTTGGCGAATGGCGCCGGCAGATCGGATGCCATGCCCTGCAGGCTGCTTTCGACCACGAAATCGGCAAGTTTCTTGCGCAGCACGACAGCGCCCTTCCAGTCTGCCGCGCCGCGCAGGCTCTGCGTCCACCACGGGTTGCCCGCGGAGCGGCGCAGGTTGTCGATATTGGCGCGGCCCTGCAGGTTGATGCGGACCGTCGAGTCGCTTTGCGTTGCCGCCGTGATCGATACCGGCCCACCGAGGAAAATACCGCTGGCGTAGGGCACCCGCACCGTCGATTCGGTGAATTCAATCCGGCCATTCGCCTGTTCCACTGGCGGCAGATCAGGCTCGGCCACGATCTGGTTGTTGACGAACTGATAAGCGCCGGCGACCTTGCTCATGTCAGGCGCGCGCAGTGGAATTTCCAGCTTGAGCGCAAGCTTTCCGCCACCCTGCGCGCGCATGCCCTCGGTGAAGCGGTCGATCATGCCGAGCACCGGGCTCTTTTCCATGAACGCTAGAAACTCGCTCGCAGGGCCCTCCGCTTCGCCGTCGACCCGCAGTATCTCGTCGCTCGCCTTGAGATCCGGGATTTCGGCGTGCACTTTGGCAAGCCGCACTCCGAGGATCGTGCCCTGTCGGGCATTGACCTCCATGCGCTTGCCGCGAAAAGCGAGCTCGCCCGCGAGGTTTTCGATTCTCGGCCAGCCTTCCGCGTATTCGAGCACACCCCCTGTAATTTTGGCCATCACCTGTAACACGCCGCCCTTGTTGTCAGGGAACGGAAATTCCTTGAGATTTCCCTTCAGGCGCAGCGAAACGTCGTTCGACTGACCGGCGAGAAACGCTGTGTCGAGCCAATCGCGTGCGGACTTGCCAATCGCCAGCGGGATATAGCGGGCGACGAACCGCGCATCCGCGCGGGTCAGGCTCGCCGCGAGATCGACCGTGCCCAGGCTGTCCGGCGCCGTGCGGTAATCGCCGGACAAGTTGCCAGCGAGATGGGGATTGGAGAACGAGATATTACGGAGCCGCAACTCGGTCTCGGTGTCGCTGCGCGACCAGGCAATCCGCGCGGTGAGCGTGTCGAACGCGAGTGGATCGCGAAACACGAGCGGCATGTCGAGCCCCGCGTGGATGCTGTTCAGATAAAGCGTGCCGCCTCTTTCGCTGCCGTCGATGTTGCCGCTCAATCCCGAGAAACCCGGCAGCCTGCCGACGCGGCCGAGGGCGAGATTCTGAAACCGGCCGCGCGCCTCGTATTGGGCCGGCGCGCGCCAGTCGCCGTTCCAGCGCACCGCCACATCAAACACACTTCCCTGGGGCGACAGGTCCACCAATTGCTTGCGAATCTCGGCATCCAGAGGCACACGGCCAGCGAGCGCTGCCAGCGGTTCGAGATTCAGCGCGTTGGCGTGCAATTCCCCGCGCAGCGATTTTTGGTCCTTGCCTGCGGTCAAGCGCAGCAGAACGTCCGCCGGCTGAAGCGTGAGCCCTCCCTGGGTCGTGAGTCCCAGCTTGGAAGTGGAAAATTCCAGACCCGACGCCGACACCTTCCACGCCACACGACCGGAGAGTGCCGTGAGATCGACCTCCGGCAGGTCCTGTGCAAGCCGGGTCTTGACATCGGCAAGCCGAACATCGGCGATGACGTCGGTAAGGCGCTGCCGGCTGAAAGTCAGCCACGTCCGCAGCGCACCGGCGCCCCGTGGAACCTCCATTGGAAACGGCACCCACGCCCGCAAGGCGGCGATGTTGACATAGTCGAGCTCGGCGAAGAGCTTCCCGTTCCAGTTCGACAGCGTGTCAACGGTTGCGCCATTCAAGTCTCCTCGCAGATCGAGCGTCCCCGCAAGCTCCTTGGGCGCCACCGCCTGCAGCGCGAAGCGGTGACGATCGCCGCGGTTGTTGATCAGGAACCTGACGTTCTTCAGCTCAAGCGGCGGCGCGCCGCGCAGCTCGTCGTGCCAGAAAACGGTCGCCTCATGCACGACGATCTGATGCTGGCGCAGGAGCCAGTCGGTGAACCCGCCCCCGCCCTGTTCGCCTTTCAGCTCGATGCCGGCGATCGAAACCACCCCGCGCCCATCACGCCGGATGTCGAGCGCGGGACGGTAGATTTCGAGCTCATGAAATCTCGGCTCCAGAGCGGGGAGCGACAACCACGATAGCGTGTTGTCGACTCGCGAAAGTTCGAGTACCGGACGCCCGGCGCGATCGAAGACCGTGACATTCTCCAGCACCAGTTCCGGTCTCATGCCATCCCAGTTGGCGGAGATCTTGCCGATGGTGATGCGCTGATTGGCGGCCCGGCTCACCGCCTGCGCGATGTCTTCACGATAGCGCTCGACGTTGGGCAAGACCCAGTAGCGCAGACTCAACACGATCGCCGCGAACGCAAAGCCGGCGACGAGCACGCTCCAGGTCAGCACACGATAGGTCCACAGCGAGCTGATCTGCAGCCATCGGAGAGGCGCGGGAAGGGGCACGTTTTTGCCTTGAAACAGAAAAAATGCGATATTCAAACAAAGATTTGAATATTTTACGCGATTACCCTCATGGAATCGAATAACGCCCTCGCCATCGCTGCGGCTGACGCGGCGTTGGACGCTGCCCGAAGCTTCAGTCGTTACGCTCGCCGACTCCTCGAAGCGGAGCCACAGCTCGCAGCGGGGCTCGGTTGCGAACATCCGTTTGACAGCACTGAAATGCGGGCGTTGCTTGCGGCACATCCTGTTCCGGATGAAGCGGCATTGCGGCGCGCGCTGCGCATCCTGCGCAAGCGCGTGATGTTGCGGCTGATCGCGCGCGATCTGAGTGGGCGCGCCGGCCTCGCCGAGGTGCTCGCGACGACGACTGCGCTGGCGGAGGTCGCCCTCAGCACCGCGCTCGCGCACCTTGGCGGATTGCTTGCCGCTCAGCACGGGCGGCCGCGCAGCGCGCCAGGCGGCGAAATTCAGCAGTTACACGTCGTCGGCATGGGCAAATTGGGCGGAATCGAACTCAACGTCTCGTCCGACATCGACCTCGTTTTCGTCTACCCGGAAGAGGGCGAGACCGACGGCGCACGGCCGCTCAGCAACCACGAATATTTCACGCGGCTCGCGCGGCGTCTCATCTCCGCACTGCATGAGACCACCGAAGATGGTCATGTATTCCGTGTCGATATGCGGTTGCGTCCCTACGGCGACAGCGGCCCGCTGGTGGCGAGCTTCGACATGCTCGAAAACTACTTGATCACCCAGGGCCGCGAATGGGAGCGTTACGCCTGGATCAAGGGCCGGCCGCTCACGGGCGACCGCGGCGCCGAACTGATGGAGCTCGTACGCCCCTTCGTCTATCGTCGTCATCTCGACTACAGCGCTTTTGCCTCGATGCGCGACCTGCATCGCCAGATCCGGCGCGAGGTCGAGCGACGCGACATGCTCGACAACATCAAGCTCGGCCCGGGCGGCATCCGTGAAATCGAGTTCATCACTCAGGTATTCCAGCTGATCCGCGGCGGCCGCGATCCGGAACTGCGCCGGCAGCCGACGCTCGCAGCGCTCCCCGTGCTTGCTCAACGCAACCTCGTGCCGGAATCCGGCGTGCGGGAGCTTACCGACGCCTATGCCTTTCTACGCAACCTGGAACATCGTTTGCAGTACCTTGACGATCAGCAGACGCACACGTTGCCGAAGAGTGCCGAGGACCGCCTGGCGGTTGCGCGCAGCATGGGGGTTGCGGATTACGAAGCACTCTCGACGGCGCTCGATCGCCATCGCGCGCACGTCACCCGCCACTTCGAGCAGATTTTCGCGGCTGCGCCCCAGGAAGCGCACGCACTCGCCGGGCTGTGGCAGGACACGGCCGACACAGAGCGCAGCATTGCGCAACTTGCCGCCCTCGGCTTCCAGCGCGCCATCGAACTACGACGCCGGCTCGGGTCGATGCGCGCCAGCTCACGCTACCGCCAGATGCCGGCAGCGAGCCAGTCCCGGCTGGACCGGCTGGTGCCGCTCGCGATCGAAGCCGCCGTCACCAGCAGCGACGCCGACGCGACACTCGAGCGCATTCTGGAACTCCTCGAAAGCGTGAGCCGCAGGGAAGCGTATCTGGCGCTGCTCGAGGAGTATCCGCAGGCACTCCGCCGGCTCGCCGACCTGGTGAGTGCGAGCCAATGGGTCGCGCATTACCTGACGCAGCACCCGATACTGCTCGATGAATTGCTGGATACGCGCACGCTTTATGCCGCGCCCGACTGGCCGGCGTCGACGTCCACGCTGCGCGCGCAGCTCGACGACGCGGCCGCAGATATCGAAAGGCAGATGAACATCCTGCGCCATTTCAAGCACGCGCAAACGATGCGCCTGATCGCCCAGGATCTCGGCGGCACGCTGCCGCTGGAAACACTGAGCGATCACCTCTCGGACCTCGCGTGCCTGATCCTCGAGGAAGTGCTGCGCCTGGCGTGGAACGAATTGCGCAGCCG
>MERG01000428.1:13332-15343 GCA_001771985.1 Betaproteobacteria bacterium RIFCSPLOWO2_12_FULL_62_13 | reverse complement strand
AATGTCCACGGCGAACGCGCGCAAGGATTCGGCGTTGATTCTCGACATGGCCAGAGAGCTCGGCGTTCCGGTGTTCGCGATTTCGGCGGCCCATACCGCCTACGAAATCGCAATGCGCGAGGGCCTGGAGCGGAATGATTATTCGGCGGTTTCCAAACTGTGGGAAAGGTGGGTGGGCGTCCGGTTCGCCGCGAAGTGAAAACATGCTCTCGCCGCGCCGGCTGGAGCACGCGTTTGCTGTCCACGGGTGCGACTGAAGTATGGGGATACCGGCTCGCAAAGTCTTCGCCATCAGGGACGCGCGGCGGGATGCAGCGGTGCAGCGCCATAGGACGGCGGCGGTTCCCTATCACTCACTCATGCTGGGCATCTGTCTGAGATCAGCCAGCGCAACGTTGTCGCTTCAAGACAAGTTTAGCCGCTTCCCCCTTCGATCGACGACGCACAGCTTTCTTCTGTGCTTGCCGAATTCTCGTTATCCGCCCTCTTATTCGGCACGGATGCCGGCATCCTTGAAGATCTTGCTCCACCGCGCAATTTCCAATTTCATCTTGGCCGCAAATTCCTCGGGCGAGTTGCCGATGGCCTCCACGCCGGAGTCGGCGAATTTCTGTTTTACGTCGGGTTGATTGACAACTCGCACGATCTCATGACTCAATCGACTAATGATCGTGCCCGGCGTTTTGGCCGGCGCCAGCATGCCGGTCATCCCTACCGATTCATAGCCGGGCACGCCGCTGGCCGCAATCGTGGGCACTCCGGGTATGAGTGGGGACGGCTGGGCGCTCGTCACCGCCAGGGCCCTCAATTTACCCATTTTGAGATACTGCGCCACCGATCCTCCGGTCGCGAATTCCAACTGAACTTCACCACTGACGAGTGAAGTCATCCGAACTGAGGCGCTGCTATAGGAGATGCGCACGATATTGACGCCCGTCATGGACTTGAATAGCTCCGCCGCCAGATGAGGCGTGGAGCCCAGGGAACCGGAGGAATAGTTGAGCTCTCCCGGCCGCGCTTTGGCCAAGGCGATCAATTCCTTGACGGACTTGACCGGCAACGAGGGATGCACGACGAGGATATTAGGCGTCCCGCTCGTCAAAGTGATGGGTGAAAAATCCGTGATCGGATCGTACGAGGTTTTTTGCAGCAGGGGTCCGATCCACATCGCGCTTGCGGCAAGCAGCATGGTGTAACCATCCGGCGGCGCTTTGGCCACAATCTCTCTCGGAATGACTCCGCTGGGCCGGTTTTCTACAATCACCCGGTGGCCCAATGACGCCGTCAGCCCCTGCGCGATCAGACGCGCCGCGAAGTCGTTGCCGCTTCCGGCCGCATCGGTGACAATGCGAAGTGGCCTGTTTGGGAAATCCTGGCAATAAACTACGCTCCCGGCGAGCATCAAGGTGGCGCCGGATAACGTCGCTGCAATGCGTTTCAGCATAAATTCTCCGTTTGGTTCAACCATCCAATGCGACGGCCGTATCTGCAGTAACGGCCGGTTTAGGACGATCACTCCTTCTCCATCATGCGTGCGCGCAGCTCCGCGGTGGCCTGCACATCGACAGCTATCGCGGCCGCATCGATGACGACGCCATAGTCGCGCCTGGCGCCTTCGACGGTGACATAGCCCTGGCGAACATCTTCGAGAACGCGCTCGGCGGGCCGTAGCGCCGGATGGCCGCGGCCGCCGCCGCCCGCCGAAAGCAGCTCCACCCTCGTTCCCGTTTCGAGCCACATGGAGGTCGTTTTCAAATGAAATTCAGGCTCGGCTTTCCCCGGCCGATGTATCAATACACCGCCGGTTTTTGCCGGCTTCCCTCCGAACAAGCCCCACGGCGGACACTTCACGCGCTCGAATGCAAAATGCATATAGCAATCCTGGAGCACACGATAGACCAGGCGTAACCCGAGCCCGCCGCGAAACTCGCCGCCGCCGGCGGTGTCCGGCCGGAACTCGTAGCGCTCGGGCAGGACAGGATAGAACATTTCCTGAACTTCGACAGGGACG
>MERG01000428.1:192-13235 GCA_001771985.1 Betaproteobacteria bacterium RIFCSPLOWO2_12_FULL_62_13 | reverse complement strand
TGCCCGGCGTTTTGGCCGGCGCCAGCATGCCGGTCATCCCTACCGATTCATAGCCGGGTGAAAGCGCGGCGTTGTCCACGGCGCTGATGAGCGTGCCCTCGGGCAAGATGACTTTGAGAGGCCTGAAAGTGCCGTCGTTCGGCGCCAGGCGGGGTACGAATGCGCTCTTGAAAGCAACCCGGGCCGCGGCGAGGCCGCCGCTGCGCCCGCTGTTCATGGGGCCGCGCCTCTGTCCCGTCGTTCCCGTAAAGTCCACCGTCAGCTCGTCGCCCTTGATGTTGACGGCCACCTTGATGGGCAGCGTTTCATTCATCTCGACGCCGTCATCATCGAGGAAACTTTCAGCTTCATAGCGGCCGTCGGGCACCAAGCTGATCTGCCGGCGTGCGTAGGCTTCGGACTGGTCCCAGATCCGGCGGATGCTCGACTGAACCGTCTCCGATCCGTATTTCCTGATCATTTCCACGAAACGCGCGCTTATGAGCTTGCAGGCGCCGATCTGCGCCGCCATGTCGCCGAAAGAAAGTTCGGGAAAACGGATGTTGTGCCGGATGATACGCAGGATCTCGTCGTCGGGCTCACCCCGCTTGTAGACTTTCACGCTGCGAAACTGTATGCCCTCCTGGTAGATCTCGGTCGTATCGCTCGCGGTCGAGCCGGGAACGCGTCCGCCCACGTCGGTCCAGTGTGCGCGGATCGCGGAGAAGCCAACGAGCTTCCCCTCCCAATGAACAGGCACGTATAGCACCATGTTGTTCAGGTGCTGGCCGCAGACCGCAGCATAGTTCATCAGCAGCACGTCACCCGGCTCGAATCCGTCTTCGCCATAGATCCTGATGCCATCGCACACCGGCTCTCCGAGGTCCGCCATGAAAGTGGGGACGCCCCCGCGGCTTTGGGCGATGATGCATCCATGCTGGTCGAGCAGTCCGACGCAGTAGTCCTTGACCTCGTAGATGATGCGGCTGAAGGCCGTGCGCTCGAGATTGAGCTCGCCTTCGTCGAGTATCGCGATCAGCAGATTGCGGATGATCTCGAGCGTAACCGGATCAACGACGTTTTCTACCGGCTTGGCGGCGGCGTTCATGAACGTCTCCCTACAGCGATGACGATGTTGCCCAGGTGATCCATCTGAGCGCTGCTCCCGGGCGGCAGGACCGTCGTCGAGGCTTCCTCCTCGACCACCGCCGGCCCCTCGATGCGCTGACCGACGAGCAGATCGCTGCGCTGCCACACCCGGCAGGCTGCCATGCCCGTATCCTCGAACCACACCGGCCGCTGCGACGGCTTCCGGACCGCACCTTCGGTCCTCACTTTGATCTTCTCCTGCGGCCGCGCCGACACACCGTCGATGACGACCCGCAGCATGACCACATCCACGGCCACATCCTTGGAAGCGTGGCCGTAACGCCGCTGATAGCTTACCTCGAAAAGGCGCCGCCACTCATCGCGATCGCCGCATTGCGCGGGCAGGCGCACCTTGATGGTGTACTCCTGGCGCTGGTAGCGCATCTCCGCATAGCGAGTGTAGCGCAACGACTTGAACGGCAGCCCGATGCTCGCGAGCTGCCGCGCCCCTTCGGCTTCGAGCTCGCGAAACTTCCGTTCCGCTTTTTCCAGATCCATGTCCTTGAGCGGACTCGCGATCGTCCCCGTCAGATCGTAGCGAAAGTCGGCGAAGAGCATGCCGTAAGCGGAGAAATGCCCGGGATTGGGCGGGATGATGACCTGCTGCATTCCGATTTCCTGCGCCACCGCCGCCGCATGCAGCGGTCCCGCCCCGCCGAAAGCCACCATCACAAAGTCGCGCGGATCGTAGCCCCGCTCGATCGAAACCCTGCGCACCGCCGACGCCATATTGAGCGTTGCGATTTGCACGATTCCCGCGGCGAGCGCCATGACCGGCTGACGGAGCCGGTCCCCCAGGCGTGCGAGCGCCGCTTTCGCCAGATCCCTGCGCAAAGGCATGGTCCCGCCGAAAAAATGTTCGGCGTCGAGGCGGCCGAGCAGCAGATTGGCGTCGGTGATGGTGGGCTGATCGCCCCCGCGCCCATAGGATGCAGGGCCGGGGACCGCACCGGCGCTCCGGGGACCCACCTCGGGCGCACCGAGCTCATTGACCGCGGCGATACTGCCGCCGCCGATGCCGATCTCGACGATGTCGAGCACCGCGGCCTGGACCGGATAGCCGCGATCATAGCCCGCGACCCAGTAAAGGGGAGACACCGAAGCCTCGCCATCCTCGATGAGCGCCGATTTTGTCGTCGTCCCTCCCATGTCGAAGGCGATGAGCTTCTTCAATCCGGTGCGCGCGCCGATCTCGATTGTACCGGCCACACCGCCGACGGGACCCGATTCGACCAGCAGCAGCGGACGCAAATGCGTGTCCTCCTCCGTGAGGACGCCGCCATTGGATCCCATGAGATAGAGATGTCCCCCGAAGCCCGAGCCCCGCAGCGCACCTTCGAAGCGCGCGACATAGGATGCGACTTTCGGTGCGACGTACGCATTGAGCACGGTGGTCGACGTGCGCTCGTACTCGCGGAATTCGCGCGAAATCTCGTGCGAGCAGGAGACCGGGCAGCTCAAGTTGGCGCGAAGATAGGCTGCGCTCTCGATTTCATGCCGGGGGTTGCACCAGGCATTGAGCAAACATACCGCAACCGCCTCGATGCCGTCGTTACGCAGCCGCTCGGCAATCCCGGCAAGCGCATCGAGGTCCAGCGGCTGCAGCACGTTTCCGCGGGAATCGATTCGCTCCGGCACTTCATGGCGATCGATGCGCGGGACAAAGGGCGGAAGCCGCTCGTAGAGGATATTGAAAGCCTCGGGCCGGTTGCCACGTCCGATCTCGAGGATGTCACGGAATCCCGCGGTGGTGACGAGCGCCGTCTTTGCGCCCTTGCGCTCGAGGAGCGTATTGATGACGACCGTCGTGCCGTGGCGCAGGATGTTGACTGACCGCGGAGCTATGCCGGCTTTGGCGAGACAGTCGAGCGCGCCGCGTTCAAATTCCGGCGGCGTTGACAGGCTCTTCGAGAAACGCAGCTCTCCAGAGTCGGCATCGACCGCCGCAAGATCGGTGAACGTGCCTCCCACATCTACGGCAACAATCGGCATAGCTCACTCCCTGTCGTTCAGCCTGTCGGGGATCCAGCAGGCTGCTCACACCGCGGCGCCAAGCACGAACGGATTGCGCAAAGTGCCTATGCCGGTGATATCGATTTCGACCACGTCTCCCGGCTTCACTACCGGTGACGCCCCGTCGGTACCCATCCAGATGACATCGCCGGGATGGAGCGTGAGATAACGCGTCATGGTGCTGATGTAGGTGGCGACGCCGAACAGCATGGCGTTGGTCTTGAAGCGGACCTGTTCCCCGCCATTGAGACGCACGGCGGTTTCCATGGCCTCGAGGTTCACGTCGGTCTCGATCCAGGGTCCCATGGGTTTGAATGTATCGGTGTTCTTGCTGCGCCAGAAGGTGCGGTCGGAGCGCTGCCAATCGCGCTCGGAAATATCGTTGCCTATGGTGTAGCCCATGATGCAACTGAGCGCGTCGGACTCGCTTACATGCTTTACTTTCTTGCCGATGACGACGACCAGCTCGCCTTCATAAGCTATGTTGGCTGCGTCGGGGGGAAGGACGACGGGTTCGTTGTGCGCGATGAGCGCGTTGTTGGCGCGATACCCGATATCGGGTTTCTGGGGAATGTTGGGCTCTACACCGCGGCGTTTGGCTGATTGGATGACGTGAGCCACGTAGTTCTTCCCGGCGCAATAGAAGGTGCGCGGCTCCACCGGTACCTCGATCTTTACATCATTGAGAGCATGGACGCGGCTCGTCTTCTCGTAGCCGCTGAACGGATCGCCTTTGACTTCAAGCACACGTTCGCCTTCCAAAATACCGTACGCAGTCCCGTCAGCAGTCGAGAACTTGAGCCAACGCATGATTCCTCCCTTAAGGCTGATTGATGAGGTAAGCCTGCGGATTGCTCGCCACATATTGGGCGGGCGATGCACTGAAACCAAATATAAGAGCGTTGGTCATCACGAACAAACGATATAAAATCATAAGTTGATGACTATTTCTCATGGATAGCATGTCCCGCTTGCTTCCTTCAATGTCAAGTCTGAAGGCTTTCGAGGCATCGGCGCGGCACTTAAGCTTCTCGAAAGCCGCTGAAGAGCTGAAGCTCACCCAAAGTGCAGTGAGCCGCCAGATCAAGACGCTCGAAGACGCTCTGGGCGTTAAGCTTTTTTACCGCGTTCGAAGGCGCATTCTGTTGAGCGAAGCGGCGACGGCTTACGCAACCGACATCCGCACGTGTCTTTCACAGATTGAAGAGGCAACGCAGGAACTGCTCGCCAGCCGAGGCACGGGCGGGGTGCTCAACTTGGCGATACTGCCCGTCTTCGGAACCAAGTGGCTGATCCCGCGGATGCCGGCTTTTTGGCAAGCCCACCCGGGCATCTCGGTGAATCTGCTCAGGCCTCCGATGCCGTTTGACTTCATAAGCGAGCGCTTCGACGCTGCCATCCTGTTCGGCGGCGGATCATGGCCTGGGGGCGTAGTAGCGCACCGTCTGATGCCCGAACAATTCGTAGTCGTTTGTGCTCCGGCTCTGGTAACGGAGCCGGGACTGGCGACGATTGCGGACCTCTCGCGTCATACCCTGCTGCAACACACGACGCTCCCGCACGCCTGGCAGGATTGGCTGATTGCGGCAGGCTCACCAGAGATCAATGGCCTGAAAGGGCCGCGCTTCGAGCGCTTTTCCCTCGTCCTGGCGGCCGCGATCGCCGCGAAGGGGGTTGCCCTTCTGCCCCGATTCATGGTGGAGGAGGCCGTTGCCTCCGGGCGCCTCGTCATCCGGTTCGATATCTCGCTTCCCGATAGTTACGCCTATTACCTCGTCTATCCCGAGGAGAAGCGTGAAATGCCGGCGCTCAGGGCCTTCCGCGATTGGCTGCTTACCGAAACTCAGAGCACAGTTTGCGAAGCATCCGAAGTTGTCGGTGCAACGAGCCCGGCTCAGGAGTTTCGGACTGATGGGTCGATCGCGTCAGACCACCGGTGAGGACAACCGGGGTAAACGTCTAAACCGGAAACCACGCCTTGGCGCTAGGTAAGTCGAGTCGTTGACCCCGCTTGCACGAACGACTAATATATGCGCCTTTCGAAAGGGGTGCTACCCGGTTTTTCAAGGATTTTTTCCCCGATAGCTCAGCCGGTAGAGCGACGGACTGTTAATCCGCAGGTCCCAGGTTCGAGCCCTGGTCGGGGAGCCAAACCAATCAAAGGCTAGCGCAATGCTGGCCCTTTTTGTTGACGGAGCGAATAAAGAGGGTCCGTGTAAGTTTTCCCAACGGCCGAAAGGCTTATCTTGCTCAGGAAAAGTTACATTGACCCCCTTTTTCTTCCATCGATCACCGCGGAACAGATGCAAGTACGGCCGATCCGGTTTTCGCCGGTTCAGGCGGCGCCCGTGTCGCGGCGCTGACCCTACTGCGCCTGGATCCCCGCCTCGGCGATCAACTTGGCCCACTTGTCCGACTCCGCGCGCATGAACGCGCCAAACTGCTGCGGCGAATTGCCCACCGGGGTCGCGCCCATCGCGGCAATGCGCTCCCGAACATCGGGTAGCGCGAGGACCTTGCCGACGTCGACCGCGATCCTGGTTGCCGCATCGGCGGGCGTGGCGACCGGAACGACCAAGGCGAACCAGTTGGTGAGATCGTACCCCGGCACACCCGACTCGTGCACGGTGGGCACCTCTGGCAGGACTGCCGAGCGCTCGCTGCCGAGTACCGCGATTGCTTTGAGCCGGCCGTTCTTGATGTGCGGCAGGTTCTGGATGATGCTATCGAAACCCAGCATGATCTGGCCGCCCATCAGGTCCTGGCCACTTGGCGCGCTACCCTTGTACGGGACGTGCACGATGTCGATGCCGGCCATCTTCTTGAGCAGTTCGCCCGCGAGGTGCGGCGCACCGCCGGCGCCCGAGGAACCCTAGGTGAGTTGCCCGGGCCGGGCCTTCGCCAGCGCGATGACATCCTTGACGGTCTTCGCCGGCAGGGAGGGATGGGCGATCATCACGAAATGCACCGCCACAACCTGCGTGACCGGCGCGAAATCCCGGATCGGATCGACCTTCATCTTCGGAAACAGATGCTTGTTCACCGACAGGTTGCCCATCGTGCCCATGAACAACGTATGGCCGTCCGGCGGCGACTTGGCCGCAAGCTCGGTACCTATGATGCCGCTCGCGCCGGGGCGGTTGTCCACAATCACCTGCTGCTTCCAGGTCTCGATGAGTTTCGGGCCGATCAGGCGCGCCACGATGTCGGTGCCGCCACCGGCCGGGAACGCGATGATGATCCGCACCGGCTTGAACGGAAAGTTCTGAGCCGCCGCGCCGCCGCCTGCCAGCGCAGCAAGCAAGGCCAAACCCCAAGTAAATGCTCGTTTCATGATTTCCTCCCGGCGTTGTTCTGCTACGTTCGACTCACGCGAGCGCCTTGCGCAACTCCCCGGTCACGCGCGAACCCTCGGCCAACAGGAACGCGATATCGCTGTTGGTGGTGATGAATCGAACACCCTTGCGGATGAACTCGACCTGCCGGGCAAGGTTTCGATCACCGCCGACACCCGGCACCTTGCCTTGGGCCGGCGTGACCGAAATTACGCGCTCCGGCGCCGCAAAGCATGCCCTTCCCGGACGGCCCGGTCAAGCGCTGCGCAGGGCGTGCCAGCGCGCTCAGGCGATGTCGGGAACAGTGTCAGGTGAGCGGCAGGCTGGAATAAGGAGGCCAGCGGCAAGCAGCAAGCGGCGGACTGCGTGCGGCGGGCAGCGGTGTCCACCGTCCCAGGTGATCGAGGATGTGTCGGACGAGCCCCGGATCCTCGATGACTGTGTCTGCTGCTCGCCCAAGCCTGATGTCGCCCGCAGTATCCGCTCTCAGAGCGGCCGCGAAGACTCGTCGACCGCGGCCAGCGCCTCCATCGCGTGACCGTAATGCAGGTGTTGCCGGAGCAGCGCCTTAATAGGCGCCGTCAGCAGCAGCCGCGTGTAGCGGAGAACGTACGGGTTGTTCTGGATCAATTGCTCCGCGAGCTCCCAGGCGCGGGGCAGCAGTTTTTCCCGCGGCATCACTTCATTGACAAGGCCGATATCCTTCAGCTCCGCGGCCGAGAGCTTCTGGCCGGTGAGATGGAAATACCGTCCGCGGTTCGCCCCCATCAGGTGTGGAAAGAGCACGCCGATTCCGTCGCCCGGCACGACGCGGTTCGGGAAGTGCGCGGAGTCCTGGATAAACGCATCGTCCGCTGCGAGAACGATATCGGCGACGAACGGGATCTCGGCATGGCGATACGCCGGTCCGTTGAGGCAGCCGATCACCGGTCCGGGGATGTCGAGCAGGTCCATCATGGTGTGGTTCCCCAGGAACTGGACCCTGTCCCAGTGCTTCACGTCGCCGCGCGACATCGTCCGCTTGCTCGCCGGTGGGCCCGCGAATTCGTTTCCCGTGCCCGTGAGAATCACGACTCTGTTATCGAGATCCCGGGCGATCTGGGCAGCGGCATCGGCCAGCTCCTGGTGGGATATGCCGGCTCTGCCGTCAGGTCGCGCCCTCGCGTCCCAGACCCAGGGGCCTCCATTGGTGTGCAGCGTGACCTGGAGAATTCCACTTCCGGTCCGCTCCAGCTTGATCGTCTCGAATGCGTTCTTGTAATCCGCGAAGTTGGACATCTGAGCTCCTTTCCTGTGATAGTGTGGACGAAATGCTTCGGCAATGAACGATAGCGACACCGCGCCTGGATGCCGCCGGCGCAACTCTCTTCAAGACTGTTTCAAGTCCAGCCCGCGCAGGTATTCCGCACCGCGCTTTAGCCATGTTGTCAGATCATCCGGGGTGTCGAGGTCGAACCCGAGCTCCGGCAGGGCAACGACCGAAACCAGCCAGCCGCGCGCAACGGCCCACTCCCGATGCCGTGTGAGGCTGCGCTCGCCGAAACGGAACTCGACGTCCCGGCGCGCGTCCACCAGCAGGGCATTCGTGCCCGTCCCGGCCTTGTCAGGAGCGAGCACCATGTGTTCCGGATGTTCTGCTGTGCTGGTCAGCGCGCACAGCGACTCTGCCGTCAGATCCGGCAAATCACACGACAGGGCCAGAACCTTGCCGGCTCCGTTTGCAGTTGCATACGACATGCCGAGGGCCAGTGCGCGGTTCAGGTCGTTTGCGTCTTTCACTTCACGCACAATGGCTGCGCCCGCATGCTGCGCCAGTTCCAAAGCCTGATCGCATGGGCTGACAACAACACAATGTTTCAAGTCGCCGCGCCAGCGCTCGATTACCTGCAGAGTGTGAACAAGCAGCCAGTGATTGAGGCGCGCGCGACTGGCGGCATCCAGCACGGCAGCGAGCCTCGATTTGCCGCGTTCGATGCCGCGCACCGGCACGATGGTCCAGATCTCGGAAGTCATAATGGTGAATCGACTTGGCCCATCCCCATCCTAGGTTTCCTATCTACCGTTCACCGTTCGCTGTTCCCCATTCACTATTTACCACTGCCCAGCGCCTGCGCAAACGCAACAACGCGCTTCGCAAGCCGCGTGCTCTTGCTGCGATTGTTCATTACGGTATCGGTTACCAGCACGGCTTTGCCTTGCCTCTCGATCACACGCTTGAGCCTCGCATCCTGGTGATCGATGACCCATCCATCGACCCAGTCCCCATAGTGGCGCACGACGCCGAGCGCGGTCGCTGCGCTGCCGAGTTCACGCATCATCTTGTCCGCCGGGCCCTTGAGCGCAACGCCACCGACGATGGGCGACACCGCGATCACCGGGAAATCGCGCTGTCTTATCCAGGCGCCTATCGTGGGAACGCTCAGGATCGGCGCGATGCTGACGTAGGGGTTGGAGGGGCAAATCACTACGGCTCGCACTTTCCCGGAGCGAATAATCCGCAGCAACACCGCTGGAACCCGGGCCTTGCGGCTGCCGACAAAACGAAACCCTTCAACGCGCGGCCGGCAACTGCGGCGCACAAAGTAATCCTGGAACGCCAGCTCGCCGCAGTCGGTCTTGACCCGCGTGCGAACCGCGGAGTCGCTCATCGGAACAACCGGATGCCGGATGCCGAACCGAGTGGCGAGCACCCGCGTAATCTCGGAGAGCGATGCGCCTCGCCGCAGCGCCAAAGTGCGCAGCACGTGCACCGCGAGGTCGCGGTCGCCGAGTTTGAACCACGTGTCGCCGCCCACTTGCTCGAGCGCCAACATGAAATTCCACGTCTCTTGCGCGCGGCCCCAGCCTGTGGCCGGATTGGCGACGCCGGCGAGCGTATACATGACGGTGTCGAGATCGGGAGAGATTGCGAACCCGAGATGCTCGAAGTCGTCGGCGGTGTTGACGACAATCGTCAGAATTTGCGGCGACAGCACCGCCGCCAGGCCCACGGCGAGGCGCGCGCCGCCGACTCCGCCCGCAAGCGCGACGATCACCGGAACAAATCCTCCGCGCGCGGCCGAATCAGCTCGCCGATGGAGCTTGCGCGCCGCGCATAGGGGAATCCACGCGCCAGCACCGCCGGACACCCTTCGTCCGACTGCCCCATGAGGAGCGAGGCGGCGGCAGCCAGCTCGTCCGCTGCCGCGACCTGAGTCACGCACAGCGGCCGGCCCTCGCGATCCGGGCGCCCGCGCAAGTCGACGAGCGCGGGAATACCCGCCACGCCGACCGCGACACCCGCGACGCCGTTGCGCCACGCGCGCCCAAAGCTGTCGTTGATGACGACGCCGACCTCGACGCCGCAGGCCTCGTGCAAGCCTTCCCTTATCCGGCGTGCGGACGCATCGGGATCCTCAGGTAGCAGTAGCGCGGTTTCCTCTTCATTCGCACTCGGCACGTTCGACTGATCGACGCCAGCGCTCGCCATCACGAAACCGAGCCGGTGCTGTACGATCAGCACGCCCGGCTTTGCACGCAGCACTTCACGCGACTCGCGCAGCATCAGCTCGACCAGCCGCGGGTCCTTCTCGACAATATGCGCCAGCTCGAGCGCACGCGCGGATGGTGTCACTTCGGCGAGGCGCACCGAACGGCCTTCCGCTTTTGACACGATTTTCTGTGCGACCACCAACACGTCCCCGGATTCGAGAATTTTCCCAGCGCGATTGACTGCCGAGCGCAGCAGCTCCGCAAGCTGTGTCCCGCGCTCGACTTCCGGGATCCCCGGCAGCGCAACGAGTATCAGCTCCCGCATCATCTCTGAGTGATGGGTAATGGGTAATGGGTAATGGGTAATGGGTAATGAGGGATGGGGGATGGGTCTAATCCTCATTCCTCCGCCCTCATCCCCCATCCCTCATCCCTCATCCCTCACGGGTAGGCCGGTGATCCGGATTCCAGCACCCGCGACCTTGTAGCGCTTGTTGATCGCGATCAGCACCGAGGTCAGCGCCTCTGCCGCTGCCGAATTCGCGAGCGGACCGGCGTGCCACGCTCTCAAACCCGCATCGCGCGCGAGTCCGGCGACGGTTTCGCGCGACGCCGGGTCGTCGCCGCAGATCAGCACGTCGCACTCGATCTCATGGGAAAGGTCCTTCAGATGCGTCGCAGAAACATTTTGGAACGCAGACACCACCTTTACGCCTGCGCCCAGCCTGCGCTGCAGCGCGACCACCGCCGATCCGCCTTCAGGCAACTGAACGCGGTCGACTTTGGGCGGCATCAGCGGCACAGTCACGTCGATCAGAATTTTCCCCGCCAGCAGATCGCGCACGGCTTCGGCGGTGGCGGCCTGCGCCGCGTAAGGCACCGTCAGAACCACGATGGACGCTGCCTGCGCCGCATCGCGATGACTGCCACCGCGAACGCTGCCGCGCCCGGCAAGCAATCGATTAAGTGCTTGTGCCGCAGCAGCGGCCTTGTCCACCGAGCGCGAGCCGATGATGACCTCGTGACCTTTCAGCGCCCAACGAAAAGCAAGACCGCTGCCCTCCTGCCCGGTCCCGCCGAGCACGCCGATTATTGTCCGGTTCGGCACAAAAAAGTCACCCGGCTGCTGCGGCACGGCGGCGTTGCGGTATGGAGATAGCCGCGATCTCCGCGAGCGGCGCTGCAGCGTACGATCCCGAGACCTGTGCCGCCGGCGGCGTGCCGTAGAGCGTGGTGCGCTGCGCCGGCAGCCTTCCGACCGAGCGGATCAATTCGTCCATTCGTTGCGGCGCCATCTCCTGTCCGTGCTGCGTGCCCGCTGCCCGGGAAATGCTTTCGTTCATCAACGTGCCGCCGAGATCGTTGGCGCCGCCCTCAAGGCACGCAGCGACGCCTGCTGCGCCCATTTTCACCCACGACACCTGGATATTCGAAATCGCGGGGTGCAATGCAAACCGTGCGACTGCGTGCATCAGCACGGCTTCACGGAATGTGGGCCCCTTTCGTGCCTGACCCTTCAGAAAAACCGGTGACTCCATGTGCACGAACGGCAGTGGCACGAACTCGGTGAAACCGCCGGTGCGCTCCTGGAGCGCGCGCACGCGCAGCAAGTGCCGCGCCCAATGGCGAGGTTCCTCGACGTGCCCGAACATGATGGTCGCGTTGGAGCGCAGCCCGAGCGCGTGCGCGGTTTCCATCACTTCCAGCCATTCCCCTGTCGACACCTTGTCGGGGCAGATGCGGCGCCGGATTTCGTCGTCGAGGATTTCGGCGGCCGTGCCGGGCAAAGTCCCGAGGCCTGCGTCAATCAGTTCGCCCAGGAAATCGCGCACCGTAAGACCGAGCGTAGCTGCGCCGTGACTCACCTCCAGCGGCGTGAACGCATGCACGTGAATCTGCGGCGCCGCTTGCCTGGCGGTGCGCACGATGTCAAGGTAGGTCCGGCCGGTGTACTCGGGATGGATGCCCCCCTGCATGCAGACTTCGGTCGCGCCGCGCGCCCAGGCTTCGTTGACGCGGCGCGCGATCTCACCGAGCGGCAGGTCATACGGTGCGCCGCGCAGCGAGGCCGCGTGCCGGCCTTTCGAAAACGCGCAAAACGTGCAGCGATAGGCGCAGATGTTGGTGTAATTGATGTTGCGATTGACGACATAATGCACCCGGTCGCCGGCCGCCTCGCGCCGCAGTTCGTCCGCCTGCTCGCAAACAAAATGGAATTCATCGTCGCGGCTGCGGAAGAGCCGCACGATTTCGTTCTCCGCAAGCGCGACGCCGCCGCGCGCCTTCGCGACGATGGCGCGCAACTCCCGGGACAGCGTCGGCGCGAGAGTTGTGCGCCGCTGCCTCGCGGGCTCAGTCAGCAGGCCC
This sequence comes from Betaproteobacteria bacterium RIFCSPLOWO2_12_FULL_62_13, assembly GCA_001771985.1. Classification (GTDB taxonomy): domain Bacteria; phylum Pseudomonadota; class Gammaproteobacteria; order Burkholderiales; family SG8-41; genus DSOT01. Next base: position 921 of record MERG01000428.1, on the reverse strand, counting down.
GGCGACCAGCCGTCTGCACGCGCAAACCCTTCGGCATCGATCGCGCGTACGATCTGTGTTGCAATCTCGGGATGGTGCCATCGATATGCGTCGAGACAGTATGCAGGATAACTCGGCAGCCGTTCGACCAGAACCTTGCCGCGTCCCGCGGTGATCGCGCGAAGCTTCTCGATCGTAGGCCATGGCGCCTCGGGATTGACGTGATCCGGCGTCACCGGGGAAATGCCGCCCCAGTCGTTGATGCCGGCGTCGATCAGGGTGCAACAGTCCTCCCCGCTCAGATTCGGCGGCGCCTGGATGTTCATGTTGGCGCCGAGAATCAGCCGCGCGACGGCGACGGTCCACAGCAGTTCCTCATGCGGCGCGTCGGGCGCGCCGGCCATGCGGGTGCCGGGCTTGGCGCGGAAGTTCTGGACGATCACCTCCTGAATGTGCCCGTGCTCGTTGTGCAACCGCTTGATCGCAAGCAGCGCTGCGACGCGCTCGCGGCGCGTCTCGCCGATGCCGATCAGTATGCCGGTGGTAAAGGGTACCTGCAGCTTGCCTGCCAGGCGCAGCGTCGCGAGGCGAGCCGCGGGTTGCTTGTCGGGAGAGCCGAAATGCGGACCGCCGCGGTCGCACAGTCGTTGTGCGGTGCTTTCGAGCATCAACCCTTGCGATGCGCTGACCTCGCGCAAGCGGGCGATGTCCTCGCGTCCCAGCACGCCCGGATTGGCGTGCGGCAGCAAT
>MERG01000428.1:0-147 GCA_001771985.1 Betaproteobacteria bacterium RIFCSPLOWO2_12_FULL_62_13 | reverse complement strand
ATAGTGCTCGAACAGCGGTGCACAACGAGCTCGTGCCGCGCGACTTGGTAACGCAGCTCCGGTTTATCGCCGAGCGTGAAAAGCGCTTCGTGACAACCGGCCTCGCCGCCCGCGCGCGCGATCGCCAGCACTTCTTCGGGCGTGAGA
>MERG01000427.1:7843-8237 GCA_001771985.1 Betaproteobacteria bacterium RIFCSPLOWO2_12_FULL_62_13 | reverse complement strand
TCAGACGGGCCGCGCGCGGCCGCAATAGATGTAGCTCAGCGGCCGCGGGCCCTTGGCGTATTCCGTGGTGAGGTCGGTGATCGCGAAGCTCGCCGCCGCGATGAGCGCGTCTATTTTCCGATCCAGATTGCACCCTCCGCCGATGCGATTCCAGAGGGGATTGAGCCGCCGCTGCCAGCGCTGCACGGTGGCCTCCGGCGCGAGTCCGTGCTCGGCGAAAATCAGAACGCCTTGCGGCTTCAGCACCCGCCTCATTTCCTGCAGCGCCTTCATCGGCTCAGGAATGCTGCAGAGCGTCCAGGTCGTCACCACGGTGTCAACGCACCGTCCGTTCAGGGGAATCTCGGTTCCTGACTGATTGAGAAACTCCACCGCAAAGGGGACATTGCGCGCT
>MERG01000427.1:0-7823 GCA_001771985.1 Betaproteobacteria bacterium RIFCSPLOWO2_12_FULL_62_13 | reverse complement strand
ATCTCGGTTCCTGACTGATTGAGAAACTCCACCGCAAAGGGGACATTGCGCGCTTTCTTCCTGGCCATGCTCAGCAACTCTTCGGACGGATCGAGGCCGTAGAGCTTCTCGACCGAAGCGCCATAAAACGGCAGGTTGAGGCCGGAGCCGATCCCGATCTCCAGAATCGTGCCGCGTGCTTCGGGAATGATCCGCGCCCGGTACCGCGTCGCCTCCTTGTTGCGCAGGCAGAGGTCGATCAGGTACGGCAGTATCCATCTGTCATAGAAACTCATATCGCCTCAAAGGTTCATCTGCGGTTAGCATCGCGGCCCAAATGCCGCTCGATGAGCGCGATGGCTTCCGGCCCGTCCCATTCGGCGCCGCCGACGAGCCGTCCGAGTTCCCTGCCTTCCCGGTCGATCAGCAGCGTGACCGGCAAACCTATGGATCCGACTTTGCTGGCCGCTTGCCCGGTCGTGTCAATGTAGATCCGCAAATGTTTGACGCCGATCTCCCGGAAGAACTCCTCGATCAGGAAAAGCGCAGAGTCTCCCTGGTCGATCGATACGACCACGACCTCGAAGTCCGGCCCGCCCAGTTTCGCCTGCAACCGGTCGAGCGTCGGCATCTCCTTGCGGCAGGGCGGGCACCATGTCGCCCAGATGTTGAGCAGCACCAATTTGCCGCGGAAGTCCGCCAGGGTGAGCGGTTTGCCTTTTTCGTCGGTGAATCGGATCTCGGGCACCGGCCTGGGGCTCGGCAGCCGCACGAAGTTGAAGCCGCGGCCCGCAGTGGCGCGCGGCGCATCGGCCACCAGTTTCGCAGGAGGCGGTGTTTCGGTTGCAAGGCGGTTGAGATAGTACACGGCAAGCACCGCGACCGCGGCGGCGGTGACAGCGGCGAGAAGCGGCGCGACCCGGCCGCGTCGTTTCTGCACCAACTCGTCCGCCCGAGGCGTTGCGCCGCGCGCCGCGTCGGATTCTTCGCTCCCGGGTCTCATTGCCTCACAGACTGTATCAAGAAAACCCCAACACCAATGAAACCGCCGATGAACGCCGATGAACGCCGATAAGATCAAGCCCGAAAAGATTTGGCCACAGAGAGAACCGAGAACACGGAGTATGCAAATCAAAGACCGATTCGTGCCTCGATTTTCTCTGTGATCTCTGTGTTTTCTGTGGCTTTAGTCTTGTGATTTTCATCGGCGTTTATCGGCGTTCACCTGCGGCTAAATATTGCGGTTTTTTTAAGGCCTTTTAGCCGGATAATCAGCGGAAGAATCTCTTGCTCCAGCGTTAGCCGCATCGGCTTTTGACGAACGCCGAGATCTCCCCCGGGTGCGAGAATACCAGTTGCGCCCGGTCACCCATCATCCCGGCGCCCACCAACACCGGCTGCCCTTTTTCGGGTCCGCGCTCGCTGGAGTCGGTCTTGAGACGAAGGTTGAATTCCCATATCGGCAGCGTCTCGCCGTCGCCGGTGGTGACGTGGTAGGTATCGCCGCAGTAGCGGATCCCCTTCACCAAGCTGTCGGCGCCGGCTTTTTTCAAGTCAACAAGCTGCGGCGGCTGCATCATTCCCCCCGCGCGCGCGGCCGGGGCCTCGCCTTCGGAGGCGGCCTTGAGATAGGCGATCAGGTCGCCTCGGGCGCGCGCATTCGGCAGTCCGCGGAACGTCATGGTGTTTCCCGGAATGAGCGCCGCCGGATCCCGTAACCAAGCGTCGAGCTTCTTTTCGGTCCAAACCACGCCGGATTTCTTGAGCGCCCCCGAATAACGCTGGAAGCCCTCGACCGTACCCGCCGTGCGCCCGAACGCGGAGGCGAGGCTGGGCCCAGTCATGTGCTGTCCCGGCTCGAGCGAGTGGCAGGCGGCGCAGGCCTGAAAAACCTGCGCGCCGCGCCGCGGATCGCCTTCTGCCCTTCCGTGCGCGCTGACGGTGAGGACGAAGATTGCCAGGCCGATGGTTGCAGGTTTTCGGATTGTGCTCATCGTCTCTCTCCATAGCAGCGTGTCGGACCCCGGATCGACTCCGGGGCAAGCTTGCTGGTCCGACACGCTGCTGTCTGAACCGAGTTCGACAAACTCCTACTCCATCGCCGCAAACGCCTCCCTGCGCCATTCCAGAACCTTCCGCGACCACCGGCTCTCGATGAAGGCGAGCACTGCGCGGATCTCTCCATCGGTGAGCGTATCCTTGAACGCCGGCATGTCGCTCTGGTAGCCGGGCGGCCCATAGGGCGGGACCACTCCGTGTTTGACAATGCCGAAAAGAACCCGCTTGGGATGATGCCAGGTGTGACCGGAGTCATCGTGCGGCGGCGCAGGCATGCGCCCGTTCGGCAGCCGGCGCTGCCAGTCGGGCTGGCCTTCCAGATTGGCCCCGTGACACGACGCGCAGTGCCGGTCATAGACGTTTTTTCCGAGCGCAACGAGGGCGGGATCGCGTTTTCCTGCCGAGGCCGCAGTCCCGGTGGGCAGATCTGTTCCCGGTAGTTGCGGACGAGTCACCCAGTAAGCAAACGCCGTGAAGCCCGCGGCGAAGACGATGACCCCCGTGGCGATCAAACGGGAGACCCACTTCAGATACGGCGGCTTCGATGCGTCGCTCATCGTAGAGCCTCTCCACCTAGGAATTTGTCCGGCCCAAGCATGCCCCAGACTCCGATCCGGGGTCCGACAAATTCCTAGCCATTGACAGCCCGCGGCATGCGCCGCACGTTTCACAGGGCGCGTCCCCGGTCGGCGATCTGGGCCCACGTCTTGCCCCCGTCCCGGCTCAGATACACGCTGCGCTCGAAGGTCGCGATGGCGTATTCCTTCGTGTTGGTCGGGTTCTGGGCGATGTGGGCAACCGCGTCGCGCGTGAGCGGCGGCAACGCAACTGTCTGTTTCTCGCCCGTCTGCCAGTTCAGCCGGGTGAGTGCCGGGCCGCCGGCGTAACTGCTGTACCAAAGATGCTTCCCATCGAGATCGAAGCAGGCGGCGAGCACCTGATCGGACGCGACGGCACGGAAGCTCTCGCCGGAGTCTAAGGAAATATGGAGGCCGTTCTTGGTGCCGACCGCGACGGACTTCGGGTCGTGAGGATGGACCGCCAAGCCTATGGGCTTGTCATTGAGCCCGCTCGCCCGGGCGCGGCGCCAAGTGAATCCCTGGTTCACCGTGGAGTAAATCCCGGGCAATTGCATCTTGGAGTTCGGCTCCGGGTTGTAGACGTAAATCGCGTCGGTGCCGTAGCCGGTTGCCATCAGATGGAAGTCGGACTCGCCCTCGAGTCCCAGCTTCGCCCAGGTCTTGCCGCCGTCGTTGCTCCGGATGAGTCCGAACGGATTGACCAGTCCGGAGCCCGGCGCCGGATGGCCGCTGCTGAAGAAGTGATTCTTACTCGCCGCGAATCCCATGTAATCGTGTTGCGGCCCTGGCGCTTTGGACCATTTGCCCGCGCTGTAGATGGCCATTCCATGATGGCTGGGCACGTACAGGCTCTTGCCGTCCGCGCTGTAGGCAAGTCCGTGAACGTGGGTCAGCGTCACCTGCGCAACTGCACTGGCGCCCGGCGCGAGGGCAAGCGCTGCAGCGGCAAGAAACGAGGCGACGGTGAGGAGCCTCTTTGCGTGTCTGATAGTCATCCTTTCTCCTTCTCCTCTCCAATATTTACAAAGCGTGCCGGCGGAAGAACCGCGAGCACGTGCAATGAGTCATGAATCGGGGGGCTTACCTTACGCGCGTCACGCGTCGTGGCACGCGCCTTCAGGCTGCCGGCCAACGCGGGGCAGGACTTATGTGAGGAAACGGCAGCAGAGAAGGCGAATCGGTGGCTGGCCGATTGGGCCGGAGCCGGCCCTTCGGACCTCGCTACCAGTCCGGGTGCGATCCGCGAGCACGGGATATGATGCGCGCGGCAGGGCGGGAACTTCTGGCAGCGATGTATGCGAGGCTGCGTGCCGATCATGTTGCGTGATGTTCGCGACGCATGCAGCGGTCAATGTTCCCGTGGCGCACGGCGAGATTGCCGGATCGCAGTCTGACTCCATGGTGGATGCGATCACCGGGTCCGAAGTTACCTTCGGCGCCATGGCCGGGAACAGGCACGCCTGCGCGGCGAGTGAAAGCTGCGCAAATACGAGCAACGCGAGGCCCGCCAGGTTACGAATCGAACGCCGCCCACTGGGGGGCCCGAAAATCATGCGGAGTAACAAGGGAAGCAACAATAATCCGTGCCAAAAACTGCTGCGCATCCTAACGCGTTTCACACAGCGCTGCAAACCGATTCCGCTGGCAGGCGCCGACGCCGACCCCAAGAGAGAGCTGCGTGTCGCTCTGTGACACCCGCCGTCTGGGGAAGTTCGACCCTGTGGACATTGATCGCTCGCGACGATCCGGAGGCTGTTGGCGCGCGCCCGATAAACGGCGGGGTTCCGCGACGTTCCTTGACCCCGGAGTAGCGTTGAGGGTTTATCTTCTCATTAATTCTCGCGCCGCGCGGCGAGGCGCAGGCGCACGTCGACTGCATCGCGCACCCGCAATCCGCCGTTCAGGGCGGTAAACGGCTCGATGCCAAATGCCAACTGGCTGATTTGAAAGCTCGCGATCACGGTGAGCGCGTCGCCCTGCCGGAAAACGGCCGCGGGAAACCGCAGATCGCGCGTCGCACCGCGCAGAGTCACGCGCGCCGTGACCGTGGGGTTCCAATCCGGACCGGTGAGTGCGACCGACTCGATCCGGATGAGCGGATGCGTCGCCGCGTCGAGCATGGCCTTGGCGAACATGTTCCTGCCCGTTCCCTCGCGCGCTTCGTCGGAGACCTGAGCGGCGAACTCGGCGCCTTCCTCGGCGCGCAGCGCCGGCGGGTCCACCGCGAACGAGTCGACCGGGATCTCGAGACGGAACCCGCTCGACGCCGCAGCCTCCCCTGCGCGCACCTGTCCTCGCACGCGCCCGGTGATGACGTGGTTGTGACCGAAACGGGCGAGCGGGCCGTCACGGTACACGAGCAGGCGGATTTCGGACGCCCCGGGATCCACGGCGTAGCGCGGCGCATCGGCGGGAACGTTCACCTCTGCCGCTACCGGCTCGGCGAGCACCGCCGTCTCCGCGGGCGGCGGCGTCTGGCAGGCCGCGGCGAGCAGCAGCGGGAATAACCGGGCCAGCGCGCGTGTCTGACGAATGAGAAAGCGTGGTAGCATCGCCATAGATCCTCCATGCCGCACTTCAGGAACTCGACCGAGTCCTACGGTATCATAGCGCAGGCGTTTCATTGGCTCGTCGCCGTGCTGGTGTTCGCGCAGTTCGGCATCGGCGTTTACGCGGCGAACCTTCCAGTGAGCCTCGCCAGGCTGCAGTGGCTCTCATATCACAAGTCGCTCGGACTGGGCATTCTGGCGCTCGTGTTGCTGCGGCTCGCGTGGCGCGTGGCGAATCCGCCGCCCCCATTGCCGGACGTAATGCCGCTTTGGGAACGCCGCGTGGCGGGCGCAAACCACCGGCTGCTCTATGTTCTGCTTGTCGTCGCACCGCTCGCCGGCTGGCTTTATGCCTCGGCTGCCGGGCTTTCTGTCAATTGGTTCGGCCTCATCCAGGTGCCAGACCTCGTGGCGAAGGATCGCGAGCTCGCCGAGGTGTTCAAGGCGCTGCACATCGGGCTCGTCGCGCTGATCGCCCTGCTTCTCGCCGCGCACATCGGCGGGGCGCTACGGCACGCATTCGTTCGCAGGGATGGCATCATGCACCGCATGCTGCCCTGGAAGCCGGATAGGAAAAGCTGATGCGACGAGTGCTCGCGCTCATGCTTGCAGTCGTTGCGCTGCCCGCCGCCGGCGCAGAGTGCTATGCGGTCAATTCGCCGGCCAGCCGCGTCTCCTTCGAGCTGAAGCAGGCTGGTTCACCCTTTCGCGGTGCTTTCCGGCGTTTCGGCGGCGAATTCTGCATCGCGCAGGGCAGGGTCGAGCGCATTGACGTTTGGCTCGAGCCCGCATCGGTCGACAGCGGCCTTCCCGAGATCGATGCGGCGCTGAAGGAAAAAGAATTCTTCTCCGTCGGTGAGCATCCGCGCGTCACATTCGCCGGCCGGTCCGTGGAAACGCGCGGAGACGTCCAGCTCGCGCGAGGCACGCTCCAGATCAAGGGCACGCGGCGCGAGGTGGACGTCGCGTTTCGGCTGCGGGAGACTGGCGGCGGCGGGCCGGTCGTGTCCGGATCGCTCACTCTCGATCGGCTCGCATATGGAATCGGCACTGGCGAATGGTCCGACACCAGATGGCTCGGCGCCGAGGTAACGGTCAATTTCAGCGCGGCACTCGCGCGCGCCAAGTAGCGGCAATACCGCGTCCGGACCGCAGGCGGCATCCTCATTTACGCAGGAGGTTCGCCAGCGTTGTTCACCCCCTCTTGACCCTGAAGCGGGGTCCAGGGCTTATATTTTAATTGGTGGGCATCGACTGGCAACCGCCAAACACCACGCAGGAGGTGATTTGCAAACACTGCTTCTTCGGATAGAGGGCATGCGCTGCGAAGGCAGGGTCGGGTCCGCCGCATGACCGAGTCGCTCGCCGCGGCCGTTCTCCTGCCGATCGGGCTCGGCCTGATCGGCTTCATCGAGCCCTGCTCGATCGGCTCGACGCTGATCTTCGTCAAACTCATGGAGGGCAGGCCGCCTGCGGTCAAGCTCTGGCAGATCGGTGTGTTCACCGCTGCGCGCGCGCTCTTCATCGGGACGCTCGGCGCGGCCGCGGTCCTCGTGGGCTCGGCCTTCATCGGCTTTCAGAAAGCGATGTGGGCCGGCCTCGGTGCAATTTACATCGTGATCGGACTGTTGCTGTTCGCCAACCGCGTCAGCTCCGTCATGAAGCCAGTCGGCATCAACTTGGCACGACTTGGTGACTTGCGCGGCTCCGCTGCTTTGGGCCTGCTGTTCGGGCTCAATGTCCCCGCGTGTGCCGCGCCGCTTCTCTTCACGCTGCTTGGTTTGGCCGCTGCCGGGGGCGTGTCCGGTGGCACGCTCGCGCAGGGTTTTGTGTCGCTTGGACTCTTCGGACTGGCACTGTCGCTGCCACTCGTCGTGATAGTGCTCTTTCCTCGCGCGCGGCAAGCGCTCGACCGGCTCGCCGGATTAAGCCGGCGCGTTCCGCGCTGGGCCGGTATCGTCATGATCGCGCTCGGCCTGTGGTCGGTCTGGTTCGGGTTGTTCGTGACCATCGAGCCGCCCGCGTAAGAAAACCGCTTGACCTTGGAGTTAAGTCCAAGGTCTAAAGTGGCGGCTCCAGCCATGGACACCAGCGCGTTATTCCCGGATTCGCACGTCCCCGAGACGAAGAAGTTGCAGCTCAAGATCGGGGGCATGGCGTGCTCGTTCTGCGTGGCGAGCATCACGAAAGCGCTCGGACGCATGGACGGCGTGCGCAACGTGAACGTCAATCTGGCGCACGAAGAGGCGTTGATCGAATTCAACCCCGCTGTGGTGACTGCCGGAACACTGCAAGAGACGCTGCGCGACCTCGGCTACACCATCCGCGACCCGAACAAGGTCCGCGCGTTCGAAGAACAGGAGGAAGAACTCAAGCAGCAGCGCGACAATCTGCTCTTCGCCGCCCTGTTGGCGGCGATCTCGCTCACGGCCATGGGCCTGATGTGGCTCGAGCTGTTGCCGCCGCGGGGGATGGCCGCGCTCTACTGGCTGATGCCGGTCCTCGCCCTTGCCGCGATCTTCGGTCCGGGCTGGCACATCCTCACCATGGCCTGGGCCAGCCTGCGGCGCGGCATCCTGAACCAGCACGTGTTGCTCGAATTCGGCGCCTTTGCCGGGGTGGCTGGCGGCTTTCTCGGCTACGTCTACTCCGAGTT
>MERG01000426.1:263-12128 GCA_001771985.1 Betaproteobacteria bacterium RIFCSPLOWO2_12_FULL_62_13 | reverse complement strand
GAACTTGTCGGCAAAAACCACCGGTTCGCCCGGGTCGCCTTCCTTCTCGCACGGATAGGTGACGCAACTCTCTTCTTCGAGCCGTTCCCAGGTAATACCGGCAATCGACGGCATTGCCTGGCGCATCTCGTTAAACACGTCCGCGGGCCCATCGTAGTTCCAGCCGAGCCCCAGGCGGCGCGCGATCTCCTGAATGATCCACAGATCGGGCTTGGCTGCGCCGGGCGCGTCGAGCGCCTGGCGGCCGAGCTGCACCATGCGATCGGTGTTGGTGACCGTGCCGACCTTCTCGGGCCATGCGGTTGCCGGCAGGATGACATCGGCGTGGTAGCAGGTCTCGGTGAGGAAAATTTCCTGCACCACCAGCCAGTCGAGCTTGGCGAGCGCCTCGCGCGCATGGTGAACGTCGGGGTCCGACATTGCCGGATTCTCGCCCATGATGTACATGCCGCGGATCTTGTCCTCGTGCACCGCGTTAATGATTTCGACCACCGTCAGGCCCGGCTGGGGATCCAGTGTGGCGCCCCACAGCTTCTCAAAACGAGCGCGCGCCTCGTGGTCGTCGACGCGTTGATAATCCGGGAACACCATTGGGATCAGTCCCGAGTCGGACGCGCCCTGCACGTTGTTCTGCCCGCGCAGGGGGTGGAGCCCGGTCCCCGGGCGTCCGACCTGCCCGGTCATCAGGCAAAGCGCGATAAGACAGCGCGCGTTGTCGGTACCGTGCACATGCTGCGAGATGCCCATGCCCCAAAGAATCATCGAGCCTTTGGACTTGGCGTAGAGACGAGCAACGTCCTTGATGGTCTCGGCCGGAATTCCGCACACCGGTGCCATCGCCTCCGGGCTGTAGCCTTCCACGTTCTTCCTGAGCTCTTCATAGCCGATGGTGCGGCTCTTGATGAACTCCTCGTTGACCAACTCCTCGTGCACGATGGTGTGCATCATGGCGTTCAACAGCGCGACGTCGGTGTCGGGCTTGAACTGCAGGTAGTAGGTAGCGTGACGCGAGAGCTCGGAGCGGCGCGGATCGGCGTAGATCAGCTTGGCGCCTTTCTTTGCCGCATTCTTGATCCAGGTCGCCGCCACCGGGTGGTTCGAAACGGGATTGGCGCCGATCAGGAAAATCACCTCGGCGCGCATGACGTCGTTCACCTGATTGGATACGGCCCCGGATCCGATGCCTTCCAGCAGCGCTACGACGCTCGATGCGTGGCACAGCCGCGTGCAGTGATCGACGTTGTTGCTGCCGAAGCCGGTGCGCACCAGCTTCTCGAACAGGTACGCTTCCTCGTTCGTGCCCTTGGCCGAGCCAAATCCGGCGAGTGCGCGCTTGCCGCGCGTGTCGCGGATCTCCTTGAGCCTTCCCGCGGCCAGATCGAGCGCTTCGTCCCATGTCGCTTCGCGGAAGTACTGGAGCGGGTTCGACGGGTCCATGGTGAGATCGGCGTGCTTGGGCACACCCGGCTTGCGGATAAGGGGCTTCGTCAAGCGCTGCTTGTGATGCACGTAGTCGAACCCATAGCGGCCCTTGACGCACAGCCGGCCGTGGTTCGATGGCCCGTCGCGGCCATCGATGCGGAGAATCTTGTTGTCCTTCACGTTGTAGGTCATCTGGCAGCCGACGCCGCAGTACGGGCAGACCGAGTGCACCCGCTTGTCGGGCTCGATCATCCCGACGCCGCGCGCGGGCATCAATGCCCCGGTCGGACAGGCCTGCACGCACTCGCCGCACGCCACACAGGTCGACTCGCCCATCGGATCGTCGAGGTCGAACACGATCTTCGAATGCTCGCCGCGGAAGGCGTAGCCGATCACGTCGTTCACTTGTTCTTCGCGGCAGGCCCGGACACAGCGCGTGCACTGAATGCAGGAGTCGAGGTTGACCGCGATGCCGTAGTGCGAAAGATCCGCCTTGGGCTGATGCCGCGGCGCGAAACGCGGCTTGCCGATCTTGAGCTGCTTTGCCCAGCGGTCGAGTTCCGAATCGAGCGTATGGCGCTTCTTCGGCATGTCGGAGAGCAGCAGTTCGAGCACCATTTTCTGCGAAGCGAGCGCCCGCTCACTGTTGCTCGTCACTTCCATGCCCGGCAAGGGCTTGCGGCAGCAGGACGGCGCCAGCACACGCTCGCCCTTGATCTCGACCATGCAGGCGCGGCAGTTGCCATCCGGCCGCATGCCATCCTTATAGCACAGGTGCGGAATCTCGATCCCGTAGCGCTTCGCGGTCTGGATGATGGTCTCATTGGCATAGCCGACGACCTCTCTGCCGTTCAGCTTGAACTCGACCGGCATCGCAGCGAGTTCCTCTTTGCTCATCGCAGTCATTGCTTACCTCGCAAGGGATTAGGAATCAGGGACTAGGGGCTAGTCGTAGCGATGAATGCTTTGTAGTCCCTAGGCCCTAGCCTCTAGCCCCTCATTCCACTTCCTTTGGAAAGTACTTCATCACGCAGCGGATCGGATTGGGCGCGGCCTGGCCGAGCCCGCATATCGATGCGTCCGCCATCGCGCCCGAAAGTTCCTCAAGCAGCCCCTGATCCCAGTGCGGTTTCTCCATGAGCGAGAGCGCCTTGGCGGTCCCGACGCGGCACGGCGTGCACTGCCCGCACGACTCATCGGCGAAAAACTTCATTACGTTACGCGCGGCAGCGGCCGCCTTGTCCTGGTCGGACAGGATGATCACCGCCGCCGAGCCGATGAAACAGCCGTACTGATTCAGTGTGTCGAAATCGAGCGGAATGTCGCCCATCAAAGCCGGCAGAATTCCCCCGGAGGCGCCACCGGGCAGATAAGCGTAGAACTGGTGGCCCGGCAGCATGCCGCCGCAGTACTCATTGATGAGTTCCTTGACCGTGATGCCGGCAGGCGCCAGATGCACCCCTGGCTTGTTGACGCGGCCCGACACCGAGAACGCACGCAGGCCTTTTCTGCCGTGGCGGCCATGGGAGGCGAACCAATCGGCGCCCTTTTCCAGGATTTCCCGTACCCAGTAGAGGGTCTCCATGTTGTGCTCGAGCGTGGGATAGCCGAACAAACCCACCTGCGCCACATAGGGCGGCCGCAGCCGCGGCATACCGCGCTTACCCTCCATCGACTCGATCATCGCCGACTCTTCGCCGCAAATGTAGGCGCCGGCACCGCGCCGCAGATAGATCGGCGGCAGCGCACAGGGAGGATCGGTCTGCAGCGCCTTCAACTCGCGCTCGAGCGTCGCGCGGCATCCCGCGTATTCATCGCGCAGGTAGAGGTAGATCTCCGAAATCTGCACCGCCCACGCGGCAATGATCACGCCTTCGAGGAAGCGATGCGGGTCGCGCTCGAGGAAATAACGATCCTTGAATGTTCCCGGCTCGCCTTCATCGATGTTGACCGCCAGAAGGCGCGGCGGCTTTTCGTTCCTCACGATGCGCCACTTGCGGCCTGCCGGGAAACCCGCTCCACCCAAACCGCGCAAGCCTGAATCCTCCATCGTCTTGATGATCGTATCGGCGTCGCGCTCCCCGGCCAGGCATTCGGCAGCGATCCGGTAGCCTCCGTTCCTGCGATACTCGGCATAGGCGATGTACTTGCCGGCCGGACACTTCGTTTTCTTCGCGGCCACCAATGGCCGCACCTTGTCCACGGTTGCCCGCGCCACCGGGTTCTGCCCGACCACCGCCACCGGCGCCTGCTCGCAGCGCCCGACGCACGGCGCCGGAACCACCCGCACGCCGTCGCCCAGCGCACGTTTGAGCTCGGCAATCAGTTCGTTGGCCCCGCCCATCTCGCACGACAGCGAATCGCATACGCGGACCGTCAGCGCCGGCGGCGCCTTGTCTCCTTCCCTGATGACATCGAAGTGGTGATAGAACGTCGCGACTTCGTAGACTTCGGTCATCGCGAGTTTCATTTCGCGCGCGAGCGCCACGATGTGCGCCGCCGAAATCTGGCCGTACCGGTCCTGGATCTTGTGCAGGTACTCGATCAGCAAATCGCGGCGCCGAGGCTCCTCACCCAGCAACGCCTGGATTTCCGCCAACGCACGCGAATCGACTGTGCGGCCCTTGGACTTGCCGCGTGCCGCCCGCTCGCGTTTGACCGTACCGCCTTCCACCTCAGACCTCCTCATCGGCGGACACGGTTTCGCCCGCCCGGAAACATCGCCTCATCAACCTGGTTCTGCACCCGAGCGCGCAACGCGCCAGCCACGCCATCACGGCAAATCCGATACCATGTCACTTGAGCACCGACTTCAAGAGCTTTCCCATGTCCGCAGGATTCCTGGTGACCTTGATTCCGCATTCTTCCATTACCGCCAATTTCTCGGCGGCGGTGCCTTTACCACCCGAGATGATTGCACCCGCGTGTCCCATGCGTTTGCCCGGCGGCGCAGTAACTCCCGCAATAAATCCAACCACCGGCTTTTTCATGTTGTCCTTGATCCAGCGCGCGCATTCTTCCTCATCCGAACCGCCGATTTCGCCGACCATGACCACCGCCTCGGTCTGCGGGTCGTCGTTGAACATTTTCATGACGTCGATATGTTTCAAACCGTTCACCGGATCGCCGCCGATACCGACGCAGGTCGACTGACCGAGGCCGGCTTCCATCAACTGTCCGACCGCCTCGTAGGTCAGCGTGCCGGAACGCGACACCACGCCGACCGGACCCTTCCTGTGGATGTGGCCGGGCATGATGCCGATCTTGATCTCGTCGGGCGTAATCACGCCCGGACAGTTGGGGCCGACGAGCTTGGTGTTCTTGCCTTGCATCTTGTACTTGGCGCGGATCATGTCACGCACCGGGATGCCTTCGGTGATGCAGATCACGAGGTCGAGTTCGGCGTCGACCGCTTCGTCGATCGCCGCTGCCGCAAACGGCGGCGGCACGTAGATCACCGAGACCGTGGCGCCGGTCGCCTGTTTGGCGTCCCGCACCGACTCGTAAATGGGTATACCTTCAAAGCTCTGGCCGCCTTTCCTGGGCGTCACGCCCGCGGCATAGCAGTGCTTGCCATTGGCGTAGTCCTTGCCCATCTTGGTGTGAAACTGGCCGGTCTTGCCGGTGATGCCTTGCGTGATGACTTTAGTGTCTTTGTTGATGAGGATCGACATGTCGGAATCCAGAAAACGGACAGGATTAACGGGATTTCACAGGACAAAACATCTGGCTCTTGTTAATCCTGTAAATCCTGTCTATTAGTTACTGCCTTTCGCCGCAGCAACTACCTTCTGCGCCGCATCGGCCATGTTGCTTCCGGAAATGATAGGCAGGCCGGATTCGGCGAGTATCTTCTTGCCGAGGTCGACGTTGGTGCCCTCGAGCCGCACCACCAGCGGCACCTTCAGGTGCACCTCGCGCGCGGCACTCACCACGCCCTCCGCGATCACGTCGCACTTCATGATGCCGCCGAAGATGTTGACCAGAATCGCCTTGAGCTGCGGATTCCTCAACATGATTTTGAACGCTTCGGTCACCTTCTCGGTCGAAGCGCCGCCCCCCACATCGAGGAAGTTCGCCGGGTTGCCGCCATAGAGCTTGATGATGTCCATGGTCGCCATCGCCAGCCCCGCCCCGTTGACAAGACAGCCGATGTCGCCGTCGAGCGAGATATACGAGAGGTCGTATTTCGAGGCCTCGATCTCCGCCGGATCTTCCTCGTCCAGATCGCGCATCGCGGTGATGGCGGGATGGCGGAACAACGCGTTGTCGTCGAAATTCATCTTGGCGTCGAGCGCGAGTACCTTGTCATTGCCGGTCAGGATCAGCGGGTTGATTTCGGCGAGCGAGGCATCGGTCTCGTCGAATGCGTTGTAGAGCCCCTTCAGGAAATCGCGCGCCTGCGCGACCGCCTTGTCGGGAATGCCGATCTTGCGCGCGATATCTTCGGCGTCGTGGTCGGTCAATCCCGCCATCGGATCGACCGCCGCCTTGTGGATCTTCTCCGGCGTCCTGGCGGCGACTTCTTCGATGTCCATCCCGCCTTCACTGGACGCCATCAGGACGACCCGCTGCGAACCGCGGTCGACCACCACGCCGGCGTACAGTTCCTTCTTGATGTCGGCGCCCTCCTCAACCAGCAGCCGCCGCACCTTCTGGCCTTCGGGGCCGGTTTGATGCGTCTTCAACTGCATGCCCAGAATCTGGCCCGCGCAGCGCCGGACTTCATCGATCGATTTCGCAAGCTTGACGCCGCCGCCCTTGCCGCGACCGCCGGCATGAATCTGCGCCTTCACGACCCACACTTTGCCGCCGAGTTCTTGCGCCGCCTCGACCGCTTCTTCCACGCTGAAACAGGGGAAGCCGCGGGGGGTCGCGACGCCGTACTTCCTGAGAATTTCTTTTGCCTGATATTCGTGGATTTTCATTATTGACCTGGATGAAATGGGACGGCCCGCGCGTAGCCGGGCCCGACTCGCGGTAAGTCTATACGGCTATTCGTGAATGAGCCTTGACCGGAGTCAATATTCCGGAATCAGGACCGCTGAGTTGAAACGTTGTCGCCCGCTGGTCCGGCGTTAAGCTGAATTGCACGCGCGACTGGCTTGCGCGAGAGGCGCGAAATCATGGTCCCGACTCGCCCACCCGGTGCTTACGGTGCCGCTGCAACCGCGATCGGTCGAGCTAAAGCAGTATAACAAATCGCTAATTGCCGCCGCGCCGACCGCACGCAGTTGACCTCTCCTACGTTCCGGGCTTTCCCAGCAATCCACTCCGGAACAGGTTCTGCTGGTCCCCGCAAGAGTGGAAGTGCTCCGCTGAGAGCACACGGCACGTGGATTCCAGGTTAGTTACGTTCCCGCCTGTGTCGCACACGGCGCGATGATTGTGCGCCGCACCATAGCGGGTGATTACCTTAGCGCTGATCTCGCTCAGACAATATAACAGTAAGCGCAAACTTACATTATTTTCACAAAAAAAAGCGCAACCCCTGAGGGTTGCGCTAAGTTTCCACCAAAGGAGGAGGTTTTGGAGGACTGTGCCGATACTCGAGAGAGCATCCAGCACAGCATCATTATCCCAAACACAATGGCGCCATGCAAGCACTTCTTGCTGCGTCGCAATGAATTATTTTGCCACTAATGATGAGAAAAACTAAACCGTAACCGCCGACTTGAAAGCATGTCCGATGGTACCGGCGCCAGCGGGCGCGCGAGGCTCTATTGCGGGATTCAGCGCACGACGAGCACCGGTACGCGGGTATGCGTCAATACCTTGCGCGTCTCGCTGCCGAGCAGCACCGCGACGAGCCCTTTTCGCCCATGGGAAGTCATCAGGATCAAGTCGCAGTTCTTCGCGTCCGCAGTCTTGAGAATCGCATCATAGGGGTGATCGCTGGTTTCGCACACGGTGTCGCACGGCACGCCCGCCGCTTCCGCGGTTTTTCTAATGAACGCAAGATAGCTCTCCGCACGGTCCCGCGCCTCCTCCTCGATGCGCTCCTCGGTGACCGGGTCGAATGCGCCTTCGTATGCGATCAACAGATGGTAGTCGGGGATGACGTGTATTCCGGTGATTTTCGCCTGGTGGAGCTTGGCGAGCTCGGCGCCCATGCGCACCGCGCGCTGCGACTGTTCGGAACCATCAGTCGGTATCAGGATGTTCTTGAACATCGGCTCCCCCTCTCTCCGAAACGGCTTCACCGTCCCCGCGTCCTGGAGACGGCTGCCGCGCGATTTCATTATTTGGACCCGGCGCCAAGCTTGTCGTTCCGGGCGGGCGCTGTCAAGAGCTTTTTGCCATCGCCGTTGCGCCGGGGCTCCTCTCCCCCCAGCCGCGACCGGCGGCCCAGGGTAAGTGCTTTGTCGCGTTTCGGGCTCGCGCGAAACTGCACGATGCGCTCGATGAGCGGCGCTCCCTGCTGCAGCAGGAACTGCTTGAACGCGAGCGCGACCGGCGGCAGCAGCTTCGCCTTGCGGTGCACAACGTGCCAGTTGCGCATCACGGGAAAGCCCACGACGTCGAGGACCGCGAGGCGGCCAAGCTGCAGTTCCAAGCTGATCGTGTGCGTTGACAGGAAGCTCACGCCCATGCCGGCCATGACCGCCTGCTTGATGGTCTCGAAGCTCTTGATCTCCATCGCGAGGTGAGGCTTGAAACGGCGCCCGGCAAACGCCTCCTCCATTGAGATCCGTGTGTCTGATCCGCGTTCGCGCACGATGAATTCTTCCTGCACGAGCGCTTTCAGCGGAATGCGGCGCCGGCCGGCAAGCGGGTGATCGGGTGCCGCGACGATCACCTGCGGCTGGGGCGCAAACGGCATCGCAATCATGTCCGTGTCTTCCGGCGGCCGCAGCATGATCGCGAGATCGGTGGCGTTCTCTGAAAGCTGACGCAGCACTTCCTCCCGGTTATCGACGCTGAGATTCACCTTGACACCCTCATGGCGCTGGCAGAACTCCGCCAGCAGGCGCGGGAAAAAATAATCGCCGGCGCTGATCACCGCGATGTCGAGCCGCCCGCCGCGTATCCCCTGGAGCGCCGCCAGCGCCTCCTCGACTTCGCGAAACCGCTGAATGATCGCGCGGCTGTGCTGCAGCATCTCGCGCCCGGCCGGGGTGAGATATATCTTCTTCCCGAGCTGTTCAAACAGCGGCAAACCGGCATGCTCCTGGAGCTGCTTCACCTGGATCGATACCGCAGGTTGGGTGAGATGCAGCTCCTCGGCCGCGCGCGAGAAGCTCAAGGGCCGGGCGACGGTCTCAAACACCTTGAGCTGTTGTTGCCGCACGCGAAAGCGGTGCGCCGCTCGATCTGACCTGCAACGGCGTCAAGGGCGCGAACTGAGGACGGCGCGTTACTCCGCATCAACCAGTCGTGTGCCTGTCGTGCGGCGGCCCCATGTGGCCGCTGTTTTCACTGCTTCGCGAGACCCATTTCGACGAACAGACTCTTCACGTCCTTGTACTCGGCCTGCCAGTGTTTCAGCGTGTCCACACTGTTCCTGTACGAGTTGACCATCATGTAGCGATCGAGGTATTCGACCCAATCCGCGTCCTTCACCACACGCGCGAGCGCGGCGTCCCAGAACGCGACCTGTGCCGGGGTCATACCGGCCGGTCCGGCCAATCCCCGCCACAAGTCCACCGCGCTGTCCAATCCCAACTCCCGCCACGTCGGAACCGAAGCAAGGTCGCCTGCTCCGCGCGCCGGTGCGCCAAACGCGAGCACGCGCAGCTTACCCGCGCGAACCTGGGGCAATACAGTGGACACCGAGCCCGCCGCGGCATCGACGTGCCCCCCGATCGCCGCCACCATGCCCTCGGAGCCGGAGTTGAACACCACCGCGCGCAGGCGCTTCACGTCGATCCCCGCCGCCCGCATCGCATGCGCAAATGACGAGTGGGTGGCATTGCCCGCCACAGTGCCGATCGCGACCGTCAGAGCGCTGGGGTCCTTACGCAGCCGGTCGACGAATTCCCGCGCGTCCTTGACCGGGGAATCGACGCGCACCACGAGCGTAACGTACTCCACGGCGAGGATTGCGAGTGGCGTGAAATCGGTGTACGTCATCTTGGAGCGCCCCGTGATATGGTTGCTCAACAGCGACTGCGCAACGATCTGCATGAAGTGCCCGTCGCCGGGATGCTGCGCGATGTACACGAGGCCCACCGCACCGCCGCCGCCCGGCTTATTGACCACGGTGACCGGCTGCTCCACCAGTTTGCGAGCCTGGAGCACACGCTGCAACAGCCGCCCCTGGCGGTCCTGCGGGCCACCAGGCGACGTACCGATGATGATTTCGACCGGCTTCTCGGGCTTCCATCCTTGCGCGTACCCGAACATCGGGCACGCCGCCAGCACCCCCGCAATCAGTGGCAAGGCGCCACGCAGCCATTCCCACCAAGATGTCGTCGCTTTCCTCAACATGGTCTGTCTCCTGTCTCTATTGATCCTCGTGCAAATGGTTGAAGACCATTTGCACCGCGAATCTCCCCTCGCCCGCACCGCGGGAGAGGGGCGGGGGTGAGGGCAGAGCGTCGTCAATTATTTTCACGATGCTCGTTAAATGCTGCCGGGTTCGTCCCGGGGATGCCGCAAGTTGCGTAGCGCGTAGGGCTTGCCGGGCACCTTCTTCAACGCCTCCTCGTCGAGATCGACACCGAGCCCCGGCCCGGTTGGCAGCTCGATGTATCCGTTCCTGGGCTTCAACTGATTGGGCGAGATTCGGTCGCCGAACTCGACAAGCGGCAGGAAATACTCGGTGATGATGAAGTTCGGCATGGTCGCAGACGCATGCACAGTGGATGCGAGCGCCACTACCGTGGAATTGTAGTTGTGGGGTGAGACCGCAACGAGAAAGGGCTCCGCCATTGCGGCTATCTCCTTCAGTTCGAGGATCCCGCCCACGCACGCCACATCGGGATTGAGGATGTCGGCGCAGCGCTTTTCCAGCAGCGGCCTGAAACCGGTCTTGGTGTAGGTTGCTTCCCCGATCACAATCGGCAGCCCGGTCTCGCGGCGTATCGCCGCGAGTTCATCGGGAAATTCCGCCGCGCACGATTCTTCCATCCAGTAGAGGCCGGCTTCGGCGAGCCGCTTGTCGAGCCGGATCGCGTGCATGGGCGCGAGCCGCCGGTGTTGATCAATCAGGATATCGATGTCGGGACCTATCGCGTCGCGCACCGCCTTCACCACGCGCACCGCGCGCTCTTCGTGTTCCCTGGGGATATAGGTGCGCCACGGCGCGGGCAGCGGATCGAGCTTGAGCGCGGTCCAGCCCTGCGCCACCACTTTCTCGGCAGCGCGCGCGTAATCGGCAGGTTCCTTCAGCCCGTAGCTCCAGCCGTTGGCGTAAACGCGGATCTTGTCGCGGCAGCGGCCCCCCAGCAGATTGTAGACCGGCTGATTACAGCTCTTTCCGACAATGTCCCACAACGCCTGCTCAATGCCGCTCACTGCACAGAACAGCTCGAGCGAGCCGCGGCGCGCTGCGTAATCATCGAACGCAAACTGTGTGAAATGCTTGATGTCGAACGGACTGCGGCCAACGACGTAGGACGCCAGCGCCTCCAACTGGGCGAGGACCGCGCGATCGCGGTCATACTGCGAATAGGCCTCGCCCCACCCGTGGATGCCCTCATCGGTCTCGACCTTGACGAAGATCAGGTTCTTGCGCCAGCCGGGATGCACTGCATAGCTCGTAACTTTCGTGATTTTCATTGTTTAGTTGCTCCCCGAACGGAATGGGCGCGGCGCACAAGGGAATCTATGCCGGTGTGCTCGGCAATGTCAAGCCGCGGCGATCGGCGGTGCTATAATTTCGCTGCCATTCACCAGAGAATCCCAGTATTTGAACCTCGAGAGGAGCACATCATGACCGACACCGTTCTCCGCGGCGTGTTACCGGAACCCGAAACCAGCCTGCGCGACCTTGTGGCTTCGCTGCTGCCACAGGGTTTCGCGCGGATCGTGCAGCCGATCGCTTCGACCGTCATCACCACCGACGACAAGGGACTTGTCGCCGGCGAAGTGAACCTTCAGACCATGACCGGTGCGGTGCCTGCCTATTGCGCGCATCCGGATCGCAGCGGCAAATTCCCGGTAGTGCTCGTCGTGCAGGAGATTTTCGGCGTGCACGAACATATCAAGGATGTGTGCCGGCGGCTCGCCAAACTCGGCTACTTCGCGATTTCGGCCGAACTCTACCACCGCCAGGGCGATGTCACGAAATTCACCGACAACCAGGAAATCTTCGCCAAGGTCGTCAACCACGTGCCCGACAGCCAGGTGATGTCCGACCTTGACGCCTCGGTGGTCTACGCCGATTCGACCGGCAGAGCCGACACCTCGCGCCTCGGCGTGACTGGCTTCTGCTGGGGCGGGCGCATCACCTGGACTTATTGCGTGCACAACCCGAAAGTGAAAGCGGCTGTCGCCTGG
>MERG01000426.1:0-199 GCA_001771985.1 Betaproteobacteria bacterium RIFCSPLOWO2_12_FULL_62_13 | reverse complement strand
CGCAACTCAGGGTGCCGGTGTTGGGCCTCTACGGCGCTGAGGACGCCAGCATTCCGGTGGAGCATGTCGAGCAGATGCGCGCCGCATTGAAAGCTGCCGGTAACACGACGTCCGAGATTATTGTTTACGACGGCGCACCGCACGCGTTCTACGCCGACTACCGTCCGAGTTACCGCAAGGAAGCCGCCGAAGACGGCTG
>MERG01000425.1:1802-4899 GCA_001771985.1 Betaproteobacteria bacterium RIFCSPLOWO2_12_FULL_62_13 | reverse complement strand
AAGCCACAAGGCCCCGCCGGTAGCTGTTCGTCATTCTGGGTACTTTGCTCACGACTGTCGAGATGATCTCCTTATTCCGCTGAACGGTCCCAGAATGACGAACCGCTACCGGCGGGGCCTTGTGGCTTTCTGCGGCAGCGGCAACGCGGTCTTGTATTTCACCTGCTTCAGCGCGAAGCTCGACTTGATGCTCGCCACGCCGGGAATCCGCGCCAGATGATCGACGATGAAGCGTTCGAGCGACTGCACGTCGGGCACCACCACGCGCAGCAGGTAGTCCGCGTCGCCCGTCATGAGATAGCACTCCATCACTTCGTCCCGCGCCAGCACTGAATTCTCGAAGGCGTCGAGCGCATCCCTCATTTGTTTTTCAAGGCTCACCTGGATGAACACGCTCACGGTGAGCCCGAGTTTCAGCGGGTCGAGCAGCGTCACGTAGCGGCTGATGATGCGGCCCGCCTCCAGCGCCCGGACGCGGTTCAAACATGGCGAGGGCGACAGGTTCACCGCTCGCGCGAGCTCGACGTTGGAGATGCGTGCGTCATCCTGCAACCGGCCGAGGATCTTCCAGTCTGTCGCATCAGGTGAATGGTTCGGCATTTTATTTCTCTACAATGTCATCTTACAGAATTTAATACTGCAGAATCGGCGCTCGTCAAGGCCAATCGCAACCATCTGCTGCGGAAGCTGCGGTACGATTAATCGAACTGTCAGGTAGCCGCCGGGCGGCAACCTGACCTACGTGCTACGAATCACGAGTCACGAACCGCGAATCACGAGTCACAAGTCACCAGTCACGAATCACGAGCCACGAATCACGAGTCACCAGTCACGAATCACGCCTTTGGGGAAATAGCCATGACTGACCTATCCGATCTGTCGTTTCCCGGTTTCTGGCGGGTGTTGCCGCACGACGTCGATCCGGTGGAGACGCGCGAATGGCTGGAAGCCTTTGACTCGGTGGTCGAGGCCGAAGGCCGCGAGCGCGCGACTTTCCTCCTGCGCAAGCTTCTCGACCATGCGCGAGCCCGGCGGGTGCCGCTGCCGCCGGTACTGAACACCGCTTACTGCAACACCATCCCGCTCGCCGAACAGCCCCAGTATCCCGGCAACCTCGACATTGAGAACCGCATCATCGGCATCGTGCGCTGGAACGCGCTCGCCATGGTGGTGCGGGCGAACCGCGAAAACCCCGAACTCGGCGGCCATATCGCGACTTACGCGTCGATTGCCGACCTGTTCGAAGTCGGTTTCAACCACTTCTTTCGCGCGGCCGATGCGAGCGATCGCGCGGGCGAGCATGGCGGCGATCTCGTTTACTTTCAGCCGCACGCAGCGCCCGGCGTCTATGCGCGCGCCTTTCTTGAGGGGCGGCTCACCGAAGCGCATCTCGCAAATTACCGGCGCGAGACAGCGGCCGCGGGCCTCTCTTCTTACTGCCATCCGTACCTCATGCCCGAGTTCTGGCAGTTTCCAAATGCCTCCATGGGCGTCGGCCCGATCACCGCGATCTATCAGGCGCGGTTCATGCGCTATCTCGAGCACCGCGGCATTCTCGACACCACCGGGCGCAAAGTGTGGGCCTTCGTCGGCGATGGCGAGATGGACGAGCCTGAATCGCTCGCCGGACTTTCGGTCGCCGCGCGCGAGGGACTCGACAACCTGATCTTCGTCGTGAACTGCAACCTGCAGCGCCTCGACGGGCCGGTACGCGGCAACGGGTCGGTGATCCAGGAGCTCGAGGGCCTTTTCGCCGGGGCCGGCTGGAACGTGATCAAGCTGCTGTGGGGATCGGATTGGGACCCGTTGTTCGCGCGCGACGAGGAGAACATGATCTTGAAGCGTCTGCACGAGACGGTGGACGGCGAGTTTCAGAAGTACGCCGCGACCGATGGGCGTTTCAACCGCGAACACTTTTTCAACAAGTACCCCGAACTGCAGGCGATCGTCGCGCATCTTTCCGACGACGACATCGACCGGCTGCGGCGCGGCGGTCACGATCCAATCAAGATCTATGCCGCATATCATGCCGCCGCGAACCACAAGGGCCGCCCGACGGTGGTCCTCGCGCAAACCAAGAAGGGCTACGGCATGGGCCACTGGGGCCAGGGCAAGATGGGCGCGCATCAGGCCAAGAAACTGGAAGACGATGCGCTGCTCGCGTTCCGCGACCGCTTCGCGCTGCCGCTCTCCGACGAGGACGTTCAACATCTGCGTTTCTACAAGCCCGCAGCGGACAGCCCGGAGATGCGCTACCTGCACGCGCGGCGCGAGAAGCTGGGCGGCTATCTTCCCGCACGCCGGCGAGCGGCGCCGGCGCTCCCCGCCCCGGAGCTCGCGAGCTTCGCGCGCGTTATCGAGGGTTCCAACGGACGCGAGGAATCGACCACCATGGTATTTGTGCGCCTGCTCACGCAACTCCTGAAGGAGCAGAATACCGGCAGGCGCATCGTGCCGATCGTCGCGGATGAGGCGCGCACTTTCGGCATGCAGTCGCTGTTCCGCCAGGTGGCGATCTATTCCGCGGTCGGCCAGCTCTATGAACCGGAAGACCGCGATGAACTCCTCTATTACAAGGAAGCGAAGGACGGCCAGATCCTCGAGGAAGGCATCACCGAAGCGGGCGCGATGTCGTCATGGATGGCGGCGGCAACCGCCTACAGCGCGCACGGCATGCCGATGCTCCCGTTCTATATCTTCTATTCCATGTTCGGTTTCCAGCGCGTCGGCGATTTTATCTGGGCGGCGGCGGACTCGTGCGCACGCGGTTTCCTCATCGGCGCCACGGCGGGCCGCACCACGCTCGCCGGCGAAGGGTTGCAGCATCAGGACGGATCGAGCCACCTCATCGCCTCGACCGTTCCCAATTGCGTAAGTTACGACCCGGCCTATGGCTACGAGCTTGCCGTGATCGTGCAGGACGGCGTGCGCCGCATGCTGGAAAAACAGGAAGACGTTTTCTATTACATCACCGTCGCCAACGAAAATTACGCGCAGCCGCCGATGCCCGCGGGCGCGGCGGAAGGAATCCTCCGCGGCATGTATCTCCTCCGCCCTTCCAGATTATCGAGAATTCGGGAAATGCCTGACACTTTCA
>MERG01000425.1:0-1792 GCA_001771985.1 Betaproteobacteria bacterium RIFCSPLOWO2_12_FULL_62_13 | reverse complement strand
CACTTTCACCCCCATCCCAGCCTTCCCCCCTCAAGGGGGAAGGAGCCATTTTCCCTCGACGGGGGAGGGTCAGGGCGGGGGTGGACGCGTGCAGCTTCTGGCAAGCGGGCCGATCCTCCGCGAAGCGCTCGCGGCTGCGGAAATTCTGGAGACCGGGTTCGGCGTCGCCGCCAACGTATGGAGCGTCACGAGCTTCACCGAACTGGCGCGCGACGGCATGCGTACCGAGCGCTGGAATCGCCTGCATTCGGAATCAACCCCGCGCGAGACCTGGGTCGAGTCCTGTCTCAAGAACCACGAAGGCCCGGCGATCGCAGCGACCGACTACGTGCGCGCCTACGCCGAGCAGATCCGGGGGCTGGTGAAGCGTCCCTACACAACGCTCGGCACCGACGGCTTCGGCCGCAGCGATACGCGCCGCGCGCTGCGCGCATACTTCGAAGTCGATCGCGCTCATATTGCGGTAGCGGTGCTCAAAGCACTTGTGGATCAGGAAGTCTTGCCGGCCTCGGCTGTCAGCGACGCGGTAACGAAACTCGGTATCGACCCGCGACGCGCCGATCCATGGACGTGAGTAGTTAACAGCGGGTCTTGCCCGCGCTGCACGAGAAGTGCACAATCCTGCGGCAGACCGTACTCCGGCGATCAACAGCAATCGCCCTCGCCGGACAACGCCAAAGGAGAACAGCATGAAATTCGGCGGTTTTTTGCATATGAACATCCGCTGCTCGCAGAGCGATTTGCCCGCGATCGAGAAGTTCTATGGCGAGGTGCTGGGACTCAAGAAGGGTTACCGCCCCGCATTCAAGTTCGACGGCATCTGGCTCTACGATGGCGAGGATCCGATCGTCCATGTTTCGGCGCGCTTTCCGGAGGGCTACGTCGCGAAAAGCGACAAGCACAGCGGAAGCGTCGACCATATCGCGTTCAAGGCCTCCGGCGCGGCGGATTTCCGCAAGCGTCTGAGAGAACTCGGCATCGCATTCGAGGAACAGAACATACCGAACGCCGGCTACCAGGTCTTCCTGCATGATCCGGTGGGGACCAAGCTCGAATTCAATTTCCTCAACGAAGACGTACCCGAGGCGGTCCCGTCCGGCACCACCGCGACCACGAACATCGTCGTATAGCAGGAATGCTGAAGGCAGGGCCTGCTGCCAGGTGACAAGCGGCTTTGAGTGATTCCGCGTCCTGCTTTGAACGCGTTCCGGAACCGGCGCCGCTTTCTCGCGCGAGCCGGTAAAGCGCTGTTGGGCAGCCTGACGACCGCGACTCCGCTCGCGATCGCCGGCGCGCCGCACGAAGTCGAAACCCGATCAGAAGGCGTGTCGCAGTCACCCACACCGTCGAACGCGGGATCGCACGCCATTACGCTCTTTCTGTGCGGCGACGTGATGACCGGCCGCGGCATCGACCAGATCCTCCCGCACCCGAGCAAACCGCATCTTTTCGAGCCCTATATGCGCTCGGCGCTGGGCTATGTGCAGATCGCGCAAGAGATTACCGGACCGATCAAAAGGCCGGTGGATTTCGCCTACGTCTGGGGCGACGCCCTGGCAGAACTCGACCGCGTGCGGCCGGATGTGCGGATCATCAATCTGGAAACCGCGGTGACTGCAGCCGAGGACGCCTGGCCGGGCAAGGGCATCCACTACCGCATGCATCCCGCGAATGCGCCCTGCCTCACAGCCGCGAAGATCCATTGCTGTGTGCTCGCCAATAACCACGTGCTCGACTGGGGCTACAGCGGACTCAAAGAAACGCTGGACACGCTGCGCGCGGCCGGAATCCG
>MERG01000424.1:12029-12178 GCA_001771985.1 Betaproteobacteria bacterium RIFCSPLOWO2_12_FULL_62_13 | reverse complement strand
GCGCTGGTGACACTGCTGGCTCTCGTTGCCGCGGGCGCGGTCGGCGCGGCGTGGGCCCGCTCGGTGGCCCTGAGGGGCCTCAGGCTTTCGAAACTTGTCGCGGAGCGGTAGACCTCGGGGAACTGATACGCATGAATTCGTGGTTCATG
>MERG01000424.1:2044-11955 GCA_001771985.1 Betaproteobacteria bacterium RIFCSPLOWO2_12_FULL_62_13 | reverse complement strand
GCCTTCATCCTTCCGCCCTCCCGTTCTGACGCTCTCCCGCCCTCACGGATTCCTGGAACCAGGGATACGCATTCGTCTGGCTCGCGGGGCGCACCGGGTGCGCCGCGCGCACCCACGAGGGGTTGAGCTGCTTCAGCGAGGTGGCGCCCATCAGCCCGAGCGCGGTGCGGATCTCGACGTCCATCAGTTCCAGCATCCGCTTGAGCCCCGGCTCGCCCGCCGCGGCGAGCCCCCAGCCGAGGAGCTTGCCCACGCCGACTGCGCGCGCGCCGAGGCAGAGCGCCTTCACGACATCGGTGCCGCGCAGCACCCCGCCGTCGAACAGCACCTCGGCCCGGCCGTCGACCGCGGCCACCACCTCCGGCAGCACCTCGATGGTGCCCTGGCCGTGGTCCAACTGCCGCCCGCCGTGGTTGGAAACGTAAACCACGTCGGCGCCGTGCTCGATCGACATCCGCGCATCCTCCGCGGTCGCGACGCCTTTGAGAATGAGCGGCAGCTTCATGCGCTCCTTCATCCAGATCAGGTCGTTCCAGTTCAGGCCCATCTGGTATTTGGGGTCGCCGAAACCCTCGCGCACGTTGGCGCGGCTGATGATGTCGCGCTCGCGCCGCCCGTAGTAATTCCGGTCCACGCACACGCACAGCGCGCGGTAGCCCGCCGCCTTCGCGCGGTCGAGGATGTCCTCCACCCACCTGTGGTCGGCCCTCACGTAGAGCTGGAAGATGAGCGGCTGCTCAACCGCCTCCTGCGCCGCTTCCAGGCCGGGCTTGGCCCCCGTGCTGATGAACGCGGTCGTGCCGTGCGCGACCGCCGCGCGCGCGACATTGCGGGCGCCCTCCGGGTGCACGAAGCCCACGAATCCGCCGACCGGGGCCAGGAACACCGGGCTCGCGAGCTTCTGGCCCAGCAGCGTCGTGCTGATGTCGATCTCTCTCACGTCCACCAGCACGCGCTGCCGCAGCGCCAGGCTGTCGAGCGCCTGCCGGTTCCGCAGGAGCGTGGTCTCGGAATCCGATCCTCCGGAGAGGTGGTCCCACAAGTGCTGCGGCAGGTTGCGCCGCGCCGCCAGCACGATCTCCTGCAGCGAGACGAAATTCGCCGCCGCGCGCTCGTCAATGCGCGGGTACTTTGGTTGCCGCCCGTTGCGCTTCGCCTGCGGCGCCGCCTTGTTCGTTGCCTTCTTCGCCATTGCTTTTCCTTCGGAAATGTGACTCGTGACCCGTGACTCGTGACCCGTGACCCGTGACCCGTGATTCGTGATTGGTGATTCGTGACTCGTGACTCGTGACTCGTGACTGGTGACCCGTGACTCGTGATTCGTGATTCGTGAGTCCGTAAGTCGTGAAATCGGGAAGTCGTGAGTGGAAGAACAAGGCGCGGCTCCTATCGCCTTCATCCCTCATCCTTCATCCTTCCGCCCCCACGCCTCTCTACTCAGCTCGGATGCCAGCGGATCTGACGAGTTCGCCGTTCTTCGACACTTCCTTACGGATGAAGGCCGCAAACTCGCTGGACGTGCTGCCTACCAGTTCCGAGCCCTCGCGCGCGAGGTAATCCTTGAACTCCCGCGTGTTGATCGCTTTCAGGATGGCCGCGTGCAGCCGCGCGACGATCTCCTGCGGCGTCCCGGCCGGCACCAGCACGCCCTGCCATCCGCCGAACTCGTAACCTGGCAGCGTCTCGGCAATAGTGGGAAGGTGCGGCAGCGTGGCTAGCCGTTTCGTGCTGGAGACACCCGGCGTGCGGAGCTTCCCGCTCTTCATGTGGGCGAGCGCCGTCGACACCGGCGAGAACGACAAATGCGATTCACCGCTCAGCACCCCGACGACGAGCTGCCCGCCGCCCTTGTACGGCACGTGAGTCATGTTGACCCCGGCCAGTTTCTTGAAGAGTTCGCCGGCGAGATGGCTGGTCGAGCCGTTGCCCGCCGAGCCCATCAGCAGCTCGCCGGGTCTCGCCCGCGCGAAGACGATCAGCTCTTTCACCGATTTCACGGGGACCGAAGGGTGCACTGACAGCGCGTTGTAGAACTGCGAAACCAGTGATACCGGCGCGAAGTCTTTCACCGGGTCGTAGCCGACCTTGCCGTAGAGGGCGGGACTGATCGCCATGGAAACGGAGCCGCCGATGTACAGCGTATAGCCGTCGGGCGGGGATTTCGCCGCAGCCTCCGTGCCGATGGTCGCGCCAGCGCCGCCTCGGTTGTCCACCACCACCTGTTGGCCGAAGGCGTCGCCCAGCTTCTGGGCCAGCGCCCGCGACATGAGATCGGTGCCGCTGCCGGCGGTCCAGGGCACGATGAGCCGCACCGGCTTGCTGGGGTAGGTCTGCGCCACGGCAGCCGGCGTCAAGCAGCACGATACGACGATGCACCACCCAATCAGAAGCTGTTTCATATGTTCCTCCGTTCAGATTCCCCACTTTTCGAGCAGGCGCGGGTTATAGCGCTCGCCCGCGCCGATCGCGAACACTTCGATCAGGTGACACACCTCGGCAGCCGAGAGTTCAAGATTCGCGGCGGCCGCATTCTGTTCCAGATTGCGCACGTTATTGCCGAAACGCGCGGCCCGTGCTGCCCGAGCGGGCGATACTTCATGTCAGTCCCTCCTCGCCCACGGCAGGTAGCGGCGGGTTATCCAGTTCAGCATGGCCTCGAAGGACACTCCCACGATCACCAGGGCAATGACCGCGACAAAGGCCTCGTTGTGCTTGAAAGTCCGGGAATTGAACAGGATGTAGTAGCCGAGGCCCGGAATCGATATGAAGAACTCGGCGACCACGGCGCCGACCAGGGCGCGTCCCGCCGCGAGCCGCATGCCCGCGATGAGGTACGGCAGCGACGAGGGGAGCACGATGTCCAGAAGCGTGGACAGCGGCCGCGCGCGGAACGAGCGCGCGACCTCGAGATAATCGAGCGGCACGGAGCGTGCGCCATCGCACGTATTTACGGCGATCGAGAAGAATGCCGCAAACACGATCACGGCGAGGCGTGCGTCAGCGTTGTAGCCGAACCACAGTGTGACGAGCGGCAGGATCGCAATCATCGGGGTCGCGAACAGGCTGTTCACGTAGTAGCGCAGGCCGCGCTCGACCACGGTGAGGCGCCCCATCGCGAGTCCTACCGCCAACCCCAACGTGATGGCGATGAGCAGTCCCTTGACCACCGCCCACAACGTCGCTCCTGCCGCGGCGAGAAATGGCCCGTCGCTGACGACCTCGAGGAAAACCCGGGCGATGCCGATCGGCTTGGCGACATAGGCGGGCGCGAAGGCGCGCACCACCGCTTCCCATGCGCCCAGCAGCACGATGCCCGCCGCGGTCTTGAGCAACAGCGGGGACGCCAGCAGCGTTTTCGCTCCCCGCACGAGGCCCGCCGCCGGCCGTTCGAGTATGGCCTGGCCGGTGCTCATCTGTCGTTCCCGCGCCAGGAAGCGAAACGGCCCTCGAGATAGCGGCCGAAATCCATAAAGCCAACGCCGAGCAACACGATCACCAGGATCGCGGCGAGCAGGCCGGCGGTGTCGAAGTTCTGGGAGCCCATCATGATCATCTGCCCCAGGCCGGAAGGGCTCAGGAAAAACTCGGCAGCGACCATTCCGACCAGGCCGCGCGCAATCGCCTGGCGGATGCCGGTCATCGCGAATGGCAGCGTGTAGGGGATCATCACGTCGCGCCACAACTGCCACTCGCTGGAGCGGAACGCGTGCGCGACCTCGATCAGTTCCGGCCGGATGCTGCGCGCGCCCTCAACTGTGTTGTAGAGGATCGGAAACACCGCGAACAGGAACACCACCAGCACCTTGGGCGCGAACCCGAATCCCATCATCGACAGGATGAAGGGGATCAGCGCCACCATCGGCGTGGCGTAGAGCATCATGATGTAATTCTCGAGCGCGACACGGAGCCAGCGCACCCGCGCCAGCAGCAGGCCGAAGGGAGCGCCTGCGAATATCGCGAGGGCGAGCCCGCTCAGGTAGAGCTGGAACGAGCTCGCCGCCTGGCGCGTGAGAACGCCGCTGCGCGCGGACTCCGCGAGGCTTTCCAGCGTCTCCGACAGCGGCGCCCAGAAAGCCCTGGTCGTGAAATGCGCGGCGATCTCCCACGCCGCCGCGCCCGCGAGCAGGCTGACGACGACCGGCACGTGACGCGACCAGCGCGCTCCCGGGCCCATTGGGCTGCTCCGCTGAAAACGACGGCGTTACTTGTTCACCATGGCGTAGGCATCGCGCCAGATCGAGGGATCGACGATCCGCTCGTAGGGCGCGGGCATCCTGTCAGCCTTGATGTTGCCGACCTTCTTCTGGATGTTGCCGACCATTTCCAGGTTCTTCGCGCCCAGCCCATCCTTGTCCTTGGGCCAGAACTCCATGTCGATATACGCCTTCAGCGCCTGAATCGCGATCTCGCCGCTGCGGCCGGTCGGCGCGGCATACTGCGCGACCTTCGCATGGTTGGCGGGATTACGCATGAACCGCTCGGCGTCGATCAGGGCCGCGACGATCCGGACGTAGGCGTCGAGGTTCCTGGCAAGCTGGTCCTGGTGGGCCACCAGCAGCAGGTA
Organism: Betaproteobacteria bacterium RIFCSPLOWO2_12_FULL_62_13; assembly: GCA_001771985.1. Lineage (GTDB taxonomy): Bacteria > Pseudomonadota > Gammaproteobacteria > Burkholderiales > SG8-41 > DSOT01. The sequence continues at coordinate 7,391 of MERG01000424.1, read as the reverse complement.
ATGGTCCACCGGCCGGATCGCCTTCTGCGTGATGATTGTTTTCAGCGGCTTCCTGGTTTCGGCCTCGATCACGGGAATGTCGTCGATGTGCAGAACGCCGAACTTGAGCTGGCCCGCGACCATCGCCGCACCGACGTTGGAACTCAGCGGCACCTGCTGAACCTCCTCGATCTTCATCTTGCAGCCGACCAGCATGGTCCGCAGCGCGATCGAGCGCGCCCCGCCCAGCGAGTCCACGCCCACCGCGCCGCCCTTGAGGCTCGCGCAGTCGGCATTCGGATCGGTCGCACCGATGAGCCAGTCCGGGTGCTCCATGCCGTAGATGCCGACCAGCTTGACGTCCGTATTCGAGATCTGGTTGACGATCAGGGGCGAAGGCGACAACGAAACCGCGATCTCGCCCGACGCGACGGCCCGCGAGGCTGCGGCCCCGGTCTCGAACGCGCGCACCGTCACGTCCACCCCGCGCTTCTTGAAGAGGCCCTCCTTCTCGGCGACCAGCGCGATCGTTCCGCCGAACACCGGCGGGATGCCCGGTATGCCGAAGGTGAGCTTCTGTTGTGCCGCTGCGGGCGAGGAAAACAGCGCCAGAAACAGCATGCCGCACGCGGCGCTGAAGTTGCGAAATCGTGCAAAGCTTCTGCATGTCATGATCGATCCTCCTGTGTCGTTCAAGAAACGGAACTACCGGTTCACTTCGAATTCCGCCCGCCGCGCATCGTCCATCAGCGTACCCCACACGTGCTCGCGCAGCTCGGCAAAACGGGGATGCGCGAGCGTAGCACGACTGCGGGGCCGCGGCAGGTCCACGGTCACGATTTCGTGCACGCCGCTGGGCCGTCCCTTGAGCACCATGACGCGGTCGCCCATCAGGATCGCTTCGTCGATCGCGTGGGTCACGAACACCATCGTCGTCGGCCGCGCTTCCCAGATACGCAACAATTCGAATTGCAGGATTTCGCGCGTTTGCGCGTCGACCGCTCCGAACGGCTCGTCCATCAGCAGCACGCGCGGACCGACGGCGAGCGCGCGCGCGAGGCCGCACCTCTGCTGCATCCCTCCGGAGATCTGGTAGGGGTAGTAGTGCTCGAACCCGGAAAGGCCCACCAGATTGATGAACCGGGGCACCGTTTCCTCGACTTCCGCGCGCGAGGCGCCCGCAAGCTTGAGGCCGTAAGCGACGTTGTGGAACACCGTCTTCCACGGCAAGAGCCCGAAATGCTGAAACACCATCGCGACGCCCTCGCGCGGCGCGGCGATGAGCTCTCCTTCGATCTGGATGTGGCCCTCGGTGAGCGGGATCAGCCCGTCGATGCACCGCAGCAGCGTCGTCTTGCCGCAGCCCGAGGGGCCGATGATCGCGAGCACTTCGCGGCTGCCGACCTCGAGATTGATGTCGCGAAATACCTCCAGCACGCCGAAACGCTTGCCGGCGCCCGACATCGATATGCGTGGTTCTGTCTTTGTCATGCGCGATTTCATCGGACAAACTGTGGCACGCTCTATTTCTTCTTTGCCCGCCGTCGCGTGACGCGCGCCTGAGCGGCGATTTTCAGGGACGACGAAACCGCCTGCGCCGAGGTGTCGCGCAACGCGTGGGGAACAGCGGGCGACGCGTTCAACACTGTGGCCTGCGCCTGCGGCAGCGCGAACTGCTCCTGCGTGCCATGGACGGTATAGATCCGCGGCACGGCGCGATTTACGTGCAACTGGAAAATGTCCGGCCGGTTGTAGTGCCCGGCGAAATCGTGCCGCAGCTTCATCCGGATTCCGATCTCGATATCACACTCTGCGTAGAGGATGCCCTCTTCTGCGCCCATGGGGCCGGCGATGATGCGGCTCGCGGGCGAGACGATCACGCTGCCGCCGCAGCGGTCGGGGTTGCGCAGGAATTTCGCTCCCTCGGGCCCGACTTCGAGCATCCGGATCATGTCTTCGTCCACCGTGCCGCACGCCGAGACCACGTACGCCTTGCTCATCTGGGCGAACGCCTGGGAATCGATCGCCACCCGATTGCGCATCGGGTCACCGCTCGCCGGAAAATGGTTGGGCCAGCTCATGACGTGAATGCGGGTAGCCTCCGCAGTCAACGCGAATATGGCGAGCGGGTTGGAATTCTCGCCGCAAATCAGCCCGCTCATCGGCCCGAATTCAGTCTGGACCGCGCCGAGCGTGTCGCCGAAACCGCCCATGTGCACGAGCCGCTCGCCTACTGTCGGCATCAGCTTCTGATGCTTGCCGAGCAGCTTGCCGTCCGGACCGATAAAGACCTGGGTATTGAACATGGTGCCGATGGTCCGCGGCAGCTTCTCACACACGCCCATCACGACGTAGGCGTTCACCTCGCGGGCTGCGGCGCACAGCGCCTCGATTTCGGGACCCGGAATCTCCACTGAGTTCTTGAATAACTCGGTTGCGAGCCTGTTGGCGATCGCGCTGGTCGCCGGATGGTGGTGATACCACACCGGATGCGCCGGGATGAAACCCTCGGGGAAGGCGATCACGCGCGCGCTGTTCCTGCCCGCCCCGCGGATCAGCCGGCAGGCTTTCTCTGTCGAACCCTCGCGGTCGAGAAAGACCGACGCGGCCTGCACCGCCGCAACTTTGACTACTGGATACTTGTCACCCATGAAACTTCCCGATCAAAGTCAAATCCATAGGTTCTTCACGATAAGCCGTCGCCGACTGCGACGTTCTCGGCTTTCAATTCGATTCCTGAAGCCTTCGCTTGCAGCAGGAGCAGCGTCGAGAAGTCCTGGTCGGTGTAGCCGTTGCCGATCAGCGTCTGGACCATGTCGCGGGTGATCGAGGCGAGTGGCATCGGCACGCCAAATTCCTTGCCGGCGCCGAGTCCGAGGTCGAGATCCTTGCGCAGCAGCTCGGGGGTAAACGTGACGTGAAAGTCGAGGTTCACCAGCGCCGGCGTCTTGTAGCGCGTGAACATCGAGCCCATCACGCTCTTGTTGAGGAAATCGAGAAAAGCGTGGCGCTGCATCCCGGCCCTCTGCGCGAGGATGGTGATCTCGCACAAATTCTGGATCACGACCCCGAGCATCACGTTGTGGCAGATCTTGGCGATGCGCGAGAGCTCGCCGTCGCCGACGTAGCTCACGCCCTGCCCGATCGCCTGCATGTACGGCGCCACGGCGTCGAAAGCGTCCTTCGGCCCCGAGGCGACCACCGTGAGCTTCCCGGCCTTGATCACCTTGGCGTTGCCTGAGACCGGCGCCGCAAGCAGCTTCACGCCTGCGTCTGCGAGCTTCTTGCGGGTCTCGGCCGACTCTTCGAGCGAGATCGAAGTGCTGTCGACGACGATCTTCGGCTTCCTGTCCTTGCGCGACAGCACGCCATTTGCGCCAAACAGCACTTCCTTCACATCCTTGCCGGCGGAGACCATGGTGAACACGATGTCACATTCGGCGAGATCAGTGAGTTTGTCCACCACCGTGGCGCCGTATTGCCGGAGTGGTTCGGCCTTCGCCCTGGTGCGGTTCCACACCGAGATGTCGCATCCCGCCTTCGCGAGCCGCTCCGCCATGGCATAACCCATGCGGCCGATCCCGATCCAGCCCAGACGGTGAGCTCTCAAATTAGTTCCTGCCATATGAGTTGATCTCCAGAGCATTCATGATCGAAGCGAGTCCATGTCGAAGGATGAAGGATGAGGGATGAAGGATGATCCAAGAACCACTCGGACTCGCTTCTTCCACTTCATCCTTCCGCCTTTCGCCTTCATCCTTCACCTTTCCACCGGCACGCCGACCAGGTTGCCCCACTCGGTCCACGAACCATCGTAGAGCTGGACTTTGCGGTAGCCCAGCAATTGCGTCAGGGTGAAATACAGCACCGTGGCGCGGTGGCTCATGCGGCAGTAGGTGATGATTTCCTTGTCGGGCGTTGCACCGCGCGCTTTCACGAGCTTGCGCAGCTCCGGTGCCGGCTTGAAAGCCTTGTTGGCATCCAGGAGGTCCTCAAAGTACAGGTGCTTTGCGCCGGGGATCCGCCCGTAACGCAGCGCGCCCACGTCCGGGCCGCCTGGACCGCCCACACGCTCGCCGCTGTACTCTTCGGGTGAGCGCCCGTCGAGAATGACCTTTCCTTTCCTGCCGAGCGCCGCAAGCACCTGGTCGCGCCTGATGCGCATGCGCTCGCTGCGCGCAGCCGGCTGGTATTTGACCGGCGCCGCCGGTCGCGGAACGTTGGTGACAAGGGGCCGCCCTTCCGCCACCCAGCGGTAGCGCGCGCCGTCCAGCACCACGGCCTTCTCGTGACCGCAATACCTGAAAGCCCACCAGGCATAGATGCCGAACTGCACGCCTTCGCCGTAAAACACCACGGTCGTGTCATTGCCGATACCCGCCGCGCCGAGCCGCTGCGCGAAATCCTTCGGTGCCGGGAAATCGCGCTTGTACGGGTCCCACAGCATCTCTTTCCATTTCCAGCATAGCGCGCCGGGGACGTGGCCGGCCCTGTATGCCTGCATCTGGTCCTGGTTCATGCCCGCGACCTCGACCAGCTTGACCTGAGGATCATTGCGGTGCCTGTGCAGCCACGCAGGATCCACGAGCGCATTTGATCTTCCTGACGCCATCAATTCATCTCCACGTTCATCATTCCGCATTCATCATTCATCATTCCGTTCTACGCCTGCAACGCCTGGACCCAATCGTGTGATTCGATGATCGACCTGACCTCGCGCAAAAACGCCGCGGCGTAGGCGCCGTCGACCGCGCGGTGGTCGAAAGCCTGCGCCAGCATCCCCACCGGCCGGATCGCGATACTGTCGCCGTCCGGCGATTCGATCACCCACGGTTTCTTGCGGATGGCGTCGCTCGACAGGATCGCCACCTGCGGCTGGTTGACGATGGGCGCGGTAAACAGCGTGCCGAATGCGCCGTTGTTGGTGATGGTATAGGTGGCCTCGGTGAGGTCATCGGGCTTGAGCTTTCCCGCACGCGCACGTGCGGCGAGGTCGTTGATCTCGCGCGCGAGCTGCGGCAATGACTTCTCGGGGGCGTCCCTTACCACCGGCACCACCAGCCCCTCGAAGTTCAGGTCCACCGCGATGCCAAGATTGATGCGCCGCTGGAGCATGAGCTCGCTGCCGTCAAACGTGGCGTTGAGATTCGGGAACCTCGCCAGCGCGATCGACACCGCATGAACGATGAATGGCAGGTACGTGAGCGCGAATCCTTCGCGCTTCTTCCACTGCGCGCCGATCTCGCGGCGCGCCTGCTCGACACGGTGAAAATCCGCTTCCACTGCCTGCAGCACGTGGGGAACAGTGGTCCACGCTCTGGCCATGTGTTCGGCGGTGCGGCGGCGCACGGTGCTGAGCGGAATCGTG
>MERG01000424.1:37-1990 GCA_001771985.1 Betaproteobacteria bacterium RIFCSPLOWO2_12_FULL_62_13 | reverse complement strand
ACCGCCGCAGGCGCAGCGGCCGGGCGTCCGGCGCCGCGCTTGACGATGTGATCGAGCACGTCCTCACGAGTGATGCGGCCGTCACGGCCAGTGCCTGCGATCTCCGCCACATCGAGGCTGTGCTCGGCAATCAGCTTTCTTACCGCCGGCGACAGCCGGTCCTGAGTCCCGAGCTTGTCGAGGGATCTAATGGGCCCGCTAGAATCCGTTCCGAGGGGGCGGCCGGGTGCGGCTGCCGCGGCCGCCGTAACCGGCGCCGCTGTCGAGGCCGATGGAGCGCCCACTGCCGGTCGCGGCGCCGGTCCGCTTTCCCGGATCACCGCCAGCCGCACGCCGACCTTGGCGGTCACACCTTCCTCGACCAGAATCTCAGCCAGCACGCCGGAGGCCGGCGCCGGAATTTCCGTGCTGACCTTGTCGGTCTCGACGTCGAACAGCGTTTCATCCGCTTTGACGGCGTCGCCAACCTTCTTGTACCAGCGGGTGACGGTGCCCTCGGTCACCGTCTCGCCGAGTTGGGGCATGATTACGTCCACCAACCTCTCCTAAAGCCCATGAACCGCCAAGACGCCAAGAACGCCAAGGAATAACAAAGCACAATACATGAATAAACCACAAGCAAGGATCCCGTCCCGGTCCGGTTCAATTCGGTTCGTTCGCCGCACGCACTTTGAGAACCCTGGTTGTAACTCTCTTGGCGTTCTTGGCGTCTTGGCGGTTAATCAATCTTTTCCCGGATCTCGCGTACGATGCGCTCGACCGACGGGATGGTCGCGTCTTCAAGCTGGTCGGCCGACGGCAGCGGCACGTGCGGCGTGGTGATGCGCACGATCGGGCCGTCGAGATCCCAGAAGCATTCGTCGGCGACAATCGAAGCAATCTCCGCGCCCCAGCCGCACAGCCGCGGGTTTTCCTCCACCGTCACCAGCCGGCCGGTCTTCACGAGTTCCGACAGGATCGTTTGGGTATCGAGTGGCACCAGCGAGCGTACGTCGACAACCGTGCAGGCGATGCCGTGTTCCTTCTCGAGTATTTCCGCCGCGGAAAGTGCGCGATGGACCATCGCCGCAAGCGCAACGACGGTGCAATCCTTGCCGGTGCGCAGTACCCTGGCCTTGCCGAGTTCATCGACGTATTCGCCCTCAGGCACTTCGCCCTTCATCGCGTAGAGCGACTTCTGCTCGAAGAACAGCACCGGATCGGGATCGCGCACCGCCGCCGCGAGCAACCCTTTCACGTCGGCGGGGAACGCCGGCGCCACCACTTTGATGCCGGGCACCGCCATCGCCCAGTTTTCCACCGACTGCGAGTGCTGCGCGCCGAAGCGCGAGCCCGCGCCGTTGGCAGTGCGGATCACGAGCGGAAGCTGGATCTGACCGTTCGTCATGTAACGCATCTTGGCGATCTCATTGGCGACCATGTCCCAGCACACGGCGAGAAAGTCCGAGAACATGATCTCGGCGATCGGCCGCAAGCCCGTCATCGCCGCGCCCATCGCGGCACCCAGGATCGCCTGCTCCGAGATCGGGCAGTCCCTCACGCGTTTGGGGCCGAACCTTTCGAGAAGCCCGACCGTTGCCTTGAACACGCCGCCGGGCGCCGCCACGTCTTCGCCCAGAAACACCACGCGCTCGTCGCGCTCCATCTCCTGGGCAATGCCGGCCGCAACCGCATCGCGGTAAGTCAGTTCCGCCATGCCGCGCCTCCATCGGCCCACACGTTTTTCCCGATGCTGTCGAGCGAAGGCAGGGGCGAAGCCTTGGCGACCGCGGTGGCCTCGTCGACCTTGCGCATCGCTTCGTCCTCGAGGTCCTTCAATGTGCCCTCGGCAAAGCCGAGTTGCAGGAGCCGCTCGCGATAGACCTTGACCGGATCGCGCTCGAGCCATTTCTCGAGCTCGCCCTCGGGCCGGTATTTTGCCGGATCGGCGCGCGAGTGTCCGCTGTGACGATA
>MERG01000423.1 GCA_001771985.1 Betaproteobacteria bacterium RIFCSPLOWO2_12_FULL_62_13 | reverse complement strand
GATTATGGAGCGGACCCTTCTTGTCGATGATGCGGATCGCCGATTCGTGGGTCGTGATCATGACCTTCTTGATCTCGTCGAGGCGGTCCTTCACCTCGGGATGCAGCTTCACGGCGCACTCGACCGCGGTCTGCGCGTGGAATTCGGCTGGAAAGGAGATCTTGAAGAGCACATTCTCCATCACGTATGAGCCGTACGGGCGCTTGAACTTGAAAGGCTTGCCTTTGAACAGCACATCATAGAACCCCCAGGTCTTGGCGGTGAGTGCAGAGGGATAGCCCATCTCGCCCTTCAGCGTCATTAGCGCGAGCCGCACGGCGCGGCTTGTGGCGTCGCCCGCCGCCCAGGACTTGCGGGAGCCGGTGTTCGGTGCGTGGCGGTAGGTTCGAAGCGACTGGCCGTCGATCCACGCGTTGGATACGGCGTTGACGATTTCCGCGTGCGTTCCGCCGAGCATTTGCGTGACCACAGCGGTAGAGGCGACCTTCACCAAAACCACATGGTCGAGCCCCACGCGGTTGAAACTGTTCTCGAGCGCAATCACGCCCTGAATCTCGTGCGCTTTTGTCATCCCGGTCAGCACGTCGCGCATTACCAGCGGCTTCCTGCCTGCGGCGACCGCGTTGCGCGAGACCCAGTCGGCAGCGGCGAGGATACCGCCCAGGTTGTCGGATGGGTGGCCCCATTCTGCGGCGACCCACGCATCGTTGAAATCGAGCCAGCGGATCATGCAGCCGATGTTGAACGCCGCCATGACCGGGTCGAGCTGGAATGGCGTGCCGGGGACTTTGGCGCCGTTCGGAACGATGGTGCCGGGCACGATCGGGCCCATGAGCTTGGTGCAAGCAGGATAGGAAAGCGCTTCCAGTCCGCAGCCCAGCGTGTCCATGAGACAGAGCCGCGCGGTGTTATAGGCCTCGCTGCTCTTGATCTGGTATTTCGCGACGTAATCAGCGATGTCGACCAGGACTTTGTCGGGTTTGGGTCGGACGTTGGAGGTCGGTGTGGTCATTGGTTTTCCAAAGGCGTGACGGGTGAAGCGTGACGTGATGAGGCGTGACGTGATGAGGCGTGACGTGATGAGGCATGACGGGTAATTTGAGTCGTGCGACAAAGCACCAAAAGACACCGGCCGCGCAATATCAGCCTTGCACTCCTAATCACGCTGTATCAGTCACGCAATTTCAGTCACGCTGTATCCGTCACGCGTCATCAGTCACTTTCTTTCGTTTATCGGCACGATCTTGCGCGGCTCGGGTCCGGTGTAGACCGCGGTGGGGCGGATGATCTTGTTGTCGATGCGCTGCTCGATCAGGTGCGCCGCCCAGCCCGACAGCGCGACTGATTTCTTGGGCCTGAGGTGGGCGTCTTGCACTCCCTCATGGTCGTTGGTCCTCACGCATATGCGCGGCAAAAAAGAGGCGGACTCATCCAGGACATCCGCCTTGTCGCGATCCGGTGATGGCGATCAGCCGAGCAGATGCTTGACCGAGTCCCGTTCCTCGTGCAGTTCCTTCAGGGTCGCCTGCATGCGGACTTTGCTGAAATCGCTCACCTCGATTCCTTTCACGATTTCGTACTTGCCGTTCCTGCAGCTAACGGGGTAGCCGTACATCACGCCTTCCGGGATGCCGTAGCTGCCATCCGAGGAAATGCCCATGCTCACCCAGTCGCCCTCGCGCGTGCCGTAGACCCAGTCGCGGATATGGTCCATCGCCGCATTCGCCGCACTTGCCGCGGAGGACAGTCCGCGCGCTTCGATGATCGCCGCGCCGCGCTTCTGGATGGTGGGGATGAAGTCCTTTTCCAGCCACGCCTGATCATCGATCAGAGTCCAGGCTTTCTTGCCGTCGACCTCGGCGTGGAAGACGTCGGGGTATTGGGTCACCGAATGGTTGCCCCAGACCGTCATTTTTCGCACTTCGGCCACCGGCTTGCCGACTTTCTGTGCGACTTGGCTCAGCGCGCGATTGTGATCGAGCCGCATCATCGATGAGAAGTTGGAAGGTTTGAGCCCCCGGGCGTTTCTCATGGCAATCAGGCAGTTGGTGTTGGCGGGATTGCCGACCACCAGCACCCTGACATCGCGGCTGGCGACTTCGGAGAGCGCCTTGCCTTGCGGGGTGAAGATCTTGCCGTTTGCTTCAAGCAGATCCTTGCGCTCCATGCCAGGACCGCGCGGTCGCGCGCCGACCAGCAGCGCAATATCGGTGTCCTTGAACGCGATCATCGGGTCAGAGGTCGGGATCACGCCGTGCAGCAACGGAAACGCACAATCGTCGAGTTCCATCATCACGCCCTTGAGCGCTTTCTGCACTTTTTCATCCGGGATCTCGAGCAACTGCAAAATGACCGGCTGATCCTTGCCCAGCATTTCGCCGCTTGCGATTCGGAACAACAGGCTGTAGCCGATCTGTCCGGCGGCGCCGGTCACGGCAATGCGCATGGGTCGTTTCATGACTTTAAACTCCTGGAATATGGGATGGAATTTTGCTTAGCGGGAAGGCGCAACAAGATAGAGCGACGCAAGCGCGTGCCATCGAGTCTGGAATGATAGCGAACATGGTCCTCCCGTGACAAGGCTGGGCACGGCGCGCGATTTTTGTTGCCCGATCGCATCATGTTTTCACTGTGCGCATCTTCTGCGGTGCAGCGAAAGCTGATAACATTCAATAGTTCTGGCGCGATAAGACTTGCGTGGAAAAGGTGTATTGGAGCAAGCCCGGATGAGCGGCTGTACGGTGGTGAACGAATCCTCAAGCGCGGTCCTGCGGTGAAGCCCCGCTTCCTGCTCCCCGGACGGCAGGCGCGCAGGCTTCGCGCGATTTTCCCGCAGTCTCCTCCAGTTGATGCTCCTGGATCGAAACCGTTCTCCAGGGCGGTTCCCCGATTTCATGCGCATTAGGAAAGTTGAGAGATGCCCAAATCCAGACCGAAACATCTCAATCTGCTCACGATACGGTTTCCGGTAATGGCCGTAGTCTCGGGCATGCACCGGATCAGTGGCGCGGTACTGTTCCTGTTTCTCCCCTTGTTCCTCTGGTTGTGGCAGGAGACCCTGGGTTCCCGGGAATCTTTCGAAACCTTCCGATCCGTGGTGTCCAACCCATTGATGAAAATCATTTTGCTCGGCCTGTTGTGGGGTTACCTGCATCATCTGTGTGCCGGCATCCGCCATCTGGCGCTCGACCTGCATCTTGGCATCGAACTAGCGGCGGCGCGCGCCAGCAGCGTCGCTGTACTCGTGGCCAGTATTGGCCTTACCGTGATCGCGGGGGTTGCGCTATGGTGAAACGCGAAGTCGTCGGTGCGCACTATGGCCTGCGCGACTGGCTCGCGCAGCGCGTAACCGCGGTGGTGATGACGGTTTATACGCTGCTCTTTCTCGTTGCCCTGGCGAGCCTGCCACAACTCGATTACGCGCACTGGAAAGCGCTATGGGCGTTGCCCGTGATGCGGTATGCGACAGTGCTGTTTGCGCTCAGCCTCCTGCTGCACGCCTGGATCGGCGTTCGCAACATTTTTATGGATTACATCAAGCCCACCGGCCTGCGTCTGACGCTCCATGCCGTGGTGATCCTGACGTTGGTATGGTACGCGGCGTGGGCGGCGCAGATTCTGTGGGGAATTTGAAGCATGACGATTGATAAAAGGCGGTTTGACGCAGTGGTCGTCGGAGCGGGTGGCTCGGGGTTGCGTGCGGCGCTTGGGCTGGCAGAGGCCGATCTCAGGGTCGCGGTGCTGTCCAAGGTGTTCCCCACGCGGTCGCACACCGTGGCGGCGCAGGGCGGAGTGGCAGCCTCGCTCGGAAACGTGACAGAAGACAACTGGCATTGGCACATGTACGACACGGTCAAGGGCTCCGACTACCTCGGTGATCAGGACGCGATCGAGTTCATGTGCCGCGCGGCGCCGGAAGTGGTGTATGAACTGGAACATTTCGGCATGCCGTTCGACCGTCTCCCCGATGGCAGGATTTACCAGCGTCCTTTCGGGGGCCATATGCAGGGCTACGGCATGAACCCGGTGGAGCGCGCATGTGCCGCGGCCGACCGCACCGGCCACGCCATGCTGCACACCCTGTATCAGCGCAATGTGCGCGCCGGCACCCAGTTCTTTGTCGAATGGATGGCGCTCGATCTGATCCGCGACCCGGAAGGCGACGTGCTCGGCGTGGTGGCAATGGAGATCGAAACCGGCGAGGTGATGATTTTGCAGGCGCACGCCACCCTGTTGGCCACCGGCGGCGCCGGGCGCATTTTCGCATCCAGCACCAACGCCTTCATCAATACCGGTGACGGCCTCGGCATGGTGGCGCGGGCCGGCCTCCCGCTTCAAGACATGGAGTTTTTCCAGTTTCACCCTACCGGGGTATACGGTGCGGGCGTTTTGATCACCGAAGGGGTGCGCGGGGAAGGCGGATTCCTGCTCAACAAGAATGGCGAACGTTTCATGGAACGTTACGCGCCCACCGCCAAGGACCTGGCAAGCCGGGACGTGGTGTCGCGCGCGATGGCGACCGAAATCAAGGAAGGCCGGGGTTGCGGCGAGGAAGCCGATCACATCCTCCTCAAGCTCGATCATCTTGGCGCCGAAGTGATCGAGAAGCGACTGCCTGGCATCCGCGAGATCGCGATCAAGTTCGCGAGCGTTGATCCCGTCAAGGAGCCGATACCGGTCGTGCCCACAGCGCATTACATGATGGGCGGAATTCCCGCCAATTATCGCGGTCAGGTGGTGGTGCCGGATGGGCGCGGCGGCGAGCAAGTCGTAAAAGGGTTGTACGCGGCGGGCGAATGCGCGTGCGTGTCCGTGCATGGGGCAAACCGCCTCGGCTGCAACTCGTTGCTCGATTTGCTGGTGTTCGGGCGCGCGGCGGCGCGTCAGATGATCGACGACCTGTCGGGGGAGCCGCATAAGCCTTTGGCGGCCGATGCGGCGAACCGCCCGCTGGCGCGTCTGGCGCGTCTGGAAGCGCAGAAGGCAGGGGAAAGCGTGGCGGAAGTGGGCGCGGCGATGAGCAGGGTAATGCAGACCTTTTGCGGCGTGTTCCGCTTCCCGGATGGTCTTGCCGAGGGCGTCAGGAAGATTCTCGAAATCGCGGAGCGCGCGGGGCGGACCCATATCCAGGACAAGAGCAAGGTGTTCAATACCGCGCGCGTCGAGGCGCTCGAACTGGAGAACCTGATCGAGGTGGCGCTGGCGACGATGATTTCAGCGGAAGCGCGCAAGGAATCCCGCGGGGCGCACGACCGCAGCGACTATCCCGGGCGCGACGACGCCAACTGGATGAAGCACACGCTGTGGTACAGGGAAGGCAACCGTCTCGAATACAAGCCGGTCAAGTTGAAGCCTTTAACGGTGAAGGGGTTTGAGCCGAAGGCGCGGGTGTATTAGGGCGAATTTGGAGCAGACAGATGCGTTTTTCGATCTACCGCTACAACCCCGACACCGACGCCAAGCCCTACATGCGGGACTACGATATGGCGCTCGAGCCGACCGACCGCATGCTGCTCGACGCGCTGGTGCGCATCAAGGCCAGGGACGATACGCTCGCTTTCCGCCGCTCGTGTCGCGAGGGCGTATGCGGCTCGGACGCGATGAACATCAACGGCAAGAACGGGCTCGCCTGCATCACCCGGCTCGCCGATCTCAAGGAACCGGTTACGATCCGCCCGCTGCCCGGATTGCCGGTAATCCGCGACCTGATCGTCGACATGTCCCAGTTCTTCAAGCAGTACCACTCCGTGAAGCCATACCTGATCAACGACACGCCGCCGCCGGAGAAGGAGCGTCTGCAGTCAGCCGAGGACCGCGAGGAACTGAACGGCCTCTACGAGTGCATTCTGTGCGCATGCTGCTCCACTTCGTGCCCGTCGTTCTGGTGGAATCCCGACAAGTTCGTGGGGCCGGCGGGGCTCCTGCAGGCCTACCGCTTCATCGCCGATACGCGCGATGAGGCGACCAACGAAAGGCTCGACGACCTGGAAGATCCTTACCGGTTGTTCCGCTGCCATTCGATCATGAACTGCGTCGATGTCTGTCCGAAGGGGCTGAACCCGACCAAGGCCATAGGCAAGATCAAGGATCTGCTCGTCAAGCGCGCCGTTTAGGAATTTGTCGGGCTCGCCCCGACAAATTCCTAAAGTGCATACTCGAAATGGGCTAATCTACACAATTGATCAACACCATGAAATCACGTGACAGTGTGTAAGCCACGCTTCGAGGATCGTGAATAATCCGGGCTAAATGGTCCATCAAGCGACAAGAGCATCGATGCGTCCCCATTTCTGGCCTGGGTTCAAAATAAGGAATTTGCCGGCTGGCAGCCCGGCAAATTCCCAGTTCGAGTGCATGCGAGAACTGGAACGTATCCGCTGGCATTGCCGCCGTGGCCTGTTGGAACTGGATCTCATCCTCGCGGCCTTTCTTGAGCGGCACCTTGGCCGGCTCGATGCGCAACGGATGGAGGTTTTCAGGGAGCTGCTCGACCAGCCCGACAATGATCTTCTCGATCTCGTAATGGGCAGGAGCGAGCCAGCCGATCCGCGGTGCAGGCCGGTGCTGGAGCTGCTGCGGGCCTTGTAAATGCGTTCCATGCGGTATGCTATAGCTTGATTGACGACCATGTTGACTTTGAGTGAGTGAAAAACCGGAGAATGCTATGAGCGAAAAACTGGCAACCCTTTCCTTCAGCGACGGGAAACCGTCGGTAGATTTTCCCGTGCTGGGCGGCAGCGTCGGGCCGGAAGTGATCGACGTGCGCGCCCTGTACGCCAAGACCGGGATGTTCACCTACGATCCGGGATTCATGTCCACCGCGAGCTGCCGCTCGAACATCACCTATATCGACGGCGACGAGGGAATATTGCAGTATCGCGGCTATCCCATCGAGCAGCTTGCCGAGCATTGCAGCTTCCTGGAGGTGGCCTACCTCATACTGAACGGCGAGCTTCCCAACCAGCGGCAGCTCGAAGTGTTTGTGGACATCATTACCCACCACACCATGGTGCACGAGCAGTTGGTGCGCTTCTACAGCGGGTTTCGCCGCGATGCGCACCCGATGGCGGTGCTCTGTGGCGTGGTCGGCGCGCTCTCGGCGTTCTATCACGACTCGATCGACATCAACGATCCGCCGAGCCGGGAAATTTCCGCGTTCCGGTTGATCGCCAAGCTGCCGACGATTACCGCGATGTCCTACAAGTACAACACCGGCCAGCCGTTCATGTATCCGAGGAATTCGCTGTCCTACGTCGAGAACTTTCTCTACATGATGTTCGGCACGCCCTGCGAGGAGCGGAAACCCAACCCGGTGCTCACGCGCGCCATGGAGCGCATCCTGATCCTGCACGCCGACCACGAACAGAACGCGTCCACTTCGACGGTGCGGCTTGCGGGCTCGACGGGGGCCAATCCGTTCGCCTGCATTGCGGCAGGCATTGCCAGCCTGTGGGGCCCGGCGCACGGCGGCGCCAACGAGGCGGTGCTCAAGATGCTGGGGGAAATCGGCGATGCCAAGAACATTCCCTCCTTCATCAAGCGCGTGAAGGACAAGGAGGGCCACGCCATGCTGATGGGTTTCGGCCACCGCGTCTACAAGAACTACGACCCGCGCGCCAAGATCATCCAGAAAACCTGTCACGAAGTGCTCGAGGAACTCGACCTCAAGGACGACAAGCTTTTCAAGCTGGCGCTGGCGCTGGAAAAGGTCGCGCTCGAGGACGATTACTTCATCAAGCGCAAGCTCTATCCCAACGTCGACTTCTATTCGGGCATCGTCTACAAGGCGCTCGGCATTCCGGTCAGCATGTTTACCGCGATTTTCGCGCTGGCGCGCACCGTGGGCTGGATCGCACAATGGACCGAGCTGATCGGCGACCCGGATCAGAAGATCGGCCGGCCGCGTCAACTCTTCACCGGCGCCGCCGGGCGCGACTTCGTGCCCATGGAAAAGCGGAAGTGACTGATACCGCGTGACTGATAGAACGTGACTGATAAGACGTGACTGATGAAGCGTGACGGATAAACCGCTGTTTCTCTGGGTGGGCTTCGAACACACTCCGCCGGTCACGCCGTGCCAGTCACGAGTCACCAGTCACGCCTTTGGTGGTTTGAGGGGTGTCATGGCCAACCTCATGAAGGAAATGCTCGGTAATTCCTGCCTGTTCGGTTCGAACGCGCCGTTCATCGAGGCGCTGTACGAGCTCTATCTCGAGGACCCGGCGTCGGTCGAGCCGCGCTGGCGCGGTTATTTCGACGAATTGCAACGGTTGGATGACCGCCCGCGCGACATTTCGCATGCGCAGATCCGGGAGCGTTTCGCGAGGCTCGCCAGGGAAAGGCGGCCGGGCGCGACGGTCGCGGCGCAGCCGCGGCTCGGTGACAAGCAATTCGCGGTACTGCAGTTGATTGCGGCATACCGGTTCCAGGGCGCGCGTCATGCCGGCGTCGATCCGTTGGGGCGGCAGGAGAAGCCGTACATCGCGGAACTCGATCCCCCGTACTACGGGCTCACCGACGCAGACATGGGAGGGGTATTCAATACCGGAACGCTATTCGCGCCGCGCGAGATGAAGCTGAAGGACATCCTGGTGTTCCTGCAGGATACCTACTGCCGCACCATCGGTGTCGAGTACATGTACATCACCGACATGGCGCAGAAGCGGTGGGTCCAGGAACGGCTGGAGACGATCCGCTCGATGCCAGGCTACGATGCGGATCACCGGAAACACATTCTCGAGCGGCTGACCGCGGCTGAGACGCTCGAGCGGTACATGCACACCAAGTATGTCGGCCAGAAGCGTTTCTCGCTCGAAGGCGGCGAGACCCTCATTGCGCAGCTCGACGCCCTGCTTGCGCGCGCCGGAAAGGCGGGCGTGCAGGAACTCGTCATCGGGATGGCCCATCGCGGGCGGCTCAACGTGCTGGTCAACATCATGGGCAAGATGCCCAAGGACCTGTTTGCCGAGTTTGAGGGCAAACACGATCACCACCTGCTCGCCGGTGATGTCAAGTATCACCAGGGTTTTTCCACCAACGTCATGACCCCGGGCGGGCCGATGCACGTGACCCTGGCGTTCAATCCTTCGCACCTCGAAATCGTCAATCCGGTGGTCGAAGGCTCCGTGCGCGCCCGCCAGCATCGCCGCCGCGATTTCAAGGGCGAACAGGTGCTGCCCGTGCTGATTCATGGTGACGCCTCGTTCGCTGGACAAGGGGTGGTCCAGGAAACGCTGAATCTCGCCCAGACGCGCGGCTACGGCACCGGCGGAACGATACATATCGTCGTCAACAACCAGATCGGGTTCACCACCTCCGACCCGCGCGATGTGCGTTCCACGCTCTACTGCACCGACGTCGCCAAGATGCTGGAAGCGCCGATCTTTCACGTCAACGGCGATGATCCGGAGGCGGTATGCCTGGTGACCGAAATTGCGCTCGACTACCGCATGGAGTTCGATCGCGACGTGGTGGTTGACCTCGTGTGTTACCGCCGGCTCGGGCATAACGAGCAGGATGAGCCGATGGTCACCCAGCCGCTGATGTACAAGCGCATCGCGAAGCTGCCGACCACGCGCAAGCTTCATGCGGACAAGCTTGCGAGGGAAGCGGTGCTGATCGAGACGGAAGCGGAGGAAATGATCACGACCTACCGCAACGCGCTTGATGCCGGCTATCACACGAACAGGACCATACTCTCGAAGTACAGGCCGCCGTTCGAAGTGGACTGGAAACCGTATTTCGGCACCAAATGGAACGAGAACGACGATACCCGGCTGCCGCTCGAGACGCTGAAGACGCTGGCGGCAAGAATCACAACCATACCCGAGAATTTCAAGTTGCACCCGCGCGTGCAGAAAATCATCGAGGACCGGCGCCTGATGGCGCAAGGCAAGATGCCGCTCGACTGGGGCATGGCCGAGCATCTGGCGTTGGCCACGCTGCTTCACGAAGGTTATTCGGTGCGCTTGTCCGGGGAAGATACCGCTCGCGGCACGTTCTTTCACCGCCACGCCGTGTTGCACGACCAGAACCGGGAACGCTGGGATCAGGGCACTTACATCCCTCTGCAGAATATCAGTCCCAAGCAGGGTGATTTTGTGGTGATCGACTCGCTGCTGTCGGAAGAGGCGGTGCTGGGTTTCGAGTACGGCTACGCCACTTCCAGCCCCGATGAGCTCGTGATCTGGGAGGCGCAGTTCGGGGATTTCGCGAACGGCGCGCAGGTCGTGATCGACCAGTTCATCGCTTCGGGGGAAGTGAAGTGGGGCCGCATGTGCGGCCTCACGCTGCTGCTCCCGCATGGCTACGAGGGGCAGGGGCCCGAGCATTCCTCGGCGCGCATCGAGCGCTATCTCCAGTTGTGCGCGGACTACAACATGCAGGTCTGCATTCCGGCCACCCCGGTGCAGATGTATTACCTGCTGCGGCGTCAGATGGTCCGGCCGTACCGCAAGCCGTTGATCATTCTTACGCCCAAGAGCCTGCTGCGGCACAAGGAATCGACGTCGCCGCTCGAGGAGTTTGCCGAGGACAGGTTCAAACCGGTGAACGAGGATTGGGACGCGAAGGAGATTGCTCCGGACAACGTCCAGCGCGTGATCTTCTGCAGCGGAAAGGTGTTCTACGATCTGCGCGCGGGGCGCCGCGAACGTGGCATCAAAGACCTGCCGCTGGTGCGAATCGCACAGCTCTACCCGTTCCCCCACGACGACTTCCGCGCCCAGATCGAGCGCTACAAAAACGCCACCGAGATCGTGTGGTGCCAGGAGGAACCGCGTAATCAGGGCGCCTGGCGCCACGTCCAGCACTACCTGCTGCGCCACCTGCTTCCGCATCAGAAACTGTTCTACGCCGGGCGCGAGTCATCGGCGTCGCCGGCGGCGGGCTACAAGTCGTTGCACGACGAGCAGCAGCAAGCACTGGTCGAGCAGGCGCTCACGATGGCCGGCGGCAGCGGGCCGCGCATACTCTCGCAGCCGCCGCGACCGCTGCTTGCCGGGGAAGAAGACTGAGGGTGCCGGAGCGCTCATGTTGCTCGAAGTCAAGGTGCCGCAGTTGTCCGAATCGGTAGCCGAAGCGACGCTGCTCACCTGGCACAAGAAGGCGGGCGAATACGTCAAGCGCGATGAGAACCTGGTCGATATCGAGACCGACAAAGTGGTGCTCGAAACGCCGGCGCCGGAGTCCGGTGTGCTTGCCAGGATTATCAAGGGCGACGGCGGGACGGTGACGAGCAACGAAGTGATTGCGCAGATCGATACCGAGGCCGCGGCGGCGGTTCCCGCGGCCGCTAAACTGGAAGCGAAGACACGGGCCGGGACTGGCGCTCAACCGGCTGCGGCAATGCCCTCAGCGCAGAAGCTCGCGGCGGAAAAGCACGTGGACACAAGCGCGATCTCCGGCACCGGCCGCGGCGGCCGCATCACCAAGGCAGACGTGCTGGAAGCAATCGGGAGGGGCGCCGAACCGCAGGCCAAGGCGCCCGCGCCCGCCCCCGCGCCGCCGGTACCGCCGCCACGGCGGGCTCCGGCCCCGGCAGTGGATCTCGGTGTGCTCGGCGAGCGACCCGAGCAACGCGTGCCGATGTCGCGGCTGCGCGCGCGGATCGCCGAGCGGCTGGTGCAATCGCAGTCGACCGCGGCAATTCTCACCACTTTCAACGAAGTCAACATGCAGCCGGTGATCGATCTGCGCAACAAATACAAGGAGCGGTTCGAAAAAGAGCACGGCGTCAAGCTCGGATTCATGTCGTTCTTCGTGAAGGCCGCGGTCTACGCGCTGAAGAAATTCCCGATCGTCAATGCGTCGGTCGACGGGAACGACATCGTTTACCACGGCTACTACGACATCGGCATGGCTGTCGGCAGCCCGCGCGGGCTGGTGGTGCCGATCATCCGCAACGCCGATGAGCTCTCGCTCGCGGAAATCGAAAAACAGATTGCCGACTTCGGCAGGCGCGCGCAGGATGGCAAACTCACGATCGAGGAACTCACCGGAGGCACGTTCTCGATCTCCAATGGCGGCGTGTTCGGTTCGATGCTCTCGACCCCGATCATCAATCCGCCGCAAAGCGCTATTCTCGGGGTGCACCTGACCAAGGAACGTCCGGTGGCGGAGAATGGCCAGGTCGTGATCCGTCCGATCAATTATCTTGCGTTGTCGTATGACCACCGTATCATCGACGGCCGCGAGGCCGTGCTCACCCTGATTGCGATCAAGGACGCGCTGGAAGATCCCGCGCGCATGCTGCTCGACCTGTAGGTCGAGCGGTGATGGGTGATGAGTGAAGGGTGATGCGAAAGACCCGAAGCCGACTTCCCCCATTACCCATTACCCATTACCCTTCACAGGTTCTTGAAGATGGCAACGACATTTGACGTTGTTGTGATCGGCGGCGGGCCGGGCGGCTATATCGCCGCGATCCGGGCGGCGCAGCTTGGCATGCAGGTCGCGTGCGTGGATGACTGGAAGACGCCGGCGGAGAAGCCTGCTCTGGGCGGCACCTGCACCAACGTCGGTTGCATTCCGTCCAAGGCACTGCTGCAGTCCTCGGAGAATTACGAACACGCCGGGCATGGCTTCGCCGAGCACGGCGTCCAGATCAAAGGACTCGCGGTCGACGTCGGCCAGATGCTCAAGCGCAAGGACAAGATTGTCAAGCAGAATAACGAGGGCATTTTATATCTGTTCAAGAAGAACAAGGTGGCGTTCTACCACGGCCACGGTAGTTTCGTCCGGGGCGATGCCAACGGCTGGGAGATCAAAGTAGCCGGCAGCAGCGAGGAAACACTGACCGCGCGGCACGCGATCGTCGCAACCGGGTCCAGCCCGCGCGCGCTGCCGGGCACGACATTCGACAACAAACTGATACTCGACAATGAAGGCGCGTTGGCGATCCCGGAAGTCCCCAAGCGTCTGGGTGTGGTGGGTGCAGGGGTGATCGGGCTCGAATTGGGCAGCGTGTGGCGGCGGCTCGGTTCCGAGGTCATGGTCCTGGAGGCGCTGCCGACGCTCCTGCCGGCGGCAGACGAACAGGTTGCGAAGGAGGCGTTCAGGGTTTTCACGAAGCAGGGGCTTGCCATTCATACCGGGATTAACATCACGCGGGTCACGGCGAAAAAAGACGTCGTCGTCGACTACCTGGATGGCAACGGCAGGGAACAGAACGCGACTTTTGACAAGCTGATCGTCGCGATCGGGCGCATACCCAATACCGACGGACTTGGTGCGGAGAACGCGGGACTGAAGCTCGATGAGCGCGGTTTCATCGCAGTGGATGAAGAATGCCGGACCAATCTGCCCAACGTGTGGGCGATCGGTGACGTAGTGCGCGGCCCAATGCTCGCGCACAAAGCGGAAGAGGAGGGTGTCGCGGTTGCCCAGCGTATCGTCGGACAGCACGGACACGTCGATTTCAACACCGTGCCATGGGTGATCTACACTTCGCCGGAGATCGCATGGGTCGGCAAGACCGAACAGCAGCTCAAGGCCGAGGGCGTCGACTACCGCGCCGGCACATTCCCGTTCATGGCCAACGGCCGGGCGCGCGCGCTCGGCGACACCACTGGTTTTGCGAAAATACTGGCCGACGCGCGAACCGACCGAATTCTCGGCGCGCACCTCATCGGGCCGATGGCCTCGGAACTTATCGCCGAGGCGGTGGTGGCAATGGAGTTCGGCGCCGCGTCAGAGGATATCGCGATCATCTGCCACGCGCATCCCTCGCTCGCGGAGGCGATGAAAGAAGCCGCGCTCGCCGTCGGCGAGCGCACCCTGAACCTGTGAGCCACGCGACACCACCGAAACAGGACAGCCCTTAGGAGGGCACATGGACAAGTTCAGGGCTTTCCGTATCTTCAGCGAGAACAATAAGACGGCAGGGCGGGTGGTGGACGTGGCGCTCGATGAGCTTTCGGCCGGTGAAGTGGTGTTCAGGACCGCCTACTCGAGCGTCAATTACAAGGATGCGCTTGCCGCAACGGGCGCCGGAGGAAAAATCATACGAAACTTCCCCCTTATCGGCGGCATCGACGCCGCGGGGACCGTCGTAACGTCAAGCGACGGCCGCTTCAAGGCGGGAGACGAGGTCATTTGCACCAGTTACGACATGGGCGTTGCGCATGACGGCGGCTACGCTCAATATTGTCGCGTGCCTGCGGACTGGGTGGTGCCGCTGCCCAAAGGCATGTCTTTGTTCGATGCCATGGCGCTCGGCACCGCGGGATACACCGCGGGACTCGCCATCTGTCTGCTGGAGCAAAACGAGTTGAAGCCAGCGAACGGCAAGGTGCTGGTCAACGGCGCGACGGGGGGTGTGGCCACGCTTGCCATCGACATGCTCTCTGGTCTTGGCTATCACGTTACCGCCGTGACCGGCAAGGACGGCGAACACGAGTTTCTCAAGAAGATCGGCGCGGCTGAAGTGCTTTCGCGCCAGTCGATCGAGATGGGAACCCGGCCGCTGGAAAGAGCGACCTGGGCCGCGGGGTTCGATTCGGTCGGCGGCGAGCAGCTCGCGTGGCTTACGCGCACCATGCAACCTCATGGTGTGATCGCCAGTTTCGGCAATGCCGGCGGAATCGAGCTCAAGACGACGGTTCTGCCCTTCATCCTGCGCGGAGTGCGTCTGATCGGCGTCGATTCGGCCTTCACACCGATGTCCCTGCGGCGCGAGGTGTGGAAACGCCTGGCGGGCGAGCTCAAGCCGCGTCATCTCGGTGACATTGCGTTTACGATCACGCTGGACGATCTTCCGGGGCATTTCGAGAAAATGCTCAAGGCCGGCACCCGCGGGCGGGCGGTGGTGAAGATTCAGTGATCGGTGAGCGGTGAGCAGCGATTGGGAAAAAATCGAGCGAATTAGTCTGATCACCATTCACCGTTATTGGCAGACCGAGACCGGCTGGCCGATTCTGACCAGCGTGCCGGGTGTCCAAAAGACGCCGGTCGAGCTCGGCAGCCCGCGCTTTCCCGCGTTCGGCTACCATCAGATTCGGGCTGCAATCGCTTCTGCAGGCTGATAATGACCACCACGCGTATTCAGCGGGAGCAGACGTAGGGTGCGTTCCACGCACCGATTGCTGCGTACGCCTGTTCTACAATCGGGCACGGTAGCGTTAAGCGGTGCGCATGGCGCATTCCGGAAAAACTGATAACATCCGCGCTCACAAATGCATGATTGAGAAAGGGGGTAGATGCGCGCCTTCATGCGCATACTGGGATCAGTTCTGCTTTCGCTGTGCTCGGCAGCGGCGGCTCAGGGCTATCCCAGCCGGCCGATCCGGCTGATCGTGGCTTAGGCGCCGGGCGGTACAACGGACTTCACGGCGAAATGATAAGAATCCTCGCGCAGCGCGAGGTGCGAGAGCGCTTCGAGGCCCAGCATGCCGTGGTCGTGGGCAGCACGCCCGATGCTTTCCGCAAGTTCGTCGCGACCGAGATCGCGCAGTGGAAGGCAGTGGCGCAGGCCGGCGGCATCAAGGCGGAATAAGAAACAGGACTGTTAATTTTTTGGTTCGAGCCTAGCTCGGGGAGCCGGTGTTGCGTTATCAATTTGTTGCTCAGAGTTCTTTTCCAAAATAGCGGCTGGGCGTCGTGCCAAACGCGCGTCTGAACATGGCGCCGAACGTGCTGGGACTGGCGTAGCCGAGGTCGAGCGCGACCCGCGTCACCGGTTCGCCCGCGGCAAGCCGCGTGAGCGCATCGAACAGCCGCGCCTGCTGGC
>MERG01000422.1:30006-30922 GCA_001771985.1 Betaproteobacteria bacterium RIFCSPLOWO2_12_FULL_62_13 | reverse complement strand
ACCGCTTCGGGTTGCGGCTTCTTCTCGGGCCTGGCCAGATCCTCGTGGGAGACGCCGAGCCACATCACGATCGGGCTCGCCACCAGCACCGAGGAGTAGATGCCGAAGAGAATGCCGATGGTGAGCGCAAGCGAGAAATAGAACAGGGTCTCGCCGCCGAAAATCAGCATCGCGCAGACCATCATCTGCGTCGAAGCGTGGGTGATCATGGTGCGCGACATGGTGGCGGTGATCGCGTGATCGATGATCCGCGGCACGCCGTAGCTGCGCATCCTGCGGTTGCGGAAAGTCTCGCGCACCCGGTCGAAAACCACCACTGACTCGTTGACCGAATAGCCGAGAATCGCCAGCACCGCGGCGAGCACGGGCAGCGAGAATTCCCACTGGAAGATCGAGAAGAAGCCGAGGATAATCACGACGTCGTGCAGGTTGGCGACGATCGTCGCCACGCCGAACTTCCACTCGAATCTCAACGCCAGATAGCCGACGATACCGAGCGACACGAACAGCAGCGCAAGAGCGCCGTTTTCAAGCAGTTCCCGTCCCACTTGCGGCCCGACGAACTCGACGCGGCGCACATTGACCGTCTTGTCGTCCTTTTTGAGTTCCTGCATCACCAGTTCCGAGAGCTTGGCGCTGGTCAGTCCCTGCTTCACCGGCAGGCGGATCAGCACGTCGCGCGAAGTGCCGAAGTTCTGCACGCTCGCTTCCGAGAACCCCAGCTTCGCCATCGATTCGCGAATTTTGTTGAGATCGGCGGGCTGGGCGTAAGCAATCTCCATCAGCGTGCCGCCGGTGAAGTCGACGCCGAGGTTGAGCCCGCGAAATCCGAGCGACACCGCCGCGATCAGAAACGTGACGATCGAGATCACGTTGAAGATCAGCGCATAGCGCATGAACGGGATGTCGCTCTTGA
>MERG01000422.1:0-29971 GCA_001771985.1 Betaproteobacteria bacterium RIFCSPLOWO2_12_FULL_62_13 | reverse complement strand
ATGTCGCGCTTGATTCTGAAAAATTCCATAATCAGTTTCCGTAAGCGGTAAGCCGTAAGCGGTAAGCGGTGTAAAGCATACTTAGAAGCCGTTTCTGCTCGCCGCTCACCGCTCACTTGCCCTGCGCCGCGGGGCGCCAGATCTGGCCGATCGAAATGCGGTCGAGCCTGCGGCGGCGGCCGTAATAGAAGTTCGACATGCCGCGCGCGACCATTACCGCGCTGAACTGCGACGTGAGAATTCCCAGGCACAGCACCACCGCGAAGCCTTTGACCGGCCCGGAGCCCAGGATGAACAGGAAGACCCCGGCGATCAAAGTCGTGAGGTTGGAGTCGAGAATCGTGCCCCACGCGCGGTCATAACCCGCGTGGATCGCAGCTTGCGGGGTGTTGCCGTTCCTCAATTCCTCGCGAATCCGCTCGTTGATCAGCACGTTGGCGTCGATCGCCATGCCGATGGTAAGCGCGATCGCGGCCATACCGGGAAGCGTGAGTGTCGCCTGGAGCATCGACAGCAGCGCCACCAGGAACAGCACGTTGCCGGCGAGCGCCACGATCGAAAATACCCCGAACAGCGCGTAGTAAACGATCATGAACGCGGTAATCGCGGCAAAGCCGTACAGCGCCGAGTTGAAGCCGATGCGGATGTTTTCGGCGCCGAGCGAAGGACCGACCGTTCGTTCTTCGACGATCTCCATGGGCGCGGCGAGCGCGCCGGCGCGCAGCAACAGCGCCAGGTCTTTCGTTTCCTCGGTACTTCTGAAACCGGTGATCTGGAAGCGGGCGCCCAACTCGGACTGGATTACCGGCGCGGTCAGCACTTCGGGCTTGCCGCGGTCGATGAGCAGGATCGCCATGCGGCGTTTGACCGCTTCGCGCGTCACCTGCTGGAAAATGCGCGCGCCCTGGCCATCGAGCGTAACGCTGACGATGGGCCGTTGGTCGGTCGCGTCGAACCCCGGAGAAGCATCCGTCAGGCGATCGCCCGTAATCACGATCTGCTTGCTGAGCAGCAGGGGTTCCTTGCCGCTTTCGCGTTGCGCGTAAAACAACTCCGTGCCGAACGGAATCTGCCCGCCGACCGCCTGCTCGATCTTCTGGGGATCGTAATTGCGGGCGCCCGGATCGCCGGCATGCGCCTCCACCATGCGCACTTCGAGCGTCGCGGTGCGGCCGAGGATGTCCTTGGCCTTGGCGGTATCCTGCACGCCCGGAAGCTGCACCACGACGCGGTCCGAACCCTGCTGTTGAATGATCGGTTCGGCCACACCCAGCTCGTTGACACGGTTTCTCAACGTGGTGATGTTCTGATCCAGCGCGAACTTTTCAGTCTGGCGCTGCGCTTCAAGCTTGAGCGTGGCTACAATCCGATATTCGCCGGTCTCGTCCTGGTTCTTCAACTCGAGATCGGGCATGTTTTTCTGGATCTCGGCCGTTGCCTTGTCGCGCATGGCCGCATCGCGAAAGCGCACCGTGATCGTCTGGCCGTCGCGGGTGACGCCGCCATACTGGATGCGCTTGTCACGCAACGCGCTGCGGATATCGCCGACGAAGGCGTCCATCTTCTTGGTGATGGCAGCTTTCATGTCGACCTGCAGCAGAAAATGCACGCCGCCGCGCAGGTCGAGGCCGAGATACATGGGGAGTGCGCCGATCGCCGCCAGCCAGCGCGGGCTGTTGGACAGCAGGTTCAGCGCCACCACGTAATCTTCGCCAAGCTGCGATTGCAGCAGGTCCTTGGCCCTGAGCTGGGTGTCGGTGTCCGGGAACCGCGCCTTGACGCTCGTCTGGTCAAGAAAGATCCCGTCGGCGGCGAGGTTGCCCTGCTTGAGCGCCTCCTCCACGCGGTTCATGAGCGCGGCGTCGGCCTTGAGGCCGGTCTTGAGCGGCGACACCTGCACCGCGGGCGCCTCACCGTAGAAGTTCGGCAGCGTATACGCGAAGCCGAGCACGAGCGAGATGATAATGATCAGGTTTTTCCAGAGGGGATAGCGGTTCATTGGCTGGCGCGTGATGGGTGATGGGTGATGAGTGATGGGCGATGAGTCAAAAGCGTCAATGGGAAATAGGAAATAGAAAACAGAGGTGCAGCGAGCATGTCGCGGCAATCCCATTCCCCATTACCCATTCCCCATTACCCATTACCCATTACTGGATGTTCTTGATGGTGCCCTTCGGCAAAATCACCTGCACTGACGGGCGCTGCACCTGGATTTGAACGTTGGCTGCGATCTCCAGCGTCACGTAGTTTTCATTTAGTTTGCTGATGCGGCCGAGAACGCCGCCGTTGGTGACGACTTCATCGCCTTTCTGCAAGGCGTCGATCATCGCCTTGTGTTCCTTGGCGCGCTTCATTTGGGGGCGGATCATCAGGAAATAAAGCACGACAAACATCAGCACGATCAGGAGCATGCTCTCGATGCCCCCGCCCGTGGATCCGCCTGCGCCCTGCGCCCACGCCTGGTTGATCAACACAATCTTCCCTCCATGAAGACAAACGCCGACAGGCGCTCAAAAAGCATTGTACTTTAACACGATTTTACGTGATCCTGCCTGAAACCGGCGATAAGACCGCCGAGCTGTTTGAGTTCGATTGCCCGCTGCAGTTCGCGCATGAGTTCCTGGTAGTAGTGGAGGTTGTGCAAGGTATTGAGTCGCGCGCCAAGGATTTCATTCACCCGCTGCAGGTGGTGCAGATAGGCGCGCGTGAAGTTGCGGCACGTGTAGCAGCCGCATTGTTCGTCGAGCGGTGAAAGGTCATCACGGTAGCGGGCGTTGCGGAGCTTCACCACCCCGTGCCGCGTGAATACCCACCCGTTGCGGGCGTTGCGCGTCGGCAGCACGCAGTCGAACATGTCGATGCCCGCCGCGACCGCCGCCATGATGTCCTGCGGCGTGCCCACCCCCATCAGGTAGCGCGGCTTGCCGGCCGGCAGTTGCGACGCGGTGCGCTTGAGCACGCGCATCATGTCCCGTTCGGGTTCGCCGACCGAGAGCCCGCCGATCGCGTAGCCATCGAAGCCGATGTCGGTCAATCCCCTCAGCGACTCGTCGCGCAGTTCCTCATACATGCCGCCCTGAACGATGCCGAACAGGGCATTGGCGTTCCCATCGTGCGCACGCTTTGAGCGCTCCGCCCAGCGCAGCGAAAGCCGCATCGAATCGCGAACCTCATCGAATTCGGCCGGATAGGGCGTGCACTCGTCGAATACCATCACGATATCGGCATTGAGCACGCGCTGGATGCGCATCGATTCTTCAGGCGAGAGAAAGCACGGATCACCATTCACGGGCGACTGGAATTTGACGCCCTCCTCGCTGATCTTGCGCAGTTGGCCCAGGCTCCACACCTGGAAGCCGCCGGAGTCCGTGAGAATCGGCTCCTGCCAGCCCATGAAACGGTGCAGCCCGCCGTGTGCGGCGATGACGTCAAGGCCGGGCCGCAACCACAAGTGAAAGGTATTGCCGAGCACGATCTGTGCGCCGAGATCTGCGAGTTCGGCCGGGCTCATTGCCTTTACCGCACCGTAGGTGCCGACCGGCATGAAGGCCGGCGTGTCCACCTCGCCGTGCGCGAGCCTTAATTTCCCGCGCCGAGCCTGGCCGTCTTGATGCGTTACCGAAAATTCCATCGCGGCATTGTAACTTGATGCCGGGGAACGCGGGGCGCGCACCGCGGCCCACGTCACTGCGCATACTGCAGCCTACGTCTGACACATCCCACATGAGGTACGCACCCCCGTACGCCACTTTGCGGTTCGAAACGTTGTAGGTCAGGTTGCCGCCTGAGCGGCTACCTGACGGAACCAAAACGCATGGGCAACATCCGCCGCTATTACATTGCCAACGCTCCCATATTCATCACGGCCGTCTGCCACCAACGCCAACCGATTCTCAAATCGGAAAAGGCGAAGGGATTGCTGCTCGCGATCACGCGCGAAGTAAAGCAAACCATTCCTTTCCGTATGCTTGGTTATGTGATTCTCGACGACCACTTCCATTGGATCATCCTGCCGCCGATCGCAAGGGATTTCCCGCGCATCATGCAATCCGTCTTGAACAGCAGGTTGTATGCGCGATTTGAGTTGAATGGGGGGTCGAGGTAGATCAGGTCAACCGACTCGTCCTTGATCTCCTTGCGCAGGATGTCGAGGTTGTCGCCGTAGTAGAGCCGGTTGGTCATCGTTTTTTTTCCTCCCGATAGGCGCTCATTATGGCCATTGCGAGCATCCCCAGTGATGATAGTGGCCATTCTAACCCGGTCCTGATACGTACGCCACGTAACCAATGCGCGTACGTTCCGGCACAGTCGCTGGGGAGCGCGTTGCGCCCCCGGCCTACGTCCGTTACTGCGCGCCAAACGTCTATGACCGTAATCTTTTTCCGTCAATCGACGTAGGTCAGGTTGGCGCGGATGCGGCTACCTGACAAAGAATCCGGGGAGCGCCGTGCACACCCCGGCCCACGTTCCTACGAAAGAACGAGTCGCTCCAGCGCCGCCCGCACGGCGGCGGGCATGCTGACCGGCCGGTGAGTCTCGCGGTCGCAGGTGACGTGCACGAAATGGCCCTGCGCCGCAGCCGTATTGTCGTGGTTGCGGAAAATCCCGATCTCGAAACGCACGCTGCTGTTGCCCAGGTGAGCGACGCGCAGGCCGCAGTGCACCGCATCGGGAAACGAGATCGGGCTGAAGTACTGGCATCCGGTCTCCACCACCAGGCATATCACCGGGCAATCCTCGAGGTCGAGCACGCCCTCCCGCATCATGTATTCGTTGACCGCCGTGTCGAAGAACGAGTAGAAGACGACATTGTTGACGTGCCTGTACACGTCGTTGTCCATCCAGCGCGTTGTGATCGTCAGGAAGTGCCGATAGCGGTCGCGTGTTTCGGGCTTTCGTCTCGTCATGAAGCTCTTTCTTGGCGTCCTTGGCACCGGTCACAAGTCACGGGTCACGAGTCACCGGTCACTGTCTTTCAATCAACATCGCATCGCCGTAGCTGAAGAAGCGGTAGCGGCGCTCGATCGCATGGCGATAGGCGCGGCGGATAGTATCCATGCCGGCGAAGGCCGAAACCAGCATCAGCAGCGTCGATTTCGGCAAGTGGAAATTGGTCACGAGCCGCTCGACGACCCGGAATTCGTATCCGGGCATGATGAAGAGCTTGGTTTCGCCGTAGCCCGCCTTCAGTTCCCCGCCCGCCGCCGCAGTTTCGAGCGCACGCAGACTCGTGGTTCCCACCGCGATTACCCTTCCGCCTTCCATCCGCGCGCGCCTCACCGCCGCTACCGTGTCCGGCGGCACGTGATACCACTCGCTGTGCATTTCATGTTCAGCCAGCTCCTCCACGCGCACCGGCTGGAACGTGCCCGCGCCAACGTGCAGCGTGAGGTGAGCGATCTCGACCCCGCGGCGCCGCAGCTCGGCAAGCAGCGGCTCGTCGAAATGCAGTCCCGCCGTCGGCGCCGCGACCGCGCCGCGTTCGGACGCGTAAACCGTCTGGTAGCGTTCCTCGTCACGCACATCGGGCGCATGCTCGATATACGGTGGCAGCGGCACGGCGCCGTATCGCTCGAGCAAACCAAATACATCGTCGCAATTCCTGAAGCGCAGCTCGAAGAATTCACCGCGCCGCTCGATTACCATGACCTCGACCGCGCCGGCCAGGCTCAAAAGGCTTCCTTGGCGCGGCGGGTGGCTCGCCCGCACTTGGGCAAGCACTCGATCGCCGGCGAGCACGCGCTCGATCAGCACCTCGACCCGGCCGCCGGTCTTCTTGCGGCCGGTGAGCCGGGCCTTGATCACCCGCGTGTTGTTGAAGACCATCACGTCCCCGCGCGCCATCAACGCGGCGATTTCGCGGAAGTACCGGTCAGTCACCGCGCCTGTCCTGCCGTCGAGATGCAGCAGGCGGCTCGCCGCGCGTTCCGGCGCCGGAAACTGCGCGATCAGCTCCGGCGGCAGCTCATAGTCAAAATCATCGAGGCGCATCTCAGGGACTATATGAAACCCGTGAGTCGTGAAGTCGGGAGATCGGGAGGTGGAAAAGCCGGGAGGTCGTGAGATCGGGAGATCAGCAGATCGAGAAAGGCATTTTTGCTCTTCCCTCTCACGCCCTCACGCTCTCACGCTCCGACGCGCTCTCACGGGATTTGTCGCCCTCACGCCCTCCCGCTCTTACGCCCTCACGATACAGAAACAACGCTGATTGTCTTGCCGCTGTATGCTCCGGTGGGAGATAATTCTTCGCCTTGATGCCGGGATGGCGGAATTGGCAGACGCACGGGACTCAAAATCCCGCGGTAGCGATACCGTGAGGGTTCGACCCCCTCTCCCGGCACCACAAAGGCAGTTTCGAGTTTCGAGTTTCGAGTTTCGAGTTGGATTTCGACCACTTGAGGCTTGATTAACCCGAAACCCGCGACTCGAAACCCGAAACGGTGAATTTGCCGCTAACGCGGCAGATTCACTTCAACGTTGTCGATGAGGCGCGCCTTGCCGAGACGCGCGGCGGCGAGCACCACGAGCTCGCGATCATCCGGCGCCGGTGCCTGCAGATCGGCCTGCCGGCGCACTGCGACGTAATCGGGTTTCCAGCCGTGGTTCGCGAGCTCCCACATGCTGTGCAGCTCGATGCGCTGGAAATCGCGCGCGCCCGCCGTGATCTCGTCGTGCGCCTCGCGCAAGATCCGGTAGAGGCGTGGCGCCTCACGCCGCTCTTCCGGAGAAAGATATGCGTTGCGCGAGGAAAGAGCGAGACCATCCGGCGCGCGCACCGTTTCGGCGGGAATGATCTCGATCGGCAGCGCAAACTGCCGCACCATGTCACGCAGCACGATGTACTGCTGATAGTCCTTCTTGCCGAAGATCGCCGAATGCGGCATGACCAGGCTGAACAGCTTCAGCACGACGGTGGCGACCCCGCGAAAATGACCCGGCCGATGCGCTCCTTCGAGAATGTGCTGGAGATCGGAAGGCTCGACGACGAACGTCTGCAGTTCGGGATAGATTTCCTTTTCTTCGGGCGCGAACACCACGTCGACGCCCGCGTCCCGCAGTCTCCTGCAGTCGGCCTCGAACGTGCGCGGGTAACTGTCGAAGTCCTCCCGCGGCCCGAACTGCAGGCGGTTGACGAAAATGCTCACCACGGTGCAGGCCGCACGCGGCTTGGCGATACCGATCAACCGAATATGTCCTTCGTGCAGATTACCCATGGTGGGCACGAATACATTGTTGGGCACCCGTTGCAGGCGTGCGCGCAGATCGGCAACCGAGCGAATGATGTCCATGTGATGAGGGGCCAGGGGCTGGGGACTAGGGGCTAGGGACTAGTCCCTAAAAACTGTGTTCCGGGCCGGGAAAGGTCTTGGCTTTGACTTCCTTGACGTACATCGCGACAGCAGCCTGTATCGAGCCCCCCGGGCGCATGAAATTCTTCACGAACTTCGCCTTCTTTCCGGGATAAATGTCGAGCATGTCGTGCAGCACCAGCACTTGGCCCGAGCAGTCCACGCCGGCGCCGATACCGATGGTGGGAACGCGCAAGACCGCGGTGATGTCGCGGGCGAGCAGCGCGGGAATCGCTTCGAGCACGATCATGCCGGCGCCGGCCTGTTCGAGCTGCTTCGCTTCTTCCAGCAGGCGCTGTGCCGCCGTATCGCCTTTGCCCTGAACACGGTAGCCGCCGAGTTGATGTACCGACTGCGGCGTAAGCCCAAGGTGGCCGCATACCGGAATGCCGCGCCGAGTGAGGAATTCGATCGTCTCCAGCATCGGCAGGCCACCCTCGATCTTCACCATGTGCGAGCCGGCCGCCATGATCTCGGCCGCATTGCGGAACGCCTCTTGCGGCGAGAGCTGGAAAGTGCCGAACGGCATGTCGCCGATGATGAAGGCGTGCTTTGCCCCGCGTGCAACGCACGCGGTGTGATACACCACATCGCGCTGCGTGACTGGCAGCGTGGATTCATGACCCTGCAGCACCATGCCCAGTGAATCGCCGATCAGCAGCGACTCCACCCCCGCTTCTTCGAGCAGGGCGGCAAAGCTTGCATCATAGCAGGTCAGCATCGTGATCTTGTCGCCTTCCTGCATCATCTTTTGCAGGGTATTCAACGTGATACGCATGTTAGAAGCCTTTTAGCCACAGAGGTCACAGAGAACACAGAGAAAAGAAAGCACCGTCAGGCCGTGGCCACCACCAAGAAATGCAGACATTGTCTCACCGCAACAGCCAACTCGTCGCGTCCTTTGCGTTGATGCTCTTGACGTTTTTCTCTGTGTTCTCTGCGGCTGCCTTAATTGCCCAGAGAAAAAAATTCGCGCGGACCGCGCTTGGCGCCGATGCGCTCCAACAATAAATCAAAATCCCCCGGCGAATCAACAAAGTTCAGATTCTCCGAATTGACGACCAGCAGCGGGGCCGCTGTGTAATCGTAGAAAAACCGCATGTAGGCTTCCGCCAGCCGCGCCAGATATTCGTCGGGGATGCCCTTTTCGTAGCTTGCGCCGCGGCGGCGCACCCGCTCGATCAGCGTCTCCGGAACCGCCTGCAGGTAGATCACGAGGTCAGGGGTGGGCGCCTGCGGCTTGAGATGAGCATAGATCTGCCGATACAGCTTGAACTCGTCGTCGTCCAACGTCAGCCGCGCGAACAGCGGGTCCTTGTCCAGCATGAAATCGGCGACGGTCACGCGCCCGAACAGGTCGAACTGCCTGAGGTCCCGCACCTGGTTGACGCGCTGGAACAGAAAGTAGAGCTGCGTCGAGAGCGCATAGCGGGCGGGGTTCTGATAAAAACCCGGCAGGAACGGATTTGCTTCCGGATCCTCGAGCATCGAAACAGCGCCGCAGCGCTCGCTCATGATTCGCGCAAGACTCGTCTTGCCGGCGCCGATCGGCCCTTCGACCACGATGTACCGGTACTTGTCCGGCAGCCGCGTCGCTCTCACGTCCTGACGCCTGCCAGCTTCACTATGCTCGCGGCATCGCAGCTCCCCATAAGCTCCCTCACGGAACCACGACTGGGAATGGTCACTTCCGGGGCGATCTCGGCAAGCGGCACGATCACGAAAGCGCGCTCATGCATGCGCGGGTGGGGAATCGTGAGGCCGGGTTCGTGCAGCACGAGATCGCCGTAGAGCACGATGTCGAGATCGAGCGTGCGCGGCGCGTTGGGAAATTCGCGCACGCGGCCACGGCGGCGTTCGATCGCGAGCAAATGATCGAGCAGCGCGCGCGGCTGCAAGCTCGTCTCGATGCGCGCCACGGCGTTCACGAAATCCGGCTGTTCGCGATAGCCAACGGGCGCGCTGCGGTAGAGAGAAGATGCGCTCACCAGGCGCGTTTCCGGCAATGCGGCGAGCTCGCGCAATCCGTTTCTCACCTGCTGCTCCGGATCGTTAAGGTTGCTGCCCAGCGCAATAAAGGCAGTGATGGGTGTCATAACATGCGCCAGTCTCGCGTAGGCCGGGTTACCGTTAGGCTACCCGACACGCTGCGGCGTCAGGTAGCGCTCGGCGCAACCTGACCTACAAGATTCTTTCCGCCTTCCGCCTTCATCCTTGATCCTTCATCCTTCCGCCTTCATGGCTTCACTCTCACTCCTCTCCTTCCGCCTGCGCCGCCGGCGGCGCTTCTTCGGCTCGGTGTCCTGCAACAGCATCTGTTCACGCTCGGCTTGGCCGGCGCGCTGGAAACGCGTCCACCAGCCGCCCACATCGGGGTTGACTTCTCCGCTCTCGCACCGCAACAGCAGGAAATCGTACCCCGCGCGAAAGCGCGGGTGCTCGAGCAATCGGTACGGGCGACGGCCGGCGCGTTGCAGGAAGCGCGGCTGCAGTGCCCAGATCTCCTTCATTTCGGCGCCGAAACGGCGCGGGATGGCGAGCTTCTCCGCCTGTACCTGCATCACCTGCTCCATCGCCTGGTAAAACGCGGGGATCGTGGGCACGCCCTTTGCCTCGATGCTCTTCCACGCAGCGAGCACCTCGTGCCACAGCAGCGCGGCGAACAGAAAGGCCGGCGATACCGGCTTTTCGGCGCGGATGCGCTCATCGGTCGTTTTCAGCGCGAGCATCACGAAGCGTTCCCCGAGCGGCTGCTCGAGGATCACGTCGAGCAGCGGCAGCAGGCCGTGGTGCAAGCCTTCCCTGCGCAGTTTGGTGACGCACTCGACCGCGTGGCCCGACAGGAGCAACTTCAGCATCTCGTCGAACAGCCGCGACGTCGGCACGTTGGCGAGCAGGTCCGCAAGCGCGCGGATCGGCTTGCGGCTGCGCGCATCGATTTCCAGGCCGCGGCTCGCCGCCAGCCGCACCGCGCGCAACAGGCGAACCGGGTCTTCGCGATAGCGTTTTTCGGGATTCCCGATCATCCTCAGCCGGCGCTTCCGCAGGTCATCGACGCCGTCGTGATAGTCCCAGATTTCCTGCGACGCGGGATCGTAGAACAACGCGTTGATCGTGAAGTCGCGGCGCGTCGCATCCTGTTTCTGGTTGCCGAACACATTGTCGCGGAGAATCCGGCCGTGCTCGTCCGACCTGCGCGTCTCGTCGTCCTCGGCCGCATCGCCGCCGCGGAAAGTCGATACCTCGACCGTTTCCGGTCCACACATCACGTGCACCAGCCGGAATCGCCGGCCGATGATGCGCGAGCGGCGGAAGAGTCTCCGCACTTCCTCCGGCGTAGCATCGGTCGCGACATCGAAGTCCTTGGGTTCGCGCCCGAGCAGCAGGTCGCGCACCGCGCCGCCCACGACGAATGCCGCGAATTCGTGCCGCTGCAGCGTTTGCGTAACCGTGAGCGCGCAGCGGCTGATGCGCTCGCGCGCAATGCCGTGCGAACCGAACGGGATGATTTTCGGCTGGCCGCCCTTGAAGATGCGGCCGGAGAAAACGCGGCCCAGAAACTTGGTGATCATTAATTCAGTGAGGTAAACCCCCGGCTTGGCCGCGGGTTTGCTCACTGAATTATACATTGGGTATGAAATACCTGCCCTCGCCCTGCGTGAGTTCCGCAAGGGCGCAACCGTAGACCCGCTCCAGATTGACGCGCGTGAGCGCTTCCCGCGCGGGGCCGGCCAGCGTGTTGCCGTCGTCATAGATGAGCAGTGCATCAGTGCAGAAGCGCGCCGGCCACAGCGCATCATGCAGCACCATTACCACCGCCCGCCCTTCTTCGCGCGCCAGGCGCTGAAACAGATCGAGGGTGCGCACCTGATGCCCGAGGTCGAGGTGCTGCAGCGGTTCGTCGAGCAAAAAGCAGCGCGGTTCCTGCGCGAGGACCTGTGCGATGCGCGCGCGCTGGCGCTCGCCCCCGGAAAGCGTCGCGAAACCGCGCTGCGCGAGCGGCGCGAGATCCACGGCCTCAAGCGCGGCGCGAGCGCTTGTTTCATCCTCACGGCGCCAACCGAACCACGATCGGGCATGGGGAAAGCGGCCCAACAGCACGTACTCGAGCACACTGCCCCAGAAATCCGTGTCCTCGAGCTGCAACAGCACGCCGATCTCGCGTGCGCGTTGCCGGTTGGCAATCGATGACAGCGGATCGCCGTTCAGGTTGACCGCGCCGCGCGCATCGGCTCGCAGGCCGGCGAGCGCGTTCACCAGCGTTGTCTTCCCGCTGCCGTTTCGTCCCAGCACCGCCCACAACTGACCGGGCTCAAGCGCAAAGGTCACGCTCCGGCACAGCACGCGTCCCGGCACGCTCAGCATGAGGTTTTCACAGGAAAGCATCAACGTTTTCTGCCCAGCAACAGCAGCATCGCCGGCACGCCGATAAGCGCGGTCAAGACCCCGACCGGCAGTTGCTGCGGCGCCCATAGCGTGCGCGCAGCCGTGTCCGCGAGCGTCAGGAAACTGCCGCCCAGCAGGGTCGCGAGCGGCAGCAACGCGCGATACTCCGCGACGCCCAACAGGCGAATCGCGTGCGGAACCATCAGCCCGATGAAACCGATGGCGCCGCCGAGCATCACGGCCGCGACGGTGGCAAGCGCCGCGGCAAAGAAAACCCCGATCTGAAGCGGCGTGACGGCAACGCCCAGCGAACGCGCCTTGTATTGACCGAGGCCGAGCAGATCGAGCTCGGTTGCGCGCACCACCCCGTAGAGCATCACCAGCCCCAGTACCACCCACGCTGCAGCCGGGCTGCCGGCATAGGCAAGGTCCCCCATCAACCAGAACAGCATGCCTTTCACCTGCGCCTGCGGCGCCATCACAAGGATAAGGCTCACCAACGCCGACAACCCGGTCGCCAGCACCACGCCTGTCAGCAGCAAACGGTAGACGTTCCAGTCGCTGCTGCGAAAGCTCAGTCCGAACACGATGACGATCGCCGCCAATGCGCCAATGAGCGCAGCCGCGTTCATGAACAGCGTTCCCGCCCCCAGCGTCAGGGCGAACAGTGCGCCGAGCGATGCGCCGCTCGAGACGCCGAGGATGTAGGGATCGGCGAGCGCGTTGCGTAACAGCACCTGCAACAGCGCACCGGCCGCCGCGAGCAGCCCGCCGCAGGCGAATGCCGCGAGCGCACGCGGCGCCCTCAACTGCCAGATCACGTCGTGCACCATGCCGGGAACCGGGTAGAAAACACTGTCCACGAGCTGCAGCGCCGAAACCGGAAACGTGCCGAGCAGGAGCGCCGCAAAGAGGCTGCTCACAGCGGCGACCAGCAGCACAGCGAAGAGCACGAGACGAGACATATAATCAGTGATGAGTGTTGAGCAGGTAATGGGTAATGGGTAATGGGTAATGGGTAATGGGTGAAAACTCTCATCACTCATCACCCATCACTCATCACCCATCACCGCTTCAATTGAGGCTGATGATCGGCCAGCCGTATTTCTCGGCGTGCGCGCGCAGCGTCGCGTCGGGATTGACCGCGACCGGGTGAGTCACGCGCGCAAGCAACGGCAGGTCGTTGAGCGAGTCGCTGTAGAACCACGATTCATCGAAAGACGCCAGCGTGCGGTCCTGTTCCGCAAGCCATTGTTCGAGCCGCTTGACCTTGCCTTCGCGAAAACACGGGATGCCGGCCACATTGCCGGTGAATTCGCCGGCGCGCTGCTCGGGTTCGGTGGCGATCAGGTTGTCGATGCCGAACTCGCGCGCGATCGGCGCGGTCACGAAACTGTTGGTCGCGGTGATCGCGACGCGCAGGTCGCGGCGGTGGCGCATCACCAGCTCGCGCGCGCTCGCGCGGATGATCGGCATGATCTTGCGGGCCATGAACTCACGGTGCCAGGTGTCGAGCACCGCGCGCGGATGACGCGACAGCGGCTTCAACTGGAAGTTGAGAAATTCGTGAATATCCAGCGTGCCCGCCTTGTACTGGTCATAGAACGCCTGATTGCGCGCTTCGTACACCTCGCGGTCGAGCACGCCCTGCTCGATCAGGAACTGCGCCCACTCGAAGTCGCTGTCGCCGGCGAGCAGCGTGTTGTCCAGATCAAACAGCACCAATCTCACGAACGACACGCGTTGCGAAATCAACACCTGCACCCTCCCCATCCCTCCCCCTTTTCCAAGGGGGAGAGTTGGGGTGGGGGTTCCTTTCCGGCATCCGGCGGCCTCGGCGCCGCAAGCAGCAACTCCCGCGCGAGCGCCACCGTCACCGGGCGCTTCGACTCGAGCGAATGACGGTCGAGCGCATCGAGCATCGCGAGCAGCGACGACATATCGCGCCGCGTGCGAGTGAGCAGATAGGCGCAGACCTCAGCCGGGAGTTGAAAGCCGCGCGCTTCGGCGTGGCGCCGAAGCGCCTGTGTCTTCTCCTCGTCCGACAGCGCATGCACCTGGTAGACCAGTCCCCAGCCCAGCCGGGTCACCAGGTCCTGCCGGAGATTCAACTGCACCGGCGGCGCATGACCGCTCGCAAGCAGCCTCCCACGCTGCTCGCGCAACGCGTTGTAGAGGCTGAAGAGTGCGATCTGCGCGTCCTCGCCCAGGCGCTCCACATCATCGACCGCGACAAAGTCCATGTGCTGGAGGTTCTGTGCAAAGCCGTTGTCCCGGGCGCACGCGATGTAGGCGGCGTTCACTCCCGCAGCGCGCACCGCCGCCACGACGGCCCGCAGCAGGTGACTGCGGCCGCTGCCAGGCGTGCCCCAGATGTAGACAAAACGATCGAGCGCGCCGCCCACAGAAAGCTGCCGCAGATTCTGCAGGAGCTCGGCGTTTCGGCCAGCCACGAAATTCTGAAGTGCGGGTTGCGGCCTGTGCGCGAAGTCCAGCGCAAGCTGTTTCATCGAACGGTGCCGGGGCTAAGAGTCTCTAACATAATGAAACGCACGTGCGTTGCGAGCCAAAACTGGCCAGAGCGCGAAGGGGCTCGCAGGGCGTATCGCGGCGGCTGCAGACCGTCAGAACATTGAGGTTCCATTTACGGTAAAATTCCAATGAGCTACAGAGAGCGCGGAGAAAGGGCCACTGCTGTCACCAGCGGCGGGGCCGTTTGCGGTTTTTTCAACATACTGTCAGAGGCGAGCCGTTGCTGGCACGCTATCTTAGCCGAAATCTTCGGCATTGCCGTGAATTTCCATGTTTTCTCTGT
This sequence comes from Betaproteobacteria bacterium RIFCSPLOWO2_12_FULL_62_13, assembly GCA_001771985.1. Classification (GTDB taxonomy): domain Bacteria; phylum Pseudomonadota; class Gammaproteobacteria; order Burkholderiales; family SG8-41; genus DSOT01. The sequence goes on along the minus strand of MERG01000422.1, from coordinate 15,421 downwards.
GACCCCTGTATTCGTCGTGGCCCGACCCTTTTGTGCGGATACCAAAATTGAAATCGAACCATCCCGCCCCCCTCACGTACCGCGATGCCGGCGTGGACATCGACGCCGGCGAACAACTGGTCGAAAACATCAGGCCGTTCGCCAAGCACACGCTGCGCGAAGGCGTGCTGGCCGGCATCGGCGGCTTTGGAGCGATGTTCGAAATTTCGCGCAATTACCGGGAGCCGGTGCTCGTTTCCGGCACCGATGGCGTGGGCACCAAACTGAAGCTCGCGTTCCAGTTGAACCACCATGGCACCATAGGCATCGACCTTGTGGCGATGAGCGTCAACGACATTCTGACCAGCGGCGCGGAGCCGCTGTTCTTTCTTGATTACTACGCATGCGGCAGGCTCGATGTAGCGACCGCGACCGAGGTGATCAAGGGCATTGCCGCCGGTTGCGAGCAGGCCGGATGCGCGCTGATCGGCGGCGAAACGGCGGAAATGCCCGGAATGTATCCAGCGGATGAATACGATCTCGCCGGATTCGCCGTGGGCATCGTCGAGAAGAGCGAAATCATCGACGGCGCGCTGATCGCTGAAGGCGATGTGCTGCTGGGGCTGGCGAGTAACGGGGCGCACTCCAACGGCTACGCGCTGATCCGCAGGATCATCGACGTGAAGCGCATCGACCTGTCGGCCGAACTCGCGGGCAAGACGCTAAGCGACTTGATCCTGGCACCGGCGCGCATCTACGTCAAACCCGTGCTGAAACTGATCAAGAAGGTGAATGTCAAAGGACTCGCGCATATCACCGGCGGCGGCCTGATCGAGAACGTTCCGCGCGTGCTGCCCAAGGGGCTTGCCGCCCATATCGAACGCGGGACGTGGACGATGCCGCCGCTGTTCACCTGGCTCAAGCAACAGGGCAATGTCGCGGACCGCGAGATGTACCGCGTGTTCAACTGCGGCATCGGCATGGTGCTTGTCGTCAGCCCCGCGGAGGCGGAGACGGCGGAAGCACTGCTCACCGATGCGGGCGAGACCGTGTGGCGCATCGGCACGGTCCGGCGCCGTCGCGGCAGAGGGCCGCAGACCATCATTGCTTAGAGACGATGAGGATTGAGGAGCGAGGATTGAGGATCGAGCGGGCGTAGGTCAGGTTGCCGCACCGGCTACCTGACGCCATAAGGATGTCGGGGAACGCTGTGCGCGTATCCCGCCTGAGACCGGAGGACTGAAGGCTGAGGATTGTGAAACGCATTGTGATATTGATCTCCGGCCGAGGCAGCAATATGGAAGCCCTGCTCAAGGCCGGATTGCCGGCGCATTTCGCCGCTGTCATCAGCAATAATCCCGACGCCAAAGGGCTCGCCATGGCGTGCAGTCATGGTGTGGCGACGGCAGTCGTCGATCATCGCTCGTTCGGCGACCGTGCGGTGTTCGATGCAGCGCTCGCCGCTGAAATCGACCGCCATCAGCCCGATCTCGTCGTGCTCGCCGGCTTCATGCGCGTTCTCACCGAGGCGTTTGTTAATCGCTACCCCGGCCGCTTGCTCAACATCCATCCCTCGCTGCTGCCGGCGTTTCCGGGCCTCGACACGCATCGCCGCGCCTTGGAAGCGGGGGCGCGTATTCACGGCTGCACCGTGCATTTCGTGACACCCGCCCTCGACCTCGGTCCGATCGTCATCCAGGCGGCGGTGCCGGTACTGCCCGACGACACCGAGGAGCGGCTGGCGGCGCGCGTGCTCGCCGAGGAGCACCGCATCTACCCGCAGGCGGTGCGCTGGTTCTGCGAGGACCGGCTGAGGCTCGGCGCCGCCGGCAAAGTGCTTTTCAAGCAGGGCCGCGCGGCGCAGGGTGCGCTCACCTCACCGCCGCTCGATCCCTGAGCGCGCGCTGCGGGCAGATCGTCACAAGGCTCGATATCAAACCGTGGTACGGCGCGCCCTCTCACTCCGCTTTCTGGCTGCGATTTTCGTCTCGGTTCTGGTGCATGCCGTGGTTATCTCGGGCGCGTGGCTGCGTCCCCCCGAGAAAAGCCCTGCCGCGCCGCGGTTGGAAGCGCGCCTCGAGTACCGGGTGCCGCCACCCGCGCCCCCGGTGAGCCAACCCACGGCTCGGCCCAAACCCGTCGCACCCCGCCCAGCGCAGCCGCCTCCTCTTGCGCTGCCTCCGGTCACCGCCGCGACACCGTTCGCGCTGCCGTCCGAGCCGGAACTGCCCGCGCCCGTCGCAGAAGAGCCGGAACCCGAGCCGCTCGCGGCCGAACCGTCGCTCGTTGCCAGCGTGCCGTCGAGCACATTTGCCCCGGAACCCGCGCCGCTGAAGAGCCTCCCGAAGAAGGGCCGCATCACTTACACGTTGTTCTTTGGCGCCGACAGGTTCCCCGTCGGACGAACCGTGCAAACGTGGGAGATCGAAGGCGATGGCTACAGACTCGGCAGCGTGTCGGAAACGACGGGCATCGTGGAGCTATTCCGCGCGCAGCGCCTTGTCTACCTGAGCCAAGGCAAACTCACGGCGCGCGGGTTGCAGCCGGAAAATTTCCTCATGAGCCGCACGCGCCGCGGGCAGACCGAGGCGGCTCAGGCGCGATTTGACTGGGAAGCGGGCACCATCACGCTAGGCAAGGTACCCAATCAGCACGGTGTGGCGCTGTCCGTTGGCAGCCAGGACATCGTGAGTTTCATGTATCAGCTCTCGCTCGCGCCGCCCGCCGCGGGACGCATCCGCTTGCCGATCACCAACGGCTCGCGCATCGAAAGTTATGAACTCGAGGTGCTGGACGAGAAAGAGATCGAAACCCCGCTTGGCATGCTCAAGACCCTTCCCCTGAAACAGGTGCGCCGGCCGGGGGCCGAGAGCATCGAGATCTGGCTCGCAGTCGAATACCGTCACCTGCCCGTGAAACTGCGCTTCTATGATCGCGAGGGCAATCCGTCGGCGGAACAGGTCGTGAACGAAATCCGCATCTCGGAAGAATAGAAGCAAGCCACAGAGGGCACAGAGACCACAGAGAAATGCCGAAAAGCAATACAAAGGGAAAACAGGGGGCGCCAGGCGTAACGTCAGCTTCCTGACTCTTGCTATCGCCATCTTCCGTTATGCCCTCTGTGTTCTCTGTGGCCATCGCTTTTCGACCATGACGATCCACCGCCACCAGATCGAGGCCGCAACCGAGGCGCTGCGCCGGGTCCTGAAATTCGACCGGCCGGCGGACGTGGTGCTGCATGATTTTTTCCGCGAGCACCGCGCGCTCGGCCAGCATGACCGCGCTTTTGTCGCGGAGGCGGTGTTTGGCGTGCTGCGGCGCAAGCGGCTCCTCGACCATTTGGTCACCACGGTCACGCCGCTCCGCACGCTGCTCGCCTACCTCGCGCGCATTGCGGGTGTGAGCGCGCGCGAACTCACGCCACTGCTGAAGGGGGACGAGGCAGACTGGCTGGGCGGGCTCAAGGCCGTCGCACTCGACAATTTGCCGCTTGCGGTGCGGGCCGATCTTCCCGACTGGCTGGTTGAACGACTTTCCTCCCGCATGGCGGAAGCGGAGATTCTCGCGCTCGGCCGCGGGCTGCAGCAGCCGGCGCCGCTCGATCTGCGCGTCAATACATTGCGCGCCGAGCGCCATGGGACGCTGCGCGAGCTTGCGGCAAGCGGCATCGCAGGTGAGCCGACGCCGTATTCACCTGTAGGCATCCGGGTGAAGGGGAAGCCCGCGCTCAGCCGTCATCCGCTGTTCCTGAACGGTGCGATCGAAGTGCAGGATGAAGGCAGCCAGCTCCTTGCCTATCTGGTCGCGCCGAAGCGCCACGATCTGGTGGTGGATTTCTGCGCCGGCGCCGGGGGCAAAAGCCTGCACCTCGGCGCGCTCATGCATTCGCATGGCCGCGTCTACGCCTTCGACGTGTCCGAAAAGCGGCTCGCGCGCCTGAAGCCCAGGCTCAAGCGCTCCGGGCTTTCCAATCTGTACCCGCAGCTCCTGCGCAATGAAAACGACATCAAAATCAAGCGCCTCGCCGGCAAGATAGACCGCGTACTGGTGGATGCGCCGTGCAGCGGAATGGGTACGCTGCGGCGCAACCCGGATCTCAAATGGCGGCAGTCGCCGCGGTCGATCGAGGAGTTGAAGCTCAAGCAGGCGGCGATCCTGCGCGCAGCAGCCGGACTCCTCAAACCCGGTGGGCGAATCGTCTACGCCACCTGCAGTTTTCTTGCCGATGAAAACGAGGAGATCATCGCTGCCTTTCTCGCCGAGCATTCGCATTTCGCACGCCTCGATTGCAGCGGCCTCCTGAAACAGCAGCGCATCGATCTCGACACCGGGCCGTACCTGCAACTTTGGCCGCACCGGCACCAAACCGACGGCTTCTTCGCCGCCGCTCTGCAAAGAAATGCGTAGGTTGGGCGCGCGCTGGCGAAATGGCACGTGATATGCGCCCAAGGGGCGCCAAAGACGGCGCTTTTTTCATTACGCGAGCGAGTGCCACTCGGTTGCGCGAGTCCGCATTCGCGTATTTTCTCCATCGGTTCAACCGCCTGGAGTGACATTTGTCCAGCCGCCGGGACGTGTGGCGCGAGCAAATTGTGCTTTGCCTTCCGGTTGAACTTCGGTAGACTGCACGCGTCCAATCAGGCTCGTATACCGGGGAGGCACATGTTTTCAGGGTTTCTTGATCTGCCGTGGTGGGGATATATCGCCTACACGCTGATCGTCACGCACATCACGATCGCGGCGGTGACCGTTTTTCTGCACCGCCACCAGGCCCATCGCGCGCTCGATCTGCATCCGCTGCCGAGCCATTTCTTCCGCTTCTGGCTGTGGTTGACTACCGGCATGGTGACAAAGGAGTGGGCCGCAATCCATCGCAAGCATCACGCCAAATGCGAAACGCCCGAGGACCCGCACAGCCCGCAGATCGTCGGCATCAACAAGGTGCTGTGGGAAGGCACCGAGCTCTACCGCAAGGAATCCCGTAACGCGGAAACGATCGAGAAATACGGGCGCGGCACGCCCGATGATTGGATCGAGCGCAATCTTTACACACGGTATTCGGTGCTCGGTGTGTCGCTGCTGCTGATCCTCAATTTTGCGCTGTTCGGTTTCATCGGTATCACCGTCTGGGCGGTGCAGATGCTGTGGATTCCCTTTTTCGCCGCAGGCGTGATCAACGGCATCGGCCACTTCTGGGGCTACCGCAATTTCCAGCCTGAGGACGCGAGCACCAACATCGTGCCGTGGGGCATCCTGATCGGGGGCGAGGAACTGCACAACAACCATCACGCCTACGCGAGTTCGGCGCGGCTGTCGAACCGCTGGTATGAATTCGACATCGGCTGGCTCTACATCCGCACCCTGGAAACGCTGGGCCTGGCGCAGGTCAAGAAAGTCGCCCCCAAGCTGCGGCTCGATCACGCCAAGACGCACTGCGACGCTGTCACGCTGCAGGCGGTGGTCACCCACCGCTATGACGTGCTCGCCAAGTACGCGAAGTCGCTGCGCCGGACCTGCGCCCACGAAATGCGCGCACTGAAGGCGCGCGCGGTGCGCGTGGACCGTGCGGCGCTCAGGCGCTGGCTGCGCATCGACCCCCGCGCACTACCCGTCACGGAACGCGCCCGGATGGACGAGGTGCTGGGGGCGAGCAAGGTGCTCAATACCGTCTATACCATGCGCCAGGAACTCGCTGCACTGTGGCAGCGTTCCAGTGCCTCGAAGGAACAACTGGTGCACCAACTCGAAGACTGGTGCCGGCGCGCGGAGGAAAGCGGCATCGAGGCGTTGCAGGAATTCAGCCGCCGGCTGCGGTGCTACGCCTGAACCCGGTTTAGCGTCTAGAGTTCAGGGTTCAGAGTACGTGAGAAAGCCCGCTCGATGCGGGCTTTCTTGTTTGATCCCCCGGGCGTTGAACGGGGCGCTTTGCGTCCGCTCGAACGGCCGGAAATAAAGTGGCGGATGGATCCCGGATCGAGTCCGGGATGACAAAACTCAGGCATCGGCGCCGCCATAAGACCGTCATTCCGGTGAAAACCGGAATCCAGTGCGGAATGACCGCCGCGCGGTCATTTGATTTTTGTTTCCTTATAGATGACGTGCTTGCGCGCCACCGGGTCGTACTTCTTGATCTCCATCTTGTCCGGCGTGGTGCGCTTGTTCTTCGTGGTCGTATAGAAGTGGCCGGTGCCGGCGGTCGATTCCAGCTTGATCTTTTCACGCATGGTTTAACTCCTCAAAACTCGTTCAAGCAACCGCAGGTTAACGCAGATTTACGCGGACGGAAATCCGCGGTAAGCGCCTTGTCGGCCTTGAATTTATCCGTGTTCATCGGCGTTCATCGGCGGTTTGAACCGGTTTTCTACAAGTTCTCGCCGCGCGCGCGCAATTCAGCGAGCACAACGTCGATGCCTTTCTTGTCTATGGTGCGCAGGCCCGCCTGCGAAACGCGCAGACTGACCCAGCGGTTTTCGCTCTCGACCCAGAAACGGCGGTACTGCAGGTTGGGCAGGAAACGCCGCCGCGTTTTGTTGTTGGCGTGGGAAACGTTGTTTCCCAGCATCGGCTTCTTGCCGGTGACTTGACATACGCGTGCCATGACGCTCGCTCCAGAGTTCGGAAAGGTGCGGATTCTACAGGGTTTCCGCCGCGGCCTCAAGATGCCGGCCGCAGACCGGTGATGGGTGATGAGTAACGGGTAATGGGAAAAGGCAGCGTCGCGCCTGTGCTTTCGGTTCTTGCCCATCACTCATTACTCATTACCTTCTATAGAAGTCCGCGTTCGGCAAAAGACATCGCAGCGCCGCCGCCGACCACAAAGTGATCGAGCACTTTGACGTCAACCAGCGCCAACGCCTGCTTCAGCGCCTGCGTCAGCGCCTCATCGGCGCGGGACGGCTCCGCGACCCCCGACGGATGATTGTGCGCGAAGATCAGCGCTGCGGCATTGTGATGCAACGCGCGTTTCACCACTTCGCGGGGGTAGACGCTGGTCTGAGTGAGCGTGCCGCGGAACAGTTCCTCTACGGCGAGCACGTGATTCTGCGCGTCGAGAAACACGCCGACGAAAACTTCATGCGGACGATCCTGCAGCTTCAGCCGCAGATAATCGCGCACCGCCTGCGGCGAGCCGAGCGCCGCGCCGCGTGCGATTTGTTCGCGCAGTGAGCGCCGCGCCATCTCCAGCACCGCCTGCAACTGGACGTACTTGGCATTGCCCAGTCCTGGAATGGCGCAAAATTCGGCGCCGTCGGCGGCGAACAGCGCCGACAGCGAACCGAAGCGCGTCAACATTATGCGCGCGAGGTCAACCGCGCTTTTCCCCCTCACTCCCGTGCGCAGAAAAATCGCCACGAGCTCGGCGTCGGACAGGCTTTCCGCGCCTTTGCTGAGCAGTTTCTCCCGCGGACGATCGTCCAGCGGCCAGTCGGTAATGGGCATGCGCCAGTGAATGGTGAATGGTGAATGGTGAATAGCCAGCAGCGACCACTTCGTGATGCATTTAGGCGCTTAACGCACGCACGACCTCCCGCGTTTACCGCTCTCGACTCGACGGTGCGGTACCACCCCACTCCCCGGCCGCAGCCGCCAGTCCTCGACTGACCCCCCGATTACCGTTCACCACCATTTACCATTCACCGGCTTTACAGTTACACTCATGCCTCCCTTTAAGCGAAACGCCACGTGCCTGATCCCTCGCGCAGAAAAGTGATACTGGGCCTCACGGGCGGCATCGCTGCGTATAAGGCCGCCGAGCTCACCCGCCAGATGGCACAGAACGGAATCGAGGTGCAGGTGGTCATGACCGCAGCGGCGTGCGGATTCATCACCCCCGCCACCATGCAGGCGCTGTCCGGCAATCCGGTATACACCGACATGTGGGACGCGCGCGTGTCCGACAACATGGCGCACATCGAGCTCTCGCGCGGCCGGGACGCCATCGTGGTCGCGCCCGCGACCGCCGATTTCATCGCCAAGCTCGTGCACGGCCTCGCCGACGACCTCCTGTCCACGCTGTGCCTTGCGCGAGAGTGTCCGCTGCTGGTCGCGCCCGCCATGAACCGCCAGATGTGGGACAACCCGGCTACCCAGCGTAATGTTTCGCAGCTCAAGCGCGACGGCGTCGTCGTGCTAGGTCCGGCAAGCGGCGATCAGGCGTGCGGCGAAATCGGGATGGGGCGCATGCTCGAAGCCGAGGAAATCGTGCAGGCGCTCTCGGCTTTCCTGGCGCCCAAGCTGCTCAACGGCGTGCGCGCACTGATTACCGCGGGCCCGACATTCGAACCGATCGACGCCGTCCGGGGGATTACCAATCAGAGCTCGGGCAAGATGGGTTACGCGGTCGCGTGCGCGGCGCTCGAGGCGGGCGCAAGAGTGACGCTGATTTCGGGCCCTGTGAGCCTGCCGGCGCCGGCCGGCGCCCAGATCACGCGCGTCGAAACGGCGGCGCAGATGTTCGAGGCGGTCAAGCGGCACGTGGCGCATACCGACATTTACATTGGTGTCGCCGCGGTGGCCGATTATCGCGTTGACAAGCCCAGGCAGCACAAAATCAAGAAGACGGACGAGGCGCAGTTACAGCTCAAACTCGTGCCGAATCCGGACATTCTGGGCTGGGTCGCGGGGCGCCCGAAGCCGCCTTTCTGCGTGGGGTTTGCGGCGGAGAGCCGCAATCTCGATGAATACGCGGACCAGAAGCGGCGCAGGAAGAAAGTGCAGTTGATGGTCGCGAATCTCGCGCAGGAGGCGATCGGCGCCGACGATAATGAAGTGACGATGCTCGACGACGCGGGCATGCACAGACTCGAGCGCGCGCCGAAGTTGGTGGTGGCGCGCCAAATCGTCGCCCACATCGCCAGGCTTTACAGTTCAAAGAAAAAGCGAAAATCCTGAACCGCAAAGGCGCGAAGGCGCAAAGAATATTCAAAGGTTTTTATAATTTTCATCTGGTTTTCTTAGCGTCCCTTTGCGTTCTCTGCGTCTTTGCGGTGAAAGCTCTTGAAGTGATGAGAAAAATCGACGTCAAGATTCTCGACGCGCGGCTGCGCGACCACCTCCCCCACTACGCGACGCCGGGCTCGGCCGGGATCGACCTGCGCGCCTGCATCGATGCACCGCTCACGCTCGCGCCCGGCCAGACCGAGTTGATTCCCGCAGGCATCGCCATCCATCTCGCCGATCCCGGCCTTGCGGCAGTAGTGCTTCCGCGCTCGGGCCTCGGCCACAAACACGGCATCGTGCTCGGCAACCTGGTGGGACTAATCGACTCCGACTATCAGGGACAGATTTTCCTCTCGACCTGGAATCGCGGTGGGGCACCCTTCGTGGTGAACCCGATGGAGCGGCTGGCGCAGCTCGTGGTAGTGCCGGTGGTGCAGGTCGGCTTCAACGTTGTCGAGGAATTCGACGCGAGCCACCGCGGCGCTAACGGGTTTGGCAGCACGGGGAAAGGCTGAGGATGAAGGCGGAAGGCGGAAGGCGGAAGGATGACGGGCTGGTGGCAGTCAAGAGCCTGTCGGGTCATCCTTCATCCTTCATCCTTCATCCTTTTTCTGAACAGGGCGCGATCGGCCGGAACCGGGAGCAGATCCTGGCGATATGAAGTCCGCGCTCGTACTCTTCTCCCACGGCGCGCGGGATCCCGAATGGAGCGTGCCGTTCCGCAACATCCAGCGCAGGATCGCGGCGCGTTGTCCTGAACTCGCCGTCGAACTCGCGTTCCTGGAATTGGCGCCGCCCACGCTTGCCGACGCCGTGGAGAAGCTTGCCGCCGCGGGTCACGCCCGCATCACGGTCGCGCCGCTGTTCATGGCGCCGGGCGGACATCTCAAGCGAGACCTCCCGAGGTTGCTCGATGAGTTGCGCGGGCGCCATCCCGGGGTCGTGCTCGAACTGCTGCCGGCAATAGGCGACGTGGAGGCAGTGCTCGATGCCATTAGCGACTGGCTTGTTGAAATGAGCCGCCGCTGAGCACGGGCAGCGCTCAATGAACGGGATCAATGGACAGGATTAACAGGATTTTATTTGGATGAAACCCGCTTTCGCGCGACAAGTCCTCGGCGCAGTTGCGTTCGTTCTCATCGCCGCCGGCGTGCGCGCGGAGCTTCCGACCATCACGCTCACGATCGGCCGCCACAAGCTTACGGCCGAAGTCGCCGCAACCGACGCCCACCGCGCCCAGGGGCTCATGCACCGGCGCATGCTGCCGGAGAGCCGTGGCATGCTGTTCGTGTTTCCGGAAGCCACGGTTCACAGCATGTGGATGATGAACACCTACATCCCGCTGTCAGTCGCGTTTCTCGATGCGAGCGGGATGATCATCAACATCGCCGACATGGAACCGCATACCCGCAACATCCACAGCGCGGCGCGGCCGGCGAAATACGCGCTTGAAACGAATCAGGGCTGGTTCCGCACGCGCGGCATCAAGCCTGGCGCGAAGGTGGAGGGCATCGAGCGCGCCCCGCCAGCACGCTAGGTGATGGGAGATGGGTTATGAGTGATGGGTGATGGGTGATGGGTGACGCCAGACGCGTGACGAGTGACGCTTACCCCTCACCGCTGACCCGCTTACCGTTCGCTCCCGGTCACCGAACAAAAGCGCCCGAGGTCCTCTCGGGCGTTTTTGTTCCATCGACGCGGCCGGGTTTACCCAAACACCGCTGTGCGGAACACGCCGCCGCTCGCTGTCATGAAGAACAGCATCGGGATCGACAGCATGGTGTTGGTGCGTGACGCGAGGAACGCCACCCGCCGCGCCTTGGCTTTTTCCTCGTCAGTCGCCTGAACGAGGCCCAGAATTTTCTTCTGGTTGGGCCAGATCAGCACCCACACGTTGAAAACCATGATGGTGCCCAGCCAAGCGCCGATGCCGATCGGATAGTAGGTCGACTTCAGAAACAGGAAGGCGTCCAGGAAGTGCTTGCCGAGGATTACCGCGCCCAACAGCCAAGTCGCGACCGCTGCCCAGCGAAACCAGAACAGCGCGCGCGGCGCCACGTGCTTCGTAATGCCTGCCCCCGTGCCATCCTTCGCGGCTTCCGCCAGCGCCGGCACCTGCACGAAGTTGAAATAATAGAGCAGGCCGATCCACATCACCCCCGACAACACGTGCAGCCAGCGTCCCAAACCGAGTTGTATGAAATCCATGGCGTCCCCCTTCAGTACATATAGAACTTGACGGCTTGATACAGGATCAGGGTGAGGATCAGGCCGGAGATCACCGTACCCCACAGGGAGTCGAGCGGATTTTTCATTTGTACTCCTCCATTTAGATGGGTTTCTCAAAATGCCGTTGGAATTTCATTTTAGCCCACTTGCCCGCTCTCAGCAATGCTTGAGTCATTTGCTCGGTTTTTGCCCTGGCGATTCCCCGCGATCCGGGCTGAATCCGAACTTGCGCGCCTGAACCGCGCGCGAATGGTGCGCGGCAGCATCAAGACGCCCCGCCGGGCTGCGACAGGCGGTTTGCATCAATTGTCGGATTCACGCCGCGATCAGGCTGCGGGTCTCCACCGCGACGATCGCTTTCGCCTGGTTCAAGTCATCGGTGTATCCGGCGCCGTAAAGACAGCAGGCGATCTGGTTCACCAGCGGCAGCGGCAGCGGCGCTTCGCCGTTGAGCGCGTGGCGTATCCATTGCGCGGTGCTTGCGGCGTCTCCCGCCGACGGCAGCGCGGAGAGATTCCTGAGCGGAGCCGCCTCTGCTTCGAATAGCACATCGGCTGCGCCCGCGCGGAGATACTCGAGTCTGGGCCTGCGCCGGGGGTTGGCAAACGCCTCGCCTTCCGTGCCTTCGAGCAACAGCGCATGACAGGGCCACGCCTGCAACAACTCGCGCAGCAGGCCGCGCTCTTGGTCGCCACCGGCCGCCACAACCAACAGCGCTTCGCCATCGAACGGATCGAGCAGCTTTGCAAGGAGCTGCGCGGCGTGATCGAATCCAAGACGGCTTTTCAACGCCAGCAACTCGGCCAGCCCAGGCGCCAGCAGCGCAGTCGGCGCAAACGCCAGCTTCTCATCATCGAGCCGTGCCTGAACCTGCGTGAGATGTGCGCACGGCATCACGCCGAGCTCGCGCAGGACGTAAGCGGACGCCAGGCGCCCTCCGCTGTTCAATGCGCCGTGTACCAACACCGGCACTCCCAGGCGCTGCAGGGCGAGCGCAAGCAGCGGCAACAGATTCGGCTCGTCGCGGGTACCGGCGCAGCTCGCGAGCACTACCGGCCGCGCAGCCGTGGGCGGCAATGCAAGTCGGAACCGCCGCTCCCGGAGCGCCCGGCAAAAGCCGAGCAACTGCGCAAGCGTCACGCCCCGCGCCTGCAGCAGTGCGAGCACTGCACCCAGTTCGAGCGCATCAACGCCACCGTCGAGCATCGCCGCGAATAGCTCATGCGCCTCGCGCTCTGAAATTTCGCAGCCGGCCGAACTCTCGCCCGCCAACTGCTTCACAGTCCGTGCCAAGCTCATACTCTGCTCCCGCGCTCGCTGCCTTGATCAGGGGTGGGATCTTTTCCAGCAATCGCCGTGCCAGAGTTTTTTCATACGTAAATTCAATGACTTGGTAGATTCGTTCGCGAGCGGCGGCAGTGCTCGCGCAAACTGTTGGTGCATTCGCGCCTGAAACTAGGGCAGCCCGCGGGCGCCGAAAAAGCGTACTTCTGTTGCATCATTGCAACGCTGCAGGCGGACAGGACTATGATTTCATGATGTGAATTCGCTAGAATTATGTTATTGGGAAAATGATTGGCTTGGCGAGCGGGCGAGTCTTTCCCACGATCCGGTGCCACAGCTTATGCAACGAATCACCAAACTGTTCCTGCTGGTTACAGCGCTGTTCGCGGCGAGTGCCCTCTTCGCTCGGGCTGGCGGGGCCGGTTTTGAGCACCCCGCATATCAGGGATTGGTCCCACCCTGGTCAGGGTTTTCGAATGATGCCTCAACCGTATCGGCGGAAACTTCGGCCGGGCTTTCGCGGCAGCCAGGACTGAGATTGCCTTATCGTGGACACGGCCGCGGCGATGATGCGTTCGAAATCCTGGGGTGGAGTGCGGGAGGGTTTTCGCTCTACAGCGGCACCCGAATGATGCAGCGGCTCGGCTCGGAGTATTCGCAAGGCTTTGGCGGCGTGCGTTACCCGTTGTCCGGGACCTGGAGCTCGACGCTCGAGGCCAGCCTCGATTTGGCCTCACCCCTATCTACCCGCGGATACGCTTTGCTCGGCCAGGTGCACCGGTTGTTGCCCGGCGGCCGGGATCTGAGTCTCGGTCTTCAATACAGCATCTACGAACCCGGCGCTGACCGCCTGCCGACCGGCTTGGGAGATTCGTGGAGCGCGCTCGGCCAGGGGCCGCCTCTGTTCCCGGCTACGGGGACCACTTCCGCTGCCGCCGGCTATGAACTCCGGCTCAATCTCCGCTACGGCGGGCGCAATACTGTCGGCCTCACCTACGGATCGGGCCGCGAATTCGATACGCAGCAGATGCTCGGTGTCTATCCCGGGGACGGGCGTCAATTCGGAGTCACAGGTCGGCATTGGCTGACACCCGACTGGGCGATCAGCTACGGTCTCATGGCTCAGGAACAGATCGGCTTGCGCCGCGGCCAGGGCCTGCGCTTCGGCTTGCGTTACAGCTTCTAAGCTGCCGCAAAACCTTCCACGTTTCGCGCTGATAATTAACCCGCACGCCATCCCGGCCCGCGATTCAGAGGAGGACGACCATGATCTGTGCTGCATTGCGGCACGGCTTGCTGTGCGCGTCCAAACGGACGGCACCCCTCCGTTCAACGCACCCGTCAAACAAAGCTCTTATTGCTGTTTTCCGCTCTTGTCGGTGAGCGGCACGAAGCGCACCGCCAGCACCGCGCGCCGGGAAATCCGGCCATCCTGTTTTTCAATCAGGTAAAGCGTCTGGCCGCCCGACTGCGATCCCACCGGGATCACCAGCCGGCCGCCTGACTTCAACTGATCGATCAACGGCTGCGGAACCTCGCGCGCGGCTGCGGTCACCATGATCGAATCGAACGGCGCATACTCGGGCCAACCTTGATAGCCGTCGCCGATCTTCACCACGATGTTGCGATAGCCCAACGCCTTCAACCGCTCCGCCGCCTCCTGTCCCAGGGCCTCGACGATCTCGATGGTGTAAACGGTGGCGGCGAGTTCAGCGAGCACCGCCGCCTGATAGCCCGAGCCGGTGCCGATTTCGAGCACCTTGTCGGCCGGCTTCACGTCCATGAAATCGGTCATCAGGGCGACGATGAAGGGCTGCGAGATGGTCTGGCCGCTGCCGATCGGCAGCGGCCGGTCCCGGTATGCGTTGCGCTCCTCCGTGGGCGGCACGAAGCGGTGGCGCGGCACTTTGGCCATCGCCGCCGTCACCCGTTCGCTCAACGCCGCGCGGCCGGTCTCCAACCGCGTCTCGCGGGTGTGCCGGACGATCTCATCCAGCATCCGCATGCGCTGCGCGGCATACGGATCCTGTGCAGCGGCGGTCATGATCTTCCCTCCTGACAGCCCCAGGCCGGCGATCCAGGCGCAGACGCGGCGGCGTAACCGATCCATGAATAAAAAGGGGCCTACCCGTTGTTGCGAGTATGCCCCTCAACCCGCGGCCCGTGCAATCAGGCCGCCGCAATCACGATCATGCGCTCAACCCTTCATGCACGTGCTCATGAACTTCTTGCGCTCGTCGCCCTTGAGCTTCTTCTCGCTCGCCTGCTTGCTGCAGTCCTTCATCTTCTGCTGCTGCGCCTTTTGCTTCTCAGTCGGCTCCTTCTTCGGCGCACCCTTCTTGGCCGCTTTCTCCGCGGCAGGGGCCGCCTTCTTCCCGGTGTCCTTCGCCTTGTCCTGTGCAAGTGCGAGCGGCGATACCGCGAACACGAAACACAACGCTGCGATCAGCTTCTTCATTGTTGTCTCCTCAGTTGATATGCGTGAAACCCATCCGTCGAAGACGGATCCATTGCGTCAGAAACCTCCCTGACAGCCGCTATAACGCATGGCGCGCCAAATGCGCTGACAACAAGTGCGTGAGGCTTGGCTGGTGATTGGTGATTCGTGATTGGTGATTAGTGGTTGGAGCCGGGCCCCCGGAAGAAGCAAAGCCCCCGATAAAGGCATTCGAGGGCAGGTTCTTCCGGGAAATCCTGTCCCCGGATTTCGTTTCATTCCATCCGGGCCACGTTCTACTCTTGAGACGGATTATGCTTCTCTTACCTTCGCGTCCTTCGCGTTTCAGCTTTTCGCTTTCAGCGCTCGGAACCGCGGATGAATTCGTTCAACACCGCACACCATGCGGCGGCGAGATTGCCGCGGTGATATCCGCCACCGCCAAAGCCCATGATGCGTCCCCCCGTCATTTCGTTGGCGAGCTCGCACAGGCTCTTCGCCGCGTGCGCGTGTGCTGCCGGCGTATATTGCAGATGCGCCAGTGGATCGCCC
>MERG01000421.1 GCA_001771985.1 Betaproteobacteria bacterium RIFCSPLOWO2_12_FULL_62_13 | reverse complement strand
AAAGAGGTGACGAAAAGAAGTGACGAATACTGGTGACGAAAATTCTCACCCCGTCACCCTCACCTCGTCACCCTTTCCCGTCACCCTCACCTCGTCACCCTTTCCCGTCACCATCACCTCGTCACCCCTTCCCGTCACCATCACCTCGTCACCCTTTTCCCCATTTCCCATTCCCTATTTCCCGTTTCCCGCCACGAGCTCCATATACACCCGCTCCAGGTAGCGAGCGAAGGATTCCGCGTCGAAGAGCGGACTCGAGCGCGCCGCGACGACCCGGGACCGCATGCTTTCCAGCAGCGCCGGATCGGTGGCGAGCCGATAAGCGAGCCTCTCGTAGTCCTCCAGCGAATACGTGATCAGTTCCGGCAGGCCGCAATGCGTAAGGATGCTGCCGGACACGCGCGCGGCAAAAGTGTCACCGCATAACGCGACGAGCGGGCACCCGGACCACAGGGCATCGCTTGCCGTGGAATGCGAGGTATAAGGGAAAGTGTCGAGCGCGAGATCGGCGGCGCGGTAGCGCGCGAGGTATTGTGCGAACGGCGCCCTGCGAGCGAACACCAGCCGCTCGGGCGCGATGCCGTGTGCCTGCGCGGCGTTCTTCAGGTTGCCGGTTGCCCAGCGATTATCCTCGGCGAGCCACAGCACGCTCCCGGGGACGCGTTTGAGCAGGCTTATCCAGCGCGCGAAGACTTCCGGGGTGATTTTCACCGCTTGGGTGAAACAGCAGAACACAAAACCGTGCTCCGGCAGGCCGTACTCCTCGCGCGTGAGCGGTTCAATGCAGGGCCGCTGGCGGTCATTCGATTGCCAGCAGTGGTTCAACCGCACCACGCGTTCGGAATACGCGGATTCCTTCCCGGGCGGAATGATGAAGCCGTCGGCGATGAGGTAGTCGATGAATCCGCCACCCATGGTTCCCGGGTAGCCCATCCAGTTCACCTGGATCGGGCATGGGCGCCGCGCGAGGATGGAGGTGCGGGAGCCCAGCGTATAGCCTTTGAGATCGACCAGGATGTCGAGCGCGTCGTCTTGAATGCGGCGAACGACCATGTCATCGGGGTCCCAGGCGACATCGATGAAATGCTCGCAAGCCTCGCGTATTCGCGCCCGCACCGGACTCTCGTCGTCGGGGCCGTGGGAATAGGCGAATATTTCGAATCGTTCGCGGTCGTGCCGCTCGAACACCCCCGCCAGCAGGTAGGCGGCGGCGTGCTGCTGAAAATCAGAGGAGAGATAGCCGATCCGCAACCGCCGATTAACGCCCTGAGCTGCACCGCGCCGGGCGTCACGCCGGGATGCGGCGGTCGTGAAATGCGCCTCGGCCCAGCGGCGCGTGTACGCAAGCTGTTGCTCCGCCGTAGTCGCTTCGCAAAGCAGCCAGAACGGGCTCCCAAGCTCTGAAGAATTGTCCAGCCGGCGCGATATTTCCCGCCATGCTTCGCGCCACTTGACCCAATCACACACCCGCCGCAAATGGTGGGCGAGCATACCCAGGAGATCGCTTGCGCCGGTGTGCTGGAAACCCGTCTCAAGCACGTTGATCGCCTGATCCAGCGTGCCGCGCACAACATGCACCAGCGCAAGGACCGAATAGGGTCCCGTGGCATCGGGGTCGATCGCGCCGGCATGTCTGGCGGCTCGCTCCGCTTCGTCCAATTGACCGTATTGAAACAGCGCGTCTGCCAGCGCGCTCCAGGCCCAACGGTTTTCAGGGTCGACACGCAGCACCTCCCGCAACTGCGCGATGCCTTCCTTGAAGCGGCCGAGCGCGAGGCAGACCGAAGCGCAGCCCTCGTGCGCTTCGAGAAGATCCGGCGCGAGCTGAAGTGTGGCGAGGTACTGGTCTCGCGCTTCCTCGAACCGGCCCTGAAGAGCCAGCGTGCGCGCGAGATTGCTGCCCGCAAGCGCAAGGTGTGGATCCAGTTCCAGCGCGCGCCGGAAGCTCGCAGCCGCGTCTTCGAAGCGCTGCTGTTTCTGGAAGACGATACCGAGGTTCACCAAGGCGTCGGGATACCGCGGCGACTGCGCAAGGGCGCGCTCGAACCACCGGCGGGCGCCGTCCAGATCGTCCCGGTTGAGGCTCATCACGCCGAGGTTGAACGCCGCGTCAACATGGCCGGGATCGAGCTGTAGGACCGTCTCGAAATGCTTTTGGGCGGCCGCCGTGTCGCCCATCTGGGCGAGTGCGCGCCCCAGATTCAGATGGCAGTCAGTGCTTTGCGGATCCAGCGCAAGCGCCCGCTGCAAAACTTGCGCTGCCTCGGCCGGCTTTCCCAGGTGGAGTATGGCGGCCCCGAGGCGCATGAATACCGAAGGCGGCGCGCCGGGCAGCGCGGCGGCTTTGCGCAACGCGCCCTCGGCCTCGGCGAACTGGCCGAGGAGCAGGGAAGCAAGCCCGAGATGCTCGAGCGCGATGCCGTGGCGGGGCTCCGTCGCGATGGTTTGCTCGAGCAGCGGCACGGCTTCCGCGGGCCGGCCGCTCATGAGATGTGACACGCCGAGCAAACACAGCGCTTCGGGGTTGCGCGGCGCGCGCTGCAATACCTGCTCGCACAGGAATTGAGCGCCTGCCACGTCGCCCACTTGCAGGCGTTCCCGGGCTTGTTTGAGCTTGTGGGTCGAAGATGCGGACACGAATTGGTAAATGGTGAATGGTAAATGGTGAATGGTAAATGGGAAATGGGGAATGGGAAATGGGGAATGGGAAACGGGTAATGGGTGATGAGTGATGGGTGATGAGTGATGGTTGACGGGAAGGGCTGACTACGGGGTGAAGATCTTCGTTACCAGTATTCGTCACTATCTTTCGTCACTTCTTCTCGTCACCAGCACCGTGTAGCCTGGAAGGAGCGAAGCGAATTCCGGGAATGTTTACCCCGATTTCATATTACATCTGGGCTATCTTGGCCAGCGAGTCTTCGTCCGGACGAAAATACTTAGACAGTCTCCTTCGATCTTCATAGAATGTGGCACCGGCGCGGCCGAACGCCGGCCGCGATGCCTCTCGTGCCTGAAAAAATGGCTGAAACCGAAGAAATCCGCTCCAGCGTGCAGGACAGCCTGGAGCAAGTGATCGAGCTTTTGCGCAAGCACGAGCTTGCGGCGAGCGCTGCGGCGCGCGAGGAAACCGATTCGCGGCGCGAGCTCGTCGAAACGCTGGTGCATACGCTGCATCTGACGGAGCTGCAGAAGCTGCTCGACGAACTGCATCCGGCCGATGTCGCCTACATCCTGGAAGCGCTGCCGGTCGAGCAACGGCTGATCGTCTGGGACCTGGTCAAGGCCGAACGCGACGGGGAGATTCTGCTCGAGGTCTCGGACGCGGTGCGCGAGACGCTGATCGCGCACATGGACGAAAAAGAGCTGGTCGCGGCAACCGAGCAGCTCGACACCGACGAGATCGCGGACCTCGCACCCGACCTCCCGCGCGAGGTCATCCAGGACGTCTTCAAATCGCTCCCAGTCGAAGAGCGCGAGCAGTTGCGCGCCGCGATGTCCTACCCCGAGGACGCGGTCGGCGCGCTGATGGACTTCGACATGGTCGAAATCCGGGACGACGTGACGCTGGAGGTGGTGCTGCGCTATCTGCGCCGTCTGGACGAGATGCCCGACCATACCGATCAGTTGTTCGTGGTCGACCGCGAGGCGCGCCTCAAGGGCCTGCTCCCGGTCAACCGGCTGCTGGTGACCGACCCCGAGACGGTCGTTGCGGCGGTGATGGAGAAGGAGTTCATCAAGTTCCATCCCGGCGAGAAAGCGCAGGATGCCGCGACCGCGTTCGAGCGCTACGATCTCGTGTCGGCGCCGGTGGTCGACGATCGCGGCAGATTGGTCGGGCGCGTTACCGTGAACGCAGTGGTCGACTATATTCGCGAGGAAACCGGCAACGAAATGCTGTCTGCGGGCGGGCTGCTGGAGGAGGAAGACCTGTTTGCCTCGGTGTGGAAAAGCGTGAGGAACCGGTGGGCCTGGCTCGCGGTGAACCTCGTCACCGCATTCATCGCGTCGCGCGTGATCGGTCTGTTCGAGCATTCCATCGCGCAGCTCGTCGCGCTCGCCGCCCTGATGCCGATCGTCGCCGGGATTTCGGGCAATTCCGGCAACCAGACCATCACCATGATCGTGCGCGCGCTGGCGCTCGGCCAGATCAGCCTCGTCAACGCGCGCAAGCTCTTCGCCAAGGAGATCGGCGTGTCGTTGTTGAACGGCGTCATCTGGGGTGGTGTGGTCGGGCTGTTCGCCTTCTTCATCTACCACAGTTGGCAGTTGGGCGTGGTGATGACGGGCGCCATGGTGCTCTCCCTGATGCTCGCCGCGGTGATGGGTGTCACGATCCCGCTCGTGATGCAGAAGCTCGGGCGCGACCCGGCGATAGGATCGAGCGTGATGATCACCGCGATCACCGACAGCGGGGGCTTTTTCATCTTCCTCGGCCTGGCAACGGTGTTTCTTGTGTAGTGTTCTCGCCACAGAGGTGGGCAAGTTTGACCTCGTCGTAATCGGCTCCGGCGGCTACCGCGCCGCCGTGCTGGGAGCGTTGCACGGGCTCAAGGTGGCGATAATCGAAAAGGGCGACTGGGGTGGTTGCTGCCTGAATCGCGGCTGCGTGCCCAAGAAAACCTGGTACCACAGCGCGCGGTTAATCGCGGCCCAGCGCGAGTTCGCCAGGCGCGGTATCGGCGGGACGCTGGCGGCAGAGCTGGCGCAAGCCTGGCGCCACCAGCGCGCGGTCGTGGCGCAGGTGCGCGCAAGCTATATCGATTACCTGAAGCGTCTTGGCGTAAAAACCATCGCAGGCGCGGCACGCTTTGTGGACTCGCGCAGCGCCTACAGCGTGCCGGCGCGACGACACGAGGGTGCCGCAGGTCGTCTATTCCGCCCTCGAGCTTGCCCGCGTGGGGCTCAACGAGGACGCAGCCGAAGCGCGCGGTCTTGAACCTGCGGTCGGATTCACGGCCTTCGATGCGAGCCCGGCCGCGCTGAGCCAGGGTGACGCACGCGGTTTCGTGCGCGTCGTCGCGGACATGGAATCGGGCGGTCTGCTGGGTGCCGAGATCGTGGGCGGCGATGCCGGCGAACTGATTCAGGTTCTCGGCCTCGAATTCGGCTCGGCTGATGCGCTGCGGCATCTGGCGGCATGAGCTACAATCATCCCGCACGAGCTGAAGAGATCCTCAATGCCGTGGAAACGCTGGCGGCGAGATGGGGTCTCGGGCGCCGGGTTTTCGGGTGAGCACGCCGCGTTCCGCTTCAGGGGAATAACTGCGGCCGGTTCGATGTTGGCTCCGGTGTGGCGTCGCAATTCCTCGGTATAGGCGATTTACTGGATTCGCAATAGGACGTGAACGAGCACGAGCGTCTGATCGAGCAGCAGATTCCCCGGTTGCGCCGCTATGCACGGGCGCTGACAGGGGAGCGTGCTGCCGCCGACGACCTGGTGCAGGACACCCTGGAGCGGGCATGGAGCAAGCTTCACTTATGGCGGCACGGCAGCGACATGCGAGCCTGGCTTTTTACCATCATGCATAACGTCTTCATCAATCAGGTGCGCGGGCGCACGCCGGAACAGGCAGTCTCATTGGAGGACGGGGCGCTGGATCTGCCGGATCGCGCCACGCAGACCGACGAGCTCGAGATCCGTGACCTTGACGCCGCTTTAAGGAGGCTTCCTGACGAGCAACGCGAAGTGCTGTTGCTCGTCGCCCTGGAGCAATCGTCGTACGAGGAGACAGCGAAGGCGCTCGGTATTCCGATCGGGACCGTGATGTCGCGGTTGTCACGCGCGCGCGCGCGGCTGCATCGCATCATGACGGGATCGCCGGGGGCCGCCACGCTGAAAGTCATCAAGTGAACAGACTGCCTGTTACCGAATCCGATCTCCACGCTTATGTGGACAGTACGCTGCCGCAAGCGCGCGGCGCCGAGGTCGAGACTTATCTCGCGAGTCACTCCGAAGAGGCGGAACGCGTCGCGGCTTATCGCCAGCAGAACGCGGCGCTGCACGCGTTGTTCGATCCGGTGCTGGACGAGGCCGTGCCCGAACGACTCCGGACACGGCGCGCGCGCTGGATGAAACCCCCGCTGCGTTACGCGGCGGTAGTGGCGTGGGTGGCGCTGGGCGGCGTGGTGGGCTGGAATCTGCAGGCGTATACCAGCGCGCAGCGCACGGAAGCGTCGACCTGGGCGCGCCGCGCCGCGATTGCGCACGCCATCTACAGTCCCGAGGTGCGGCACCCGGTCGAGGTCGGAGCGGACCAGGAAGCGCATCTTGTGAACTGGTTGTCCAAGCGGCTTGGAGCGCAGCTCAGGGCGCCGCATCTCGGGGGCATCGGCTACACCCTGGTCGGCGGGCGGCTGCTGCCGGGCGAACGCGGGCCGGTGGCGCAGTTCATGTACCAGGACGCAAAGGGCCAGCGGCTCACACTTTATGTGCGCGCCAATGCCGACCATGCGCGCGAAACCTATTTCCAGTTCGCGCAGGAGAACAAAGTCGGCGTGTTCTACTGGTTCGACCGCAGGCTCGGTTACGCGCTGTCCGGAGAAGTGGACAAGGACGAACTGCTGCGCGCCGCAACCGCGGTTCATAGCCAGCTCAATCCCTAGCAGCCCGTCGGACTTAGCATCCGACAGGCTGCTAACAGCAAAACCGCCTGCGGATCTTGAATGTACCCCAGATTAACAATCGCTTTTGCCCTTTCAAAGGACGGAAGCAGACCAGAAATGAAGTTTTCGTTGGCTTTTCCTCTGGTATTCGTGCAGGCGGTTTTGCATTAGGAGTTTGTCGGACTTAGGTCCGACAAACTCCTCCGGTTTATCTCCGCGAGCTGGAACGGACGCAAGCGCCGTTCAACTCGCGGTTGAATCTGCGGTGTTGCACCGGATATCGGCACAGCCGCCATTGAACGCGCGCTTCGCTCGAATCACCCCATCACCCCTGATCGTCATCCGCGTGCGGCGAGCGCCGAAGCAGGCCGTGACGCAGAGATCTTAACGGGCTGATTTACAAAGATTATCCGCCTTGAGCGCAACGCGCTCGCAGCGCGGGTGGAACCTGCAAAATTTTGGTTTGGAGACTTGCTGAGAACGGCGGAGTGGCCGCGATTGGAGGGGAATCAAACTACGGGAGCCGGGGGTTACCCAGCCCCCGCAGTACTTCAACTACTTCTTCTTGGCTACTTTCTTCTTCGCTGCTTTTTTCTTCGCTTTTTTCTTCGCTGCCATCATTGTCTCCTTTAAAGTTAACTTAGGCATCGTTCAAGTGCGGCGTTTGTTCCGCACTACCATCGCATAATTTTTCGAACGACTTGCATCATTACTTCATCGTTCTTTCCGAAAAATTTCGGAAAAATCATGCTCGGTGCGCTCATTCTATGCCACAGTTGAAAAAAAATGCAACACCTTTGTCAAATCTTGTTGACGGTGGAATAACGCGCGTGGGGTCGCCGCAACAGACCTGTGAGCAGTAGACAGTGATCGGTGAACGGTGAATAGTGATCTGTGAATAGTGAATGATGAGCAGTGCGCACAAGAAAAGTAAGCGGCCAGAAGGCTTTTTCCGTTCACCGTTTACTGTTCACCGGTCACCGCTTACGGCAGTAGTATTTCGCGCGCCATCAACTCCGCAACCGTTTCGCGTTCACGGATCAAATGCAGCGCTGCGCCGTCGATCATCACTTCGGCGGCGCGCGGACGGGTGTTGTAGTTGGAACTCATGCTCATGCCGTAAGCGCCGGCCGACATGATGGCGAGCAGATCTCCTTCGCGGAGCGCGAGCGAGCGCCCGCGCGCGAGGAAGTCGCCGCTTTCGCAAACCGGGCCGACGATCTCGTATGTCTGGGCAGCGCCATCGGACACGGCGACGGGCAGAACATCGTGCCAAGCATCGTACAGGGCGGGCCGCATCAGGTCGTTCATCGCCGCGTCGACCACGGCGAAGTTCTTGTCCTCGCCGTGCTTGAGGTACTCGACGCGGGTGAGCAGCAGTCCGGCGTTGCCGGTAAGTGCGCGGCCCGGCTCGATCAAAAGTTTGTGGCCGTGCCCGCCGATGCGGTTGATGAAGGCGCGCGCATAATCGCCGAGCGGAGGCGGCGTCTCGTCCTGGTAGCGGATTCCCAGCCCGCCGCCCACGTCGATGTGTGAGAGGGTAATGCCCTCCTGCTGCAGGCGGTCGACGAGGTCGAGGATTTTTTCGAACGCCGCGGCGAAGGGAGCGACTTCGGTCAATTGGGAGCCGATATGGCAGTCTATCCCTTCGATCCGTACATGTGCCAGGGTGCGGGCCTGCCGGTAGAGCGGCAGGGCGTCGCGATAAGGCACGCCGAACTTGTTCTTCTTGAGGCCCGTGGCGATATACGGATGCGTGCCGGCGTCGACGTCGGGGTTGACGCGCAGGCTGATGGGCGCCGTCTTCCCAAGTTCGCGCGCGACCCGGTTGAGCCGTTCAAGCTCGCTTTCCGATTCGACGTTGAAGCACAGGATACCCGCAGTCAATGCGCGCCGCATCTCGGACTCCGACTTGCCGACGCCGGAAAACACGATGTTGCGCGGATCGCCGCCGGCGGCAAGCACTCGCTCCAGTTCCCCCCCGGAAACGATATCGAAGCCGCTGCCGAGGCGCGCAAACAGATTGAGGATCGCGAGGTTGGGATTGGCCTTGACCGCGTAGCACACGAGGTGATCGCGATCCTTGAATGCGGCTTCGAAGGCGCGGTAGGCGCCGGTCAGCGCCGCCCGCGAATAGACGTAACACGGCGTTCCAAACTGCTCGGCAACGCGGGCGAGCGGAACGGCTTCGGCGTGCAGTTCGCGGTTCTTGTAGTCGAAATAGCCCACTGGCTAGGAGTTTGTCGAGGCCAAGCTTGCCCCGGACTCCGATCCGGGGTCCGACAAACTCCTAGACGCGTCCGTTTTCGGTTCCTGCTTCGCAGAGGGGGGCTGTTGTTGCGCTTCGGGCTTGGGTTTAGGCAGGTAAAGCGGCCCCTTGTAACCGCACGCCGCGAGCAGGGCGGCAAGAATCAGCGAAGACAGGACGGCGCGCATGATGAGCGGGAGCGGGCGATTGAATCGGACAGATATTAGCACGCGTAGGGTGCGCTTGCGCACCACCAATTCGTCGGACCGGTGCGCTCCGCCTTGCGGAGCACACCCTACGGACACTGACCCAGGTCACGCCAGCAGGTAGCGATGGCCTTCCCTTCGGATTTCCTTCTTGCGTGCGGCGTAGTCGGGGAGGACGCGGGCGACCGTGTGCCAGAAGCGAGGCGAGTGGTTCATCTCCTTCAAATGCGCGAGCTCGTGCACGACCACGTAATCCACAAGCCGCAGCGGCATCTGGATGAGCCGCCAGTTGAGATGAATGCGGCCCGCCGGGTGGCAACTGCCCCAGCGGGTCCTGGCGTTGGAAAGACGGATCTCGGGCGCCGGAACGACCAGAAGCGTCCGGTAATGCGCGACGCGGTCGTGAAAGCAGGCGAGCGCCTGCTCCCGCAGCCAGACCGTGACCCTTCCCGCGATTTCTTCGGGGCGCAGCTCTATTGAGTTTTGCGTAAATGGATGACAAGCCATTTGCGCCTCGAATCCCCCTTCTCCCCTCGCGAGAAGGGCCGGGGATGAGGGCTGAGTATTGTCATCCATTTCTGCAATGCTCAGCAGGGATGGGCCAACCAGGAGCCGCTCACCGTCTCTTCCTGTCGTTGGTCGCGCGCGCGAGAGAGTGAGCCGCAGGGGCTCCCCCAGCAGCATCAGCGTTTCGCCGTCCTGCCAGCGGCGCGGCGGCGGGCGGCGTTGTTGCCATTCGGCGAGCTTGCGCAGCACCCAGTCGCCATGCTTGCGCAGTTGGTTCTCGATCGCGCGCTCGCCCGCTCGCCAGGGCGCGCCGACGCGCAAACCCTGCTCGTCGATGGTGAGCGTAATCGCGCGCCGGCGGTGACTGCGTTTGATGGTATAGCTGACGAGCATGTCGCCCAGGCAAATATGAGCGTGCGGCGCGAGTTCGCCGCGCCGGAATTCCAGCGGCAGGTCGAGCTGGCGAGTTTCAGGCTTTCGCATATGCGCTGATGCGCTGCATCTCGCCCTCGATCCAGCGTTCCACCTGAGAATTGAGCTCGTCGGCGCTCAGGCCCCGCGGTGAGATCGGCGCACCGATGCTGATCGTGATGAGCCCGGGGTGCTTGAGAAACGCCTTGCGCCGCCATAGTCCGCCGGCATTGTGCGCGACCGGCATCACCGGCGTTTCGGTCCGCACCGCGAGCCACGCGCCGCCGGGATGGTAGGTGCCGCGGGTGCCGGGCGCCACGCGCGTTCCCTCCGGGAAAATCACGATGGAAAACCCTTGTTTCAGCCGCTCACGGCCCTGTTCCAGGGTCTGTCTCAACGCGCGCGCGCCGGAACTGCGGTCGATCGCGATCGGCGAGAGCATGGCGAGCCCCCAGCCGAACAACGGCACCCACAGGAGCTCGCGCTTGAGCACCCAGACATGAGGAGGAAGGATCACCTGGAAAGCGAGCGTTTCCCACGCCGACTGATGCTTGGAGAGAATGATGCGGGGCTCGCGCGGAATGTTCTCAGCGCCGAGCACCTGGTAACGGATGCCGCAGATCAGGCGCGCGGCGATCACCATGAGTCGCGCCCAAAGAGAGACCACGCGGTATCGGGTGAGGGGCCGGAAGGGAAAGGTGAACAGCGCTATGACCGCGAAAACCGTGACGGTAACGATCTGGACCAGGGCAAACAGGCAGGACCGCAGCACGATGCCGAGTGTCATTTGATGAGGGACTTCACTGCTTCCGCGAGGTCCGCGAAGATAAGGGTGCCCGGCGGAAGTGCCGCCTCCTGTCGCGTTTTTTGGCCTTTGCCGGTGAGCACCAGTATCGGCTCGGCGCCGACGGCGGCGGATGCCTCGAGGTCGCGCAGCCCGTCTCCGATGCTCGGTACGCCTTTGAGGTTTACGTTGAAGCGGCGGGCGATTTCCTCCAGCAGGCCCGGCCTGGGTTTGCGGCAGTTGCAGCCGGCATCCTGCGCATGGGGGCAGAAGAATATCGCATCGATGCGGCCCCCGACCTGTCCGAGCGCGCGGTGCATCTTGTCGTTGATCGCGTTCAACGCCGCCATCTCGAACAGTCCCCTGCTGACGCCGGACTGGTTGGTAGCCACCACGACGTGGTAGCCCGCCTGGTTGAGCCGCGCGATCGCCTCCAGGCTGCCCGGGATCGGCTTCCACTCATCCGGGCTCTTGATGTACGACGGGCTGTCGTAGTTGATCACCCCGTCGCGGTCAAGGATGACGAGTTTCATTCGGGTAATGGGTAACGGGTTATAGGTGATGGGTGATGGATGACGCGTAGCGTCGCACGATGATTTTGTTCTTGCTCATTACCCATTACTCATCATTCATTACAGATCTTCATGCCGCGAGCTTGGAGATGTCGGCAACGCGGTTCATCAGTCCATTCAGACGGGAGAGCAATGCAAGGCGGTTTCTCCGCAGCGTGACGTCATCCGCCATCACCAATACGTGGTCGAAGAACCGGTCGACGGCGTTGCGCATCGACGCAAGCCTTTGGAGTGCGCCGCCGAAGTCATCGCGTGCGATTTCGGCTTCGACCATGGGCTCGACCGTCTCGAGCATGCCGTAGAGCGCCTTCTCGATTTCCTCGGGCATGTTGCCGGGATCGGGCGTCGCGGGGATCGCATCTCGAGCTTGACGCAGAATGTTGCGTATGCGCTTGTTGGCGCTCGCCAGCGCTTCCGCTTCCGGGAGCTGCTTGAAGGCTTGAACCGCCCTCAGGCGCGGCACGACCAGGTCGATGCGCGACGGATTTTGGCTGACAACCGCTTCGATCTCGTTGATTTCGAAGTCCCGGTCGCGCAGGTAACCGCGCAATCGATCGAGTGAGAACTCGAAAACATTTTCCACCTCCGCGGTGTCGAGCTTCACATTCGAGAAGTTGCATGCCGCCTCCTCGACCAGGGCGTCGAGGGCGAGCGGTAACTTCTGCTCGGCGAGAATGCGAATGATGCCGAGAGCGGCGCGGCGCAGCGCGAACGGGTCCTTTTCCCCGGTAGGAGCTCCGCCGATCCCGAAAATGCCGACCAGCGCATCCAGCTTGTCAGCCAGCGCGACGGCGCATGCCGTTTTCCCGTCGGGAAGGGTATCGCCCGCGAAGCGCGGATGGTAATGCGCCTCTATGGCATCGGCCACTTCGCGCGGTTCGCCGTCGTGCAGAGCGTAGTAACGCCCCATTGTTCCCTGCAACTCGGGGAATTCGCCGACCATGCCGGTAAGCAGGTCCGCCTTGGAAAGCCACGCTGCACGCTCGACGAGCAACGCGTCCGCCCCGAGCTCGCGCGCGATCCGGCCGGCGAGCAATTGTATGCGCTCCACGCGCTGCAACTGGCTCCCCAGCTTGTTGTGGTAGACCACGTCTGCAAGATGCGGCACGCGCTCCTCCAGCCGCGCCTTGCGGTCCTGATCGTAGAAAAACTTGGCGTCCGAAAGGCGTGCGCGCAGCACGCGTTCGTTGCCGCGAATGATGTTGGACGGGTCGTCGGCCTTGAGGTTGGACACGATCAGGAAGCGCGGCAGGAGCTTTCCGGATTTTTCGTCAAGAAGCGGGAAGTACTTCTGGTGCTGCTTCATCGAAAGAATCAGGCATTCCTGGGGAACTTCGAGGAACTCGGGGCTGAACCTGCCCTCGTATACGGTGGGCGCCTCGGTGAGCGCCGTGACTTCGTCGAGCAGCGCGTCATCGGAGGCAATGCCGGCGTGTTTGCCCGCCGTTTGAGTCAGCATGCGCTCGATTGCGCTTCGGCGTTTGCCGAAGCTCGCGATGACATTGCCTTCATCGAGCAGCGCGCGCTCGTAGTCGGCGGCGTGCCCGAGGGTAATCGGTTCGGAACTCAGGAAGCGGTGACCCAGTGTTCGATTCGAGCTCTTGAGCCCCAGCACCTCACCGGGCACGACACGCAAACCGTGCATCATGACCAGGCCGTGCACGGGTCGCACGAATTGCGCATCGCCGCTGCTCCACCGCATCACCTTGGGAATCGGCAGTTTTTTCAGTGCCGCTTCGACTTTGAGGCCAAGATCCGCATCCAGGCGCCCGCCTTTTGCGCAGTCGCGATGTGCAAAAACCTCCTGTCTGCCGTCGCTGATACGTTCCAGGGTCTCCACGGCGACGCCGCGTTTCCTGGCGAAGCCCAGCAATGCCGGGGTCGGCTTGCCGTTCGAATCGAGGCCCGCTTTGACTGAAGGGCCCTTCACGAGAACTTCACTGTCCGGCGCTTGCGCGGCAACACCAGTGATCAATGCGGCGAGCCGCCGCGGAGTTGCAAAGAACTCATGGGCGCCCGCCGGAGCAAGGAATCCATCCTGGTCAAGCTCTGCCGCAAGCTCCCGGAGAAATACCTCTCCGAGCAGGCGCAGCGCTTTTGGCGGCAGCTCTTCGGTCAGGAGTTCGACGAGCAGGGTGTTCGTCATCTCACGCCGCCGCTTGGCTGCCGCACAGCGGGAAGCCGAGCGCTTCGCGCGATGCGTAGTAAGCCTGCGCGACCAGACGCGCGAGCGCGCGCACGCGGCCGATGTAGGCGGCGCGTTCGGTGACCGAGATCGCGGCGCGGGCATCCAACAAGTTGAAGGTATGCGAGCACTTCATCACCATTTCGTAGGCCGGCAGCACCAGCCGCGCTTCGGCCAGACGCTTCGCTTCCGATTCAAACTGGGAAAAGTGCTGGAACAGCATCTCGACGTTGGCAAGTTCGAAGTTGTATTTCGATTGCTCGACTTCATTCTGGTGGTAAACGTCGTGATATCTGACGCCGTCGACCCACACCAGGTCGAATACGTTTTCCTTGCCCTGCAGGTCCATCGCCAGGCGCTCGAGTCCGTAAGTGAGTTCACCCAGCACCGGTTTGCAGTCGAGACCTCCGACCTGCTGGAAATAGGTGAACTGTGTCACTTCCATGCCGTTGAGCCACACTTCCCATCCGAGACCCCACGCGCCGAGCGTGGGCGATTCCCAATCGTCTTCGACGAAGCGGATGTCGTTGACCTTGGGATCGATGCCGAGCGCCTCGAGCGAGCCGAGATAAAGATCCTGCAGGTCGGGCGGCGAGGGCTTCATGACGACCTGATATTGATAGTAGTGCTGCAGGCGATTGGGATTCTCGCCGTAGCGCCCATCCTTGGGACGGCGCGAAGGCTGCACGTAGGCCGCGTTCCACGGCTCGGGGCCGATCGCGCGCAGAAACGTGGCGGTGTGAAAGGTGCCGGCGCCCACCTCCATGTCGTAGGGCTGCAGCAGCGCGCAGCCGCGCTGGTCCCAATACTGGTTGAGCTTGAGGATCAGTTGCTGAAAAGTGAGCATCGGCCGCGTGCAAACCTGGCAAGTGGCGAATTTTACCGGTTTTGACGAAGCGCCGGAAATCGCAACGCAGAGGCAATGTCAGGTTCTGGTGCGCGAGCCATGGATAACAAACGCCGCGCCGGTCATTACCGCGGCGATGACCAGAATGGCGTAATTGCCCCAGCGTACGTAGGGCGTTACGCCCTGGAAGCCCTGCACGCGGTAACTCACAACCGCGCGCGTGAACTCGGGCGCGCTGCGTTCAATCCGCCCGCGCTGATTGATGAAGGCGGTGACACCGGTGTTGGTCGCGCGCAGCATGAAACGCCCCGTTTCCAGCGCCCGCGCCTGCGCGATCTGCAGATGCTGTTGGGGAGCGATCGACCGGCCGAACCACGCGACGTTGCTGACGTTGACGAGCATGGTCGCCGCCGGCAGTTGGCGGATGATTTCCTCGCCGAACGCGTCCTCGTAACAGATGTTGACCGCGACGCGCTGGCCGGAAACCTCGAGCGGCTGCGGACGATCCGGACCGCGCGCGAAATCCTGCAACGGAATGGATAGCACGCTGACGATCCACCCCAGCGCCGGGCGCAGCGGAATGAACTCGCCGAAAGGCACAAGATGCGACTTGCGGTAGCTTTGTGTCGGGGCGCTGCCGAATGAGAGCACGCTGTTGTAGTAGCGGCGGTCCGGCAGGCGTTCCGGCACGCCGATCAGAATGTCGCCGTTGTTCCTCTTGGCGTGAGCAGCGAGCTCGTCAAGATAATCCCGCGGCACGTCGTCGAGGAAGAGCGGCAGCGCGGTTTCAGGAAAGATGATGAGACGGCTCGAGCTCGATCTCGCGAGCTTGCCGTAGTTCTCGAGCGTGGGGCGGATTCGGTCTTCACGCCACTTGAGGTCCTGCGCGACGTTTCCCTGGAGCAGGCTGACGGTCACGGGTTCGCCCAAGGCCCGGGTCCACTCGATCTGCTTCAATGCCCAGCCGCCGAGCCAGATCACCAAAATGATGAATGATGAATGATGAATGATGAACCTGGCAGATCGTGCCTTTTGCGGTCTTTGTTCCGCATTCATCATTCCATATTCATCATTGGCGGCGTAACTATTCCACAGCACAACGATCAGTCCTGCCGTCGCAACGGAGGCGAGCGTGATGCCGTATACACCGAGCACCGGCGCGTAGCCGGCGAGCGGGCTGGACGGGACCTGCGAATAGCCGAACGCGAGCCATGGAAAGCCCGTGAACAGCCACCCCCGGACCCACTCGAGCAGGGTCCAGGCGACGGGAACGAGAAGCACGAGCTTGACGCCGCCGGCGAGCGGCGCCCTGGCGTAAAGGTATCCGGCAAGCGCCGGAAAGCCTGCAAGATAGGCGCAGAACAGCAGGGTGGCGAGCGCGGCGAGCGGCGCCGGCATCGCGCCGAAGTCGTGCAGGCTTACATAGACCCAGCTCACGCCGCCGAGGAACAGGCCCAGACCGTAGGCGAATCCGATTACGGTTGCGTCGCGGGGCGCCGGCGCCCGCTGCCACAGGCGCAGCAGCGCTGCGAGCGTCAGAACGGGGAGGAAAAACAGGGAAAACGGCGCGAAGCCAAGAACGGTGAGCGCACCGAGGAAGAAAGCAACGATGAATGATGAATGATGAATGATGAACGAACTGCTGGCCGCGCGCCGCTGCGCCCTTGCCGTTGTTTCTTCCATCACCGTTCCGCGTTCATCGTTCCGCGTTCATCGTTCATTTTTTGTCGCCTTTCTTCGTTACCTGCAGCAGGTGCAGTCTGCGGCTGTCGGCGTGCAACACCTTGAAGGTCAGGTTGTCGAAGCTGATCTGTTCGCCGCGCTTGGGCACCCGGCCGAAGCGCTTGAGCACGAGTCCGCCGACGGTGTCGAACTCGTCATCGTCGTAGTTGGTATTGAATGCGGTGTTGAAGTCGGCAATTTCGGTGAGGGCTTTGACGCGGTACTGACCGCCTTTGTCCTGGATGATGTTGTCCTCGACGTCGTCGACGTCGTATTCGTCCTCGATATCGCCGACGATCTGCTCCAGCACGTCCTCGATCGTTACGAGGCCGGCCACGCCGCCGTATTCGTCAACCACGATCGCGATGTGATTGCGGTTCTTGCGAAACTCCTTGAGCAGCACGTTGAGCGGCTTCGATTCCGGGATGAATACCGCCGGCCGCAGCATTTCGCGCACGTTGAATTCCTCCTCGCCGGCGTAGTAGCACAGCAGGTCCTTGGCGAGCAGGATGCCGATGACGTCGTCCTTGTTCTGGCCGATGACGGGAAAGCGCGAGTGCGCGGTCTGGATCACCATCGGGATGAACTGGTCGGGCGACTCGTTGATGTCGATCACGTCCATCTGCGCGCGCGGCACCATGATGTCGCGCGCCTGCATTTCGGAAACCTGCAGCACGCCCTCGATCATGGCGAGCGCGTCCGCGTCGAGCAGGTTGCGCTCGAAGGCGGAGCGCAACAGCTCGATCAATTGCTCGCGGTCCTCGGGCTCGCGCATCACCAGCGCCGAGAGCCGCTCGAGCAGCGTGGGCTTAGTGTGGGGGTCGTTCATAGATCTGGTGATGAGCGATGAGTGATGAGTAATGAGTAATGAGTAATGAGTAATGAGTAATGAGTAATGAGTAATGAGTAAAAACAAGATCCCCTTGCGACGCTACGCGTCACCCATTACCCATTACCCATTACCCATTACCCATTACCCATTACCCATTACCCATTACCCATTACCCATTA
>MERG01000420.1:21212-39784 GCA_001771985.1 Betaproteobacteria bacterium RIFCSPLOWO2_12_FULL_62_13 | reverse complement strand
GCAGGCAATTTACGCTACACTTGACAGCTGATGATGCGCTCATTCCGGTTCTGCCTCCTGCTGTGCCTGGCGCTGCTCGGCGGATGTGACGGTTCGACGTGGAACAACCCTTATCCGGCGTCGCAGGCGGGGACGAATATTCTTTACTCGGCTTTTACCGAGCGTCCCAAGCACCTCGACCCGGTGCAGTCGTACAGTTCCAACGAGTATGAGCTCATCGCGAACATTTACCAGCCGCCGCTGCAATACCACTACTTCAAGCGTCCATATGAACTGATACCGTTCGGCGCGACCGAAGTGCCGCGCCCGGCGTTTTTCGATGCGGCGGGGCGCCGGCTTCCGGACACCGCGGACGCGAAGGACATCGCCTACAGCGAGTACACGATCCGCATCCGGCAGGGGATTCTGTATCAGCCCCATCCCGCGCTTGCCGCCGACGACAAGGGGAGCTTTCTTTATCACCATCTCAAGCCCGGTGATCTTGATGGCATAAACGCGATAGGCGACTTCAAGCGGCAGGGCACACGCGAACTGGTCGCCGCCGATTACGTGCACCAGGTCAAGCGCCTTGCGCATCCGCGCCTGCATTCGCCCATTCTGGCGCTGATGAGCGAGTACATCATCGGCCTCGAGGAACTGGCGGGGGCGCTTTCCAAAGCCGACAAGGCGCTGCCGGCCGGCGGCTTCCTCGATCTCACGCGCTTCGGGCTCGGCGGCGGGCAGGCGCTCGACCGCTATACCTACCGCATCAAAGTGCGCGGCAAGTATCCGCAGTTCGTGTATTGGCTTGCGATGCCGTTTTTCGCGCCGATCCCGCCGGAAGCCGATCGCTTCTATGCGCAACCCGGAATGGTGGAAAAGAACATCACGCTCGACTGGTTCCCGATCGGCACCGGCCCTTACATGCTGACCGTCAACAACCCCAACCGGCAGATGGTGCTCAATCGCAATCCCAATTACAGGGAGGAGGTCTACCCGAGCGAAGGCGAACCGGGCGATGCGGCGGCGGGATTGCTGAAAGACGCGGGGAAGCCCCTGCCCTTCATCGACAAGGTCGTTTTCAGCCTGGAGAAGGAGCAGATTCCGTACTGGAACAAGTTCCTGCAGGGCTATTACGACGCCTCGGGCATCAGTTCCGATACCTTTGACCAGGCGGTACAGTTCACGGGACAGGGGGATGTCACGCTGTCCGACGAGATGCGTGAGCGCGGGATCCGGCTTCAGACTTCGGTTGCGACCAGGGTTTTCTATCTCGGATTCAACATGCTCGACCCGGTGGTGGGCGGCTACACCGAGCGCGCGAGGAAGCTCAGACAGGCGATCTCGATCGCCATCGACCAGGAAGAGTTCATATCGATTTTCCAGAACGGCCGCGGCATTCCCGCGCAGGGACCGATCCCGCCCGGCATTTTCGGCTACCGCGAAGGGAAGGACGGCATCAATCCCTACGTTTATGACTGGGTCGACGGCGCCCCACGCAGGAAATCGGTCGGGTATGCGAGAAAACTGCTGGTCGAAGCGGGCTATCCCAACGGGCGCGACGCCAAGACCGGCGAGCCCTTGCTCCTCAATCTCGATACCACTGCCGCGGGCGTGGGCAGCAAGTCAACAATCGACTGGTACACCAAGCAATTCGAAAAGCTCGAGCTGCAACTGGTAGTGCGCGCGACCGACTAC
The DNA here is from genome assembly GCA_001771985.1 of Betaproteobacteria bacterium RIFCSPLOWO2_12_FULL_62_13. Classification (GTDB taxonomy): domain Bacteria; phylum Pseudomonadota; class Gammaproteobacteria; order Burkholderiales; family SG8-41; genus DSOT01. The sequence continues at coordinate 38,107 of MERG01000420.1, read as the reverse complement.
AATCGCTTCCAGGACAAGGTGCGCAAGGGAAACGTCCAGCTCTATTTCCTGGGCTGGAACGCCGACTATCCCGACCCCGAGAATTTCCTGTTCCTGCTGCACGGCGCGCAGAGCAAAGTGAAAACCTCGGGCGAGAACGCATCCAACTACGCCAATCCCGAGTTCGACCGGCTGTTCGAGCGCATGAAGCACATGTACAACGGTCCGGAACGCCAGGCGCTGATCGACCGCATGATCGAAATCGCGCGGCGCGACGCGCCGTGGGTGTGGAGCATGTTCCCCAAGGACTACACGCTGCATCATGCGTGGGTTTACAACCGCAAGCCCAATCAGATGGCGAACAACGGACTGAAGTATCAGCGCATCGACCCGCGGGCAAGAGAGCAGATGCGCCGCGCCTGGAACCAGCCGGTCGCGTGGCCGGCCGTGCTGATCCTGGCCGCCTTGATGCTCAGCATCGTGCCGGCAATCCTTACTTTCCGCCGCCGCGAGCGCGCCACGGCGAGGCCGGTGACTGGTGCAGCGTGACTGAAGAGGCGTGACTGGTGAGGCGTGACCAGAAAGGCGTGAACCATGAACCGTCAGTATTTTTCTCTCCCTGCGTGCCGGCGGATTGGTGTGAGCGGGCTCACTCGTTCACCCGTTTACTGGTTTTACGAGTTTCCGGTCACGTTGTAATAGTCACGCTCGATCAGTCACGCAGTACCAGTCACGCTCCATCAGTCACGCCTTTGACTAATTGATATGGGTCCGTACATCATCCGGCGGCTGCTCTACGCGATCCCGATCCTGATCGGGGTCAACATCATCACGTTCACGCTGTTTTTCGTCGTCAACTCGCCCGACGACATGGCGCGGGTGCATCTGGGCGTGAAGCGCGTGACACCCGAGGCGATCGCCAAGTGGAAGCAGGAGCGCGGTTACAACAAACCGTTGCTGTTCAATCCGGATGCCAGGTGCGAGAAGAATCTGATTGACCTGAGGTCGGTCGGGTTGAATATTTCGTTTTTTCGAGCCTGCCATGAAAAAATCGAGCAATCGATTTTTTTCGAGAAGTCCGTCAAGCTTTTCGCCTTCGACTTCGGCCGCTCCGACCAGGGACGGGACATCGGCTACGACATCCGGACGCGCATGTGGCCGAGCCTCGCGATCGCGCTTCCTGTCTTCCTGGTGGGGCTTGTCGCCTACATAACGCTGGCGCTCCTGATGGCGTTTTTCCGCGCCACCTATGTCGATTTCTGGGGCGTGGTGCTGTGCGTGGTGATGATGTCGATCTCGGGGCTCTTCTACATCATCGGCGGCCAGTACCTGGTGGGGAAGCTCTGGAACCTGGTGCCGATCTCCGGATACGACGGGGGCATCGACGCCATCAAGTTTCTCGTGCTCCCGATCGTGATCGGTGTCGTGAGCGGCATCGGATCGAATGCGCGTTGGTACCGGACGATGTTCCTGGAGGAAATCAACAGGGAGTACGTGCGGACCGCGCGCGCCAAAGGCCTGTCGGAACTGCGTGTGCTGTTCGGCCACGTGCTGCAGAACGCCATGATCCCGATCCTTACCGGTGCAGTGGTGGTGATCCCGCTGCTGTTCATGGGGAGCCTCATCACCGAAGCCTTCTTCGGCATCCCCGGTCTCGGCAGCTATACGATCGACGCCATCAACTCCCAGGACTTCGCCGTCGTGCGCGCAATGGTGTTCCTGGGTTCCGTCCTCTACATCATCGGGCTCATCATGACGGATATCTCCTACACCCTGGTCGATCCGCGCGTCAGGCTTGAATAGACAGGATTAACAGGATTAACAGGATTACATCAGGAGCAGAAGCGTGACTCGGTTTGCTGATCGATTTCGGACGGAGCGTGACGGTAAAACGAAAGTTTCGGGAATACCGGCACGGCGAAGCGAAAGGACATTCTTAGAGCTGATCCTGTAAATCCTGTTAATCCTGTCTATTATGCCTTTCAAGATTGTCATCCTGTGGACCGACGCACTGATCTACGTCCTGATCGGGGTGCTCATCGCGTTCGCCTGGTACATGGGCCGGCACGAGCACCTGCTCGCGCCCTGGCGGCGCGTGGCGCGCAGTGCGAGCGGCATGACCGCTCTCACCGTGTTCGTGTTTTTTGTCGCGGTCGGGGTGCTTGATTCGTTTCATTACCGGCCGGCGCTGCCGGACAAGGGCGCACAGCGCGTCTACGCGGTCGAGGTCCTGAGCGTGTTCGACCGGCTGGCGGAAGCCTTACGGACGCGCAAAGAGAAAACCTATTCGGCCCCGCTCGCCACCCATCTCTATGCCAAGGAGAGCATCGAACTCCCGGGTGGCGGGCACGCGCGCGATTACCCGCGCCTCACCTACGGCGGCGCGCACCTCAAGGATCCGCACGCGGACTGGGCGGGGGACGTCATGCAGCGCACGCTCTACGGCATCGCAGCCGCGGCGCTCGCGTGGTTGGTGCTGACAACGCTCCTCTGCGCGCTCACTGCGAAGCGGCGGGCGAGCGACATGGACGAGGCTTGGCGCGCGATCTGGCGCGGGAAGACCGAGGTGCCGTGGCGCGCTGTGCTGGTGGGGCTGGGCGTCGTGCTGCTCGTCGTCGGACCGCTCGCGGCACTCAGCGCGAAGTATCACGTGTTCGGCACCGACAAGGTCGGCCAGGACGTGTTTTACCAGGCGCTCAAAAGCGTCCGCACCGGTCTGGTGATCGGCACGCTCACCACGCTGGTGATGCTGCCGTTCGCGCTGCTGCTCGGCATCATGGCGGGCTACTTCCGCGGCCGGGTCGACGACGTGATCCAGTACGTCTACACGACGCTCTCCTCGATTCCGGGCGTGCTGCTGATCGCCGCTGCCGTGCTCATGATGCAGGTCTACATCGAAACCCGTCCGGAGCTGTTTGATACGGTGAGCGCACGCGCCGATCTGCGGCTTCTCTTCCTGTGCATCATACTCGGCATCACCAGTTGGACCGGGCTTGCGCGGCTGCTGCGCGGCGAAGCGTTGAAGCTGCGGGAGATGGAGTACATCCAGGCGGCGCACGCGTTCGGCGTGTCGCACTGGCGCATCATCACCCGCCATATCCTGCCCAACGTGATGCACATCGTGCTGATCGCGATGGTGATGGATTTCAGCGGCCTGGTGCTGGCGGAGGCGGTGCTGTCCTACGTCGGCGTGGGGGTCGATCCTTCGACGATCAGCTTCGGCACCATGATCAACAACGCGCGGCTGGAAATGGCCCGCGAACCGATGGTATGGTGGTCGCTCGCCGCCGCCTTCTGCTTCATGCTCGTCCTGGTGCTGTCGGCCAATCTGTTCGCGGACGCGGTGCGCGACGCATTCGATCCGCGCATCCGGGTCGTGCGGCCCGTGCGCCTCGCGGCGCAAAAGGCGCGACTCGTGACTGGTGATTCGTGATTGGTGATTCGTGAATGGACGCAGAGATGACGGTCACGCGTCCACTACTCCGTATCGACAACCTGCGCACTTGGATCGACACGGGCGAGGCGGTGGTGCGCGCAGTCGACGGTGTGTCGCTCGAGATCGCGCACGGCGAGACCTTCGCGCTGGTCGGCGAGTCGGGCTGCGGCAAGTCGCTCACCGCGCTCTCGGTGATGCGCCTGCTGCCCGACGCGGGGATGATCGTCGGCGGCGCGGTCGAACTCGGCGGTGAGAATCTGCTCGCGCTGCCCGAGACGCGGATGCGCGACGTGCGCGGGCGCCGCATCGCGATGATCTTTCAGGAGCCGATGCTCTCGCTCAATCCGGTGATGACCGTGGGAGCGCAGATCGCGGAGACGCTCCGGCGCCACACCGGGCTCGAAGGCGCCGCTATCGAGCGCCGCGTGCTTGAACTGCTGGACGCGGTTCGCATTCCAGACCCCGAGCGGCAGCGCCGGGAGTATCCGTTTCAGCTCTCCGGAGGCATGAAGCAGCGGGTGATGATTGCGATGGCGCTTGCCTGCGATCCCGAGCTTTTGATCGCGGATGAGCCTACCACGGCGCTCGATGCGACGATCCAGTCGCAGGTGCTCGACTTGCTGCGCGAGCTTCAGAGCCGGCGCAGGATGTCGGTGCTGCTGATTACCCACGATCTCGCCGTAGTCGCCGGAATGGCGCACCGGATCGCTGTTATGTATGCCGGAGAAATCGTCGAGACTGCGCGCCGCGAGGCCTTTTTTTCGCAGCCGGCGCATCCCTATTCGCGGAAGCTCTTCGACTCGTTGCCGGCCAAGGCCAAACGCGGCGATGCGCTGGCGGTGATCCGCGGCACCGTGCCGCCGCTGACGCGCGAATTCACAGGCTGCCGTTTCGCCGAGCGCTGCGACCATGCCTGGGACTTGTGCCGGCGAACAGCGCCGCCATGGTATGCGCTGGGCGCGGGCCAGGGAGTGAGGTGCCATCTGTATAAGGATGAAGGCGGAAGGCGGAAGGCGGAAGTAAACGCGGAAGGCGGGAGGCGGAAGGCGGAAGGGGCTGCTGACCTTCATCCTTCATCCTTCATCCTTCATCCTTCCGAGATCGACAAGGCTCTCTTGCGTGTTGTCGATCTCAAAGTCCACTTCCCCATTCACAAGGGCGTCTTCAAGCACGTCGTCGGCCACGTCAAGGCGGTCGATGGCGTATCGCTCGCGATCGGGAGCGGCAGAACGCTGGGGCTTGTCGGGGAGTCGGGCTGCGGCAAGACCACGGTCGGCAAGAGCATCCTGCGGCTCATCGAGCCGACCGCCGGACGGGTAATGCTGGACGGTGAAGATTTTCTGCGGCTGGGCCGCGCGCAATTACGCGCGCGGCGGCGCTACGCGCAGATCATCTTCCAGGACCCTTATTCCTCGCTCAACCCGCGGATGCGCATCATTGAGACGATCGAGGAGGGCATGGCGGCGCTCGGCATCGGGGCGGACCGCGAGGAGCGACAGACGCGCATCGATCAGCTTCTCACCGAAGTGGGGCTTGACCCCGAGGTCAAGTACCGCTATCCGCACGAGTTTTCCGGCGGGCAGCGCCAGCGTATCGCCATCGCGCGCGCGCTTGCGGTTGATCCGCAGCTCATCGTGTGCGACGAGCCTACGAGCGCGCTTGACGTTTCGGTGCAGGCGCAGATCCTGAACCTGCTCAAGGACTTGCAGGCGAGGAAGGGGCTGGCATACCTCTTCATCACCCACAACATGTCGGTAATCGAGTTTCTGGCCCACGAGGTGGCGGTGATGTACCTCGGGCGCATCGTCGAGCACGGGACGGTGGACGAGGTGCTGGATGATCCCAAGCATCCCTATACACGCGCGCTGCTCTCGGCGGTCCCGATACTGGATCGAGATTCAAAGCGGGAGGTCATCCGCTTGCAGGGCGATCTGCCGTCACCGGTCAACCCGCCGACAGGCTGTCATTTCCATCCGCGTTGCCCGTCTGCCATGCCGCAGTGCCGTCAGGCTTACCCCGGAAAGGCGAGTTTCGGCGCGACCCACTCGGCGCGCTGCCACCTATATCCTGGTGGTTCGTGATTCGTGAGTGGTGATTCGTGGGTCGTAGGCGCGATGTCCAGGAACGCTGCGCGTGCTCCAACGTCCGCGAACGCAGCGAGTCGTAAAGCGTGAGGTAGTGAGGGCGTGAAGTCGTGAGGTCGGGAGATCGTGAGGTCCGGTCCCGAATCACGAATCACGAGCAGTCCTCAGTCCTCAGCACTCAGCACTCACGGGTCACGAGTCACGGATTCTCTGCGAGGTTGATGCGCTGCTTGCGGGTGGTTGACTTGTTGGCGGGCAAGGTCACTTTAACGCGCTTCGCCGGCGCAGTCTTTGCGGATTTCGTGGATTTCGCGGCCTTGGCCGGCTTCTTCTTCGCAACCAACCGACGTTGCACGGCCTTCCGCACCATGGCGCCGCGCCGGGAGGGCGGCACGTAGCGTGTCTTCGCGGTCCGCGTCTTCGCGAGCGCCGGCGCCGGCAGATCGGGCAGATGGGGTGTCGCGCCGGCCTTGACCGGCACCAAGAGTGGCTGCCCGGTCTTGATCCTGTTGCGTCCGGCGATGCCGTTGATCCGCTTCAGTTCGGCAACCGTGATGCCGTGCTTGGCGGCGATCTTTTCGGGCTTCTCGCCGCGCTTCGCCGTGTGTGCCTGCCACGATACCAGCGGCCCGGCGTGATTTTCCAGATTCCGCTGGAAGGTCTCGACCTTGTGCTTGGGCAGGACGATGGTTTCTGCGGCGTTGGCATTGATCACCGGCTTGTTGTGCGCCGGGTTCAGGAAGCGGAACTCCTCGTCCGATATCTCCGCGAACCTGGCGGCGAGCTTGACGTCAATGTGCTGCGGGGCGGTGATCGTTGCAAAATAGGACTCGTTGGGAATATCGGCGAGCGCCAGCCCGTAGCGCGCCGGGTCGGAAACGATGTTCTTGACCGCCTGCAGCTTCGGCAGGTAATTGCGGGTCTCGGCCGGCATGCGGAGACTCTCGTAATCGGCCGGCAACCCCTTCGCCTGGTTCCGGGCGACGGCACGGCCCACGGCGCCTTCGCCCCAGTTGTAGGAGGCGAGCGCGAGCTCCCAGTTGCCGAACATTCCGTGGAGCTTCTCCAGGTAATCAAGCGCGGCGTTGGTTGCGGCAACGATGTCGCGCCGCCCATCGTACCACCAGTTCTGGCGCAGCCCGTAAAGCTTGCCGGTGGAGGGGATGAATTGCCACATTCCGGAAGCGTGCGCGCGCGAGTATGCCTGCGGGTTGTAGGCGGACTCGATCATCGGCAGCAACGCGACTTCGGCCGGCATCTTGCGCCGCTCGACCTCCTCGATCACGTGGTAAAGGACGCGGCTGCTCCGCTCGACCATGCGCGCGACGTAATCGGGGCGGGTCGAGTACCACGCCTCCCATTCACGCACGAGCGGGTTGTCGAGATCGCTCATGCGAAAACCTTGGCGAACGCGCACCCAAAGATTGTTGGGGGGGGCTTCGGATTCCTCGGGCACTGCGGCTACCTGCTCGGGTGCCGGGGCCGGCTGCTCGGTGAGCGGCGCCGGTTGAACGGGAGTGGGATCAGCAACATGGGGCGGAACGGACGGCGGCTCGCTCGCAGGCGCGGTGGAATTATCACCGGTAGGCAGTTGCGCGCATGCGGAGGCGAGCAGCGCCAAGCCGAGGAAAGCGGCCCTGAGCGAGTTTATGGCTGTTATGGTCTTGTGCGGCGTCAAGATTGTTACCGGCCGTTTATTGTCTGACTAGGCGCATGGTAAACGTGCCCTGAAGGCGGCGTCAAGCAGAATTAGCTTAAAAATCATGACAATCTCTAGAAGTTATTCTTCCACTCTCGAAGTGCAGCCAGCACGCTCACTGGGTCCACAAGCGGCTGGCCCGCGTATTTGCTGGCGGTCGCGATGACATCGCGTTCGGCACAACGCAGGAAGGGGTTGGTCGCCTTCTCCTGCGCTATGGTTGAGGGCAGCGTCGGCAAATCCTTGTTACGGAGTTTCCGGGCGCGCGCTTCAAGTTCGCGGAGCGCCTGATTGTTGGGATCGGCAGCCTTGGCAAAACGGATGTTCGACAGCGTGTATTCGTGTCCGCAGTAGACACGGGTCGCGTCCGGCAGCCGCGTCAGTTTTGTGAGTGAGTCGTGCATCTGCTGCGGCGTGCCTTCGAACAGCCGCCCGCATCCCGCGGCGAACAGCGTGTCGCCGCAGAACAGCATCTCCGCCCCGTAGAACGCGATATGGGTGCGCGTGTGTCCCGGGATTTCCATCACTTCGAATTCCAGCCCGAAGTGGGGCAGCCTCATGCGCCCCCCTTCGGCGAGCCGATTCGTGACCTCGGCTATGCGCGGATCGTGGGGCCCGAAGACCGGCACGCGATGGTGACGGAGCAGAGCGCTATTCCCGCCCACGTGATCGGCGTGATGATGCGTGTTGAGGATCGCCGCCAGCCGCAGGTTTTCGCGCCGGAGGTAATCGAGCACGGGACGCGCGTCGCCGGGGTCGACCACCGCCGCGCACTCCGCGTCTCGGATCGTCCAGATATAGTTGTCGCTGAATGCCCGCAGCGGAACGACTTCGAATTCGTTCATGATTCGTGGCTCATGATTCGTGGCTCGTGGGTCGTGTTCAGTCGGCAGCCGGATGTCGGGGAACGCCGCGCGTACCCCGACTTACGTCCCTAATCACGAATCACGAGCCACGAATCACCAGTTTTGATTTAAACTCGCGGCATGTCAATCGAGACGGTGCCCCGAACGGCCGAAGAATGGCTTGCAACCCCGCTCGGCCAGTATCTGCTCGCCCGCGAGCAGGATTATTTTGATCGCGCGGTGGCCGACCTCTTCGGGTACAACGCCTTCCAGCTCGGCATGGTCGAGCACGACCTGCTGCGCGCAAGCCGCATCCCGCTGCGGGTTCACGTGGACCTGTCGGGCGCGGTGCAGGTCAGGGCCGATTTCCGCGACCTGCCGATCGCCAGCAACAGCGCCGATCTGGTGCTGTTGCCGCACGTCCTCGAATTCAGCGAACACCCGCACCAGATTCTGCGCGAGGTTGCGCGCGTGCTGCTGCCGGAAGCGCACGTGGTGATCGCGTGCTTCAACCCATGGAGTTTGTGGGGCTTCCGGCGCGTGTTCAACTCTCGTAGCCGGTATCCGTGGCGTGGCCGTTTCATCAATCTGCCGCGACTCAAGGACTGGCTGGCGCTGCTCGGTTTCGAAATCACGGCCGGCCAGATGAGCTGCTACGCGCCACCGTGCGTCGAGCAGAAATGGCTCGACCGCTTCGGTTTCATGGAAAAAGCCGGCGATCGCTGGTGGCCGATGGGGGGCGGCGTTTATTTCCTGGAGGCTGTGAAGCGGGTGCGCGGCATGCGCCTCATCATGCCGAGATGGAGCGAGCGGCTGGTGCCGAAGAAGAATCTCGCCCCGGCGCCCGAAAAGGTTCGCGAACCGCGGGAACCGGTCGCGGCGCGCGTGACGGTAAATCGGTGAACAAGAATCAGTTTTCAGTGGGCAGTCGTCAGTGGGCAGGAGGCAGTAGGCAGTGATCCAGTCACGAGTCACGGCATGAGTCACGAGTCACGGCATGAGTCACGAGTCACGGGTCACGGGTCACCGGTCACGGGTCACGCCTTTAAGCGGGCGGTCAAGATCTACACCGACGGCGCGTGCAAGGGCAATCCCGGCGCCGGCGGGTGGGGCGCGCTGCTCGAATACGACGGCAGGACGCGCGAGCTCTCCGGCGGCGATCCGCGCACCACCAACAACCGGATGGAATTGACCGCTGTCATCCGGGCGCTCGAAGCGCTCAAGCACCGCTGCAAAGTTCGGCTGCATACCGACTCGCGGTACGTGCAGCAGGGGATCAGCGTCTGGATTCACGACTGGAAGAAGCGCGGCTGGCGCACGGCCGACAAAAAGCCGGTCAAGAACGCCGACTTGTGGCGTGCACTCGACGAACTCGCCGCCAAACATGACATAGAATGGATCTGGGTGCGCGGGCATGCCGGTCATCCAGGGAATGAGCGGGCGGATGAGCTTGCGAACGAGGGGGTAAGGAGCGTGATTGGTGATTCGTGATTGGTGATTCGTGTCGGGAGGGCTGGCTTTATGGCTGCGGCAAATACGCATCGTGATCTATCAAGAACCGCGGTGCATAGACGAAGCTATGCCTCACCAATCACCAATCACCAATCACCAGTCACCAATCACCAGTCACCAATCACCAATCACGAATCACGGTCCCTAAGCGATGAGGCAGATTATTCTGGATACCGAAACCACCGGCCTCGATCCCGCGCTCGGCCATCGCATCATCGAAATCGCGGGAGTCGAGCTCGTCAACCGGCGGCTCACCGGCAACCATTTCCATCGCTACGTCAACCCCGAGCGCGAGAGCGAGGAGGGCGCGCTGCAGGTGCACGGGCTCACCGCTGAATTTCTGCGCGACAAGTCGAAATTCGGCGAGATCGCCGATGAATTTCTCGATTACGTGAGCGGCGCCGAACTCGTCATCCACAACGCGCCGTTCGACCTCGCTTTCCTGAACCACGAGCTGGGGCTGCTCGAAAAAAAGCCGATTACCGACTATTGCCCTGGCGTAGTCGACACGCTGCGCATGGCGAAAGACCTGTATCCGGGCAAGAAGAACAGCCTCGACGCCCTCTGCGAGCGTTATCAGATCGATAATTCGGCGCGCACCCTGCACGGCGCGCTGCTTGACGCGCAGTTACTGGCCGAGGCGTACCTCGCCATGACGCGAGGCCAGGAAAGCCTGGCCATGGAAGTGGAGCAGCCGCCGGCCACGGCCGCGGCCGTCGCTGCAGCCGCGAGTGCGAACCTCGATCTTGTCATCATCCGCGCCAGTGACGAGGAACTCGCCGCGCACCACAAGCTGCTCGCGGACATCGACAAGGCGAGCGGCGGTGCGTGTTTGTGGAAGCGCGTTGAGAACGCGAAGGCACCTCAGTAGTCGGGCGCCCCTTCCCCCCTTGCGGGGGCAGGCTGGGATGGGGGGAGGGAAGGATGGACATTGGACGTGCAAGAACGCTGCGCAAGCACTTGACCGAGGCGGAGCAGCGCCTATGGCAAGAACTCAAGCGCCGTCAACTCGCCGGGATGAAGTTCCGCCGCCAGCAGCTGATTGGTCCTTTCATCGTCGACTTTGTGTGTTTCGAACGCCGCGTGATCGTGGAAGTGGACGGCGGGCAGTACGCGGAGCAGTCGCAGTACGATGCGGATCGCACACGCTGGCTGGAGGCACAGGGCTATCGGGTTTTGCGATTCTGGAACAACGAGGTTCTGGCTCAAACCGATGCAGTGGCGCAGGCGATTCTCGAGTGTGTTGACCGGCGAGTTTGACGACCCCCCACCTCAATCCTCCCCCACAAGGGGGGAGGAGGGAGGCTCGCGGGTCACGCCGTTTCCTTCACCGGCTCGGCCATCAAGCCGAGCAGTTGCTCGAAGGACTGCGCGAACAGCTTCACCCCCTCGGCTTGGAGGATTTCCCCGACCTGCCCCATGTCGATGCCGCGGCGGGTGAGCGCTTCGAACTGCTGCCGCGCGGCGTCGACATCCCGCTCCAACGTCAAAGTTGCGCGGCCGTGGCCGCGGAACGCGGCAAGCGTCGCATCGGGCAGCGTGTTGATTGTCTCGGGACCGATCAGCGGTTCGACATAGAGCACGTCGCTGTAAGCCGGATTCTTGGCGCCCGTGCTTGCCCACAACATGTACTGCGGCCGCGCGCTGCGCTCGGCGAGCCGCGCAAACTCTGCGCCCTTGAAGATGCTTTTGTATTCCTGGTACGCGAGTTTCGCGAGCGCCACACCCGATTTTCCCCGAAGAGCCAGCGCCTCGTCGCCGATCGCGTCAAGCTTTCTGTCCACCAGCGTGTCGACCCGGCTCAGGAAAAGACTTGCCACCGATTTCACCTTGCGCGCCTCGCCCCCGCCTTCAGTCCAGCGCGCAAGCCCGCGGATGTAGGCCTGAGCCACCTCGCGCACATGTTCCAGCGAGAACATCAGGGTGACGTTGATCGACAGGCCCTTGCCGATCAACTCCTCGACGGCGATCACACCCGCCGGCGTTCCGGGCACCTTGATCAACAGATTGTCGCGGCCCACAGCAGCGCGCAGCCGCTGAGCGGCGGCAACGGTTTTTCCCGCGTCGTAGGCCAGCGCCGGCGATACTTCCAGACTTACGTAACCGTCCTCGCCACTGGTCTTCTCGTAGAGGGACCGGAGCAGATCGCACGCGGCCTCGATGTCGGGGATGGCGAGCCGTTCATAGCGTTCCTCCGTGGAAAGCTTGGGATCGCTTTTGAGCCGCGCAAGGTCTTCGCGGTAGTAGGCGCTTTCGCTGATCGCCTTGAAGAAGATCGTCGGGTTGGAGGTGACACCGGCAACGCCGTCTTCGTCCACCATTCGCTTCAAGACGCCTTCGCACAACAACGTGCGCGACAGGTTGTCGAGCCAGACACGCTGGCCCTGCGCATGCAGTTCGAGTAGCGGACTCATCGAATCACCATTCATGGTTTGTTGAAGACCAGCATGGCTTGCCGCATGTGTCGCAGCAACCAGCGCGACAAGTGCTGTTCGGCTCGAGCGTAGCGAAGCGGAGTGGAGAGGTCAATACATCCACACCTCGCAGCGCTGCCCGGAGACGAGCGCGCACCCTGCCACGTTTAACCCGGTTGCCGCCCACCCCATTGGCCCGGCAGACGGCGTTGGGGGCATTGGTGCGATGCCGGATGATGGTTATTTGCTCCACTTGGTGCTGCATCACCAAAGGGGCTGCACAGCCATATAACACCGTAGAAAAGATGGCTATGGCGGGCGGGGCTTACGACTATCACGTTTGAATGGCGAGTCCCAGTTAGTAGCCCCGCAGGGGGCGAACGCAAAGGTCGGCGCAAAGCAAACACGACACCAGGACTTCACCGCTTTCGACAAATGGAGGCGGCACCGGTTCCTGCTTTAAGTCGGGTGATTAACGGCGCTAATTAATCGACGGAACCGCTGCAGACAATTATGCAGAAAGATCGAGGAATCAAATAGTTCGAATGTCCGAACCACTCGTGCCTGATCAGTAGCCACGCGCCACGACAATGCCAGCATCTCGCCCGATGCTATACTGCCGGCATGCGAAAGTACGTTCTATCCGCGCATGCCCCAACGGTACTTAACGAGAGATCGATCAACCTCGAATAGCTGGAACGTGTGTTGGCTCGCGAATTCCCGGCCTCACGACTCACGAGCTACCAACCACGATCGACGAGGCACGTGCCACGAGCGCGTCCGAGTCATCAGTCACTGGTTCTGACTGATCAGTCACCGGGGTCGGCACTAGTCACCAGTCCCTAATCACTGGTCCTAAGAGCATGGGAACGTTTTATACGAAGTGCAAAGTCGAGAATCCTGTCGACAGGACTCGATCGGTGGTCGTGCCTAAACTCCTGGTGGATACAGGAAGTGAATACTCCTGGGTTCCGGAGCGAACGCTCGAAAGGATCGGAGTTCGGCGAGAGAAGAAGGATGTCGCTTTTATCCTCGCGAACGGCCAACAGGTGACCCGCAGCGTAGGTTTTGCGATTATCCGGCTCGATAAGTTTTTCACCATCGACGAGGTAGTGTATGCGGAACCAGGCGATCTCCTGCTTCTTGGCGCCCGCACGCTTGAAGGTCTCAACCTGACTATAGAACCCGGAAGGAAAAGACTCGTGGCGGCCGGGCCTCTTCCTGCAGCATCGCCGACGAGTCCACGTCGGACTTCTCGCTCCACTCGGACGCGCCGAACACCTGCGCGCCGGCGAGCTTGATATCAACGGTCACCAATCACTGGTTCTGAGCACCAATCACTAATCACCAGTCACCAATTACTGGCGTTGGCGCTACTCACCAATCATTACCTTTGGGTCAGAGCACTTGGGTCTCGACTTCCTTCGTGGGCAGAACTTGAGCATTGGAGAAGCTAAGAGACAGTCCGGCTTAATTCCAGAGCACGGCGATCTGGACACCATCGTGGCTCACGCGCGGCAGTGGGAAGCGCGTCATGGCGGGGTTGGCTGACGCCGGGGGAATATTTCCACCGATCTCGCTGTTGATGGTCTTATGGGCCGTCGCCTTGCGGAGAGGGGCGGAACGGTGTCAGTTGCGAGCCCCGTGTTTGTTCCGGAAAGCAGCATTCGGGCGGCTCACCAGGAGTCATTTGATAACCGGATAAGAGGAGACGAAATCATGCTGCATCGCAAATTGGGCAAACTTACCCACCTGGTTGTGGCGGCGGCAGTGGGGCTGCCTGGCATTGCATCTGCCCAGACTTTTATCGCGCGGCTCAATGGCGGCGAGGAGGTCCCTGCCGTGTCAACAACCGCCGCTGGGCAGTTCGTTATGAATTTCTTTCCCGCGTCACAGATGGCGAACTACAGCCTTAACTACGCGAACCTTCAGGGCACCGTGACCCAGGCGCACATCCATATCGGACAGCCAGGCGTCACTGGCGGCATTTCCATCTGGTTGTGCGGAACGCCGGCCCTGCCAGGACCAGCCGGAACGCCCACGTGTACCGGTACGACGACAGGAGTGGTAAAGGGGTCGATAACTTCTGCCAGCGTGATCGGACCGCCAGCTCAACTCATTACCGCCGGACAGCTAAATGAGGCGATCCGTATGATACGATTGGGCCTTGCGTATGTAAACGTGCACACCGACGCGGCGGCCGGCGGCGTGGGCAGTGGTGAGATACGGGGCGTTATCCGTTAGATTCACCCCCACCTTAATCCTCCCCCGGCGTGAGGGGGAGGAGAAGTTTTTTGTCGGCTTGCAGCCGACGAACATCCGAACCCCTTGACTTGCAGGCGAGGGCTGTTCAGTTCGCGGCGGAATTTTTTGGCCATGCGTGCTGAGCCCGTCGTTAAACGCAGAACAGGCTTTTCGACTTTATCCCTGTTCGTCCTGAGCGGAGTGCAACGAAGTCGAAGGGCGCACGGCCCTTTAGCAAGCAACCGCCTTCTTGCCCGTCACGCCGAGCAACTCCATATGCGCGGGCAGGCAAATCCGCCGCAGGTCGTAGCGCCCGGCCACAGTGCGGCGCGCCTGCTTGCGAATCGGGGCCATCTCGGCCGGGTGTTCCAACACTTCATCCACGCGCGCCGCGACCTCCGCCGGACTGAAGAAATCCACGAGCAATCCACTCTTGCGGTCGGTGATGACTTCCGTCACTGGAGCGGTGCGCGAGGCGACCACTGCACAGCCCGCAGCCATCGCTTCCAGAAGGGACCATGACAGCACGAAAGGATAAGTGAGATAGACGTGCGCCGAAGAAATCTGATAGATGCGTAGCAGCGTTTCGAATGACTTCGATGCGGCTACGAAACTCCTTCGGGAACATCCGGCGCTGCCATTGGGTCGGACTGATTCCGGCAGCGGCAGCCTCGAGGCTCAACAGACTTGCGGCGTTCTTGATCCGCACTCGAAGCGCGTCGTCGAGGCTGGACGGAAATTCCGGATCGAAGCCGACGTCGGCGCCCTGCGCGTGGTAGTAGAACTCGCAGTAGAGCGTGAGGCGCGCCTTGGGAAAAACGTCGCGCAGGAACAGCGCCTCGCCCCATCCCGGGTGAGCGTAGATCACGTCGGGCACGAAGCCGTGCTTCTGCAACTCCAGGCACGCGCGCACCACTGCCTGCCCGCGGCGCACCGCGCCTTCGAGCGGCCGCACGTAGTGGTGGGTGCGCGCGGTGGCCGGCGCCGGCGTCGGATACCCAACGAGATTTACGCCCGGAATTTTCGGACGATGTTTGACGTTATCGAGGTCGCCCAAGGCCACCACCCGGCAGCCGGGGCTCTGGGCGAGCGTAGCGGCGAGGTGCTTGTACTGGGCCGGGAAGTTCTGGTGGATGAAAAGGATTCGCATTGTTCTTCAATTCTACTGTTTTGAACTCGCGCTATGTCAATCGAGGCTTCACCCGGTGATGCCGCGGAGTGGTGGCGGACATCGCTCGGGCGATATCTTCTCGCCCTCGATCAGGATTATTTCGACGGCGCGGTTGCGGACGTCTTCGACTACAACACATTCCAGCTCGGCATGGTCGACCAGGGTCTGCTGCGCGCGAGCCGCATTCCGCTGCGCATCCGCGTCGATGTCGCGGGCGCGGCGCGCATCCGGGCCGACTTCCGCGACCTGCCGCTCGCCGGCAACTGCGCGGACCTCGTCCTGCTCCCGCACGTTCTCGAGTTCAGCGAGCACCCGCACCAGATCCTGCGCGAAGTGGCGCGCGTGCTGCGCGCCGAGGCGCACGTCGTGATCGCGTGCTTCAACCCGTGGAGCCTATGGGGCTTCTGGCGCATCTTCAATTCGCGCCGCCGGTACCCGTGGCGCGGGCGCTTCATCCACTTGCTGCGGCTCAAGGACTGGCTCGCGTTGCTCGGGCGGGAGATCGTCGCCGGCCAGATGAGCTCCTACGCGCCGCCGTGCACGCGGCAGAAGTAGCTCGACCGCTTCGATTTCATGGAAAAGGCGGGAGACCGCTGGTGGCCGATGGCGGGGGGCGTGTGCTTCCTGCAGGCGGTAAAGCGTGTGCACGGCATGCGCACCATCATGCCGAAGTGGAGCGACCGGCTCGCGCCCAGGAAAACTCTCGCCGCCGCGCCCAAGAAAGTCTGCGGCTCGCGCGAACCCATCGCCGCGCGCGAGACTGTTGAACAATAGCCCGCAATGCAATTGATAGGATTAACAGGACTTGAAAGCACTGTCATTCCCGCGCAGGAGGGAATCGAGTCAACCCCCGTCATTCCCGTGCAGGTGGGAATCCAATCAACCCCCGTCATTCCCGCGCAGGTGGGAATCTAATCAACCCCCGTCATTCCCGCGCAGGTGGGAATCTAATCTGACATGTGGTGAAATTGGATTCCCGTCGCCACGGGGATGAGTGCGTCCGCGAGGGTGCCACATCAGCACGGTGGAAGTCCGTGCCGGAGTGTGCCACAACTCCGAAGCGAATTTCCTTCGAAAACAAGCAGAAACTGTCGCGGATCGTCTTGGACAAGGTCGTAGTCAACAACTGGAGGGTGGACGTCTATTACAACATCCCACTTCCGAAACCTACTCCAACACCAGAAGAAAATGTGTCAACCAAATTCGATTTGCGTTCCATATACAACAAAATGTGGTGCACCACATTTTGTGCGGGAGAATCGCCCGCACGGTTCGGAGGGCGGGGAGGGCGCGAGCCCTTTCCGACCCCTATTGAGTTCGACCAGCTACCTGAGCCGCTGCGCGACGTGCGAGGCAAACGCCTGCGTGCCAAGCCTGCCGCCCAGGTCAGGTGTGCGCGTCGCCGCGTCCTTGAGCGCGCCGTCGATGGCTGCCTCGATCGCCTGCGCCGCCTGCTCGAATTCAGGCCGTGAATGACGCGCGGCGAGCCACTCGAACAGCATCGCGGCCGA
>MERG01000420.1:0-21164 GCA_001771985.1 Betaproteobacteria bacterium RIFCSPLOWO2_12_FULL_62_13 | reverse complement strand
CCGCCATCACCGACCCGGCGAGACCGAGGCTTCCCGAGAGTTCGGAGGCCTCATCCGAAAGGATGTCGCCAAACATGTTGCCGGTCACGATCACGTCAAAACGCGTGGGATCGCGCACCAGCAGCGCCGCCATCGCGTCAACAATGACTTCCTCGAGCTTTACCTCCGGAAAATCCTGCGCCACCTTGCGCACCTCGCGCAGGAACAGCGCGTCCGAGATCCTGAGCACGTTGGCCTTGTGCACTGCCGTCACTTTTTTGCGGCGTTTCAGCGCGCACTCGAAGGCAGCGCGCGCAATCCGCTGGCACTGGCGCGCCGTCACCTTGCGCACCGCGATGGCCATGTCCTCGGTCGGCATGAATTCACCGATTCCCTGGTACATGTTGCGGTCGGCGTAGAAGCCTTCCGTGCATTCGCGAAAGATCACGAGGTCCACCGGCTTGCCGGTGAGCCCGACGCCCATGCGCGATTTGGCGGGACGGATATTGGCGAAAAGATCGAGCTTGACGCGGAATTCGCCGGAAGGATTGACGCCGCCCTTTTCGCGCGGGGGATAGTCAAGATGCGAGACCGGGCCCAGTATGATGCCCGGGGCGTTGCGCGCCGCGTTGATAACATCATTCGGCAGTGTTGTGCCGTGTTTCTTCAATGCCGTAAAGCCGATCTGCTCGACCTGCCACTCCAGCCCGAGCTTGAACTTGTCGTTGGTGCGGTTGAGGACGGTGAGCGTCGCCTCGGTAATCTCGGGACCGATGCCGTCGCCGGGCAATACCAGAATTTTCACGCGCTACCTCGTCTGAAAACCGAAAGGCTCAAGCCACAGAGATCACAGAGAAAAAACAATCAAAAGCCTCAACGCAAAGGACGCGAAGGACGCAAAGGAAAAATTGGAATCGAAATGCATTTCTCGCATACCCGGTTGATGTGTTCGCCTCGCTGAACCTTGTTTCCCTCTGTGCTCTCTGTGGCTGATGGGTTTGGTGTTATTGCAGACCGAACATTTTCTTGCCCGCGACCGGCATCCGCGCGGTAAGGACGTCGCCCGACAGTGCTTCCGTGATGTAGAGCGTCTTCAGGTCGGAGCCGCCGAAAGCGCAATTGTCCAGATGGTGGTGATGCGGCCCGTCGGAGTAGACGAGGTGTGTCGGCAGCATGTTCGCGTCGAAGCGCCAGACGCCGACGCCAAGGTGGCAGACGAGCAACCCGTTTTCCGTATCCATCTCGATGCCATCAGGCCCGGCTGCGCCGCCCGAGAGCTGCACCGCCACCCCGGTTTTTGACACCGAGCCGTCGGCCATGATGGGCAGGCGCCAGATCTGCTGCGAGCGGGTGACCCCGACGTAGCAATGCTTTTCCGCGGTGGAAAGCGTGATGCCGTTGGGGCTGGGCACGTTGTCGACGAGCCGGTCGAGCGCGCCGTTTGCGCGCAACCCGTAGACGCGGCCGGACGGATCGGCGATCCCGGTCTGGCCCTGGTCGGTGAAGTAGAGGTCGCCGTTCGAAGCGAAGTGCAGGTCGTTCAGGCCCTTGAAACCCTCGCTGTATGCCGTTTCCAGTATGCTTTCGAGCTTGCCGGTTTTCGGATCAAGTGCGAGCAGGCCCGCCTTGTAATCGGCGATGAAGGCGCGGCCATCCCTGTGGAACTTGAGCCCGTTGGGCCAGCCGTCGTATTGCACCACGAGTTCCCATTCCGTCTTCGGCGAGATGCGGAAGATGCGCCCGAACGGGATGTCCACGATCCAAAGGTTGCCCTCGCGGTCGAAGGAAGGGCCTTCCAGGAAGCATTCGACTTCCGCCCCCTGGCGGTTGGGATCAGACCACGCCGTACGCTGCTTCTTGCGGAACTTCTGCGGCATCGACGTGAACACTTCGGTCTTGATCATTTCAAGCTGTTTGAACGGGTTGAACATGTTAAGAACAGTGATTGGTGAATGGTGATTGGTGAATGGTGAATCGTAAACAGTGAACCGAATGTTAGCACACCGCAATTCAATTTCCGCTTCACGCTGGCGCTCAAATTGTGTAGCGTATCAACTTTCGCAAACGCATCCGGGAGAGATCACGTGTTCGAGGGATTCAAGCACACCCAGATTCAAACCAGCGATCCGGAAGTGAAGATCAATCTGCGCTATGGGGGCAAGGGTCCGGGCTTGCTGTTGCTGCACGGCAATCCGCTTACGCACGTGCACTGGCACCTTGTCGCGCCGCGGCTCGCGCGGGACTTCACGGTGGTGGCGACCGATCTCAGGGGCTACGGCGACAGCTCAAAGCCTCGCGGCCAACCGGACCACGGCAACTATTCGTTCCGGCGCATGACGCAGGACCAGGTGGAGGTGATGGAACATCTCGGATTCAAGCGGTTCTTCGTCGCCGGCCACGACCGCGGCGCGCGTGCCGCATTCCGCATGGCGCTCGACTATCCCGACAGGGTGCTCAAGTTCGCGAGCTTCGACATCCTTCCCACGCATCACGTGTTGACCCATATCTCGCGCAAATGGGCGCTCAACTCCTATCACTGGTTCTTCATGGCGCAGCCCTACGACATCCCGGAAAAGCTGATCGAGGGCAAGGAGGACTATTACATCGTGAAGAAGCTCACCAAAATGGGCATTGGCAAGGGTGGGTTCACGGAAGAGGCGCTCAAGGAATACGCACGCTGCTGCACGCCGGAAAACATCCACGGTGTGTGCGAGGACTATCGGGCCGCCATTGCGGTCGATTTCGAAATGGACAAGGCTGACTTCGAGGCGGGCCGCAAGATCCAATGCCCGGCGGCGATCTACTGGGGCGAGAAAAGTCATACCGAGAAGTTCTTCGACCCGCGCAAGGCGTGGCCGCTCTACTGCTCGAACATCGCGCGCATGCGCGCGCTGCCGTGCGGTCACTATCCGGCTGAGCAGGTGCCGGACGAAGTCTACGCGGAGCTTTACGGCTTCTTCAAATCGTGAAGTGAAAAGATCGCCGATAAGACGAGTGATTCAGTGACCAGGTAATTGGTTGGTGAACGGTCCTGGTGCCTTGCCTTATCACTCAATCACGTACTTCATATCGATCGGCGGCTGGATATCCTGTCACTCCGCCTTGATTCCCACCGCCTTGATGATTTTCACCCACTTGTCATTTTCCTTGCGGATGTATGCGGCGAATTCCTCCGGGCTGCTGGGTGCAGCATCGATGCCGCGGTCGAGCAGTGCTTTCCGAATATCGGGCATGTTGAGGATCTTCACTGTCTCCTTGTGCAGCCGTTCGATGATGGGGCGCGGCGTCGCTGCCGGAACGACCAACCCGTACCAGTTGGTGGCCTCGTAGCCCTTGAGCCCCGTTTCCGCCACGGTCGGCACATCGGGAAGCACGGCGGCGCGCCTGGCCCCGGTGACCGCAAGAGCACGGGCCTTGCCAGCCTTCACCTGCGGCACGGCCGTCGAGATCACCGCGACAAAGATTTCGATGTGCCCGGCTATAAGGTCGATCAACGCCGGTCCACCGCCCTTGTATGGCACGTGCACGATGTCCACCTTTGTCATGCTCTTGAAGAGTTCCGTTGCGAG
Source organism: Betaproteobacteria bacterium RIFCSPLOWO2_12_FULL_62_13 (assembly GCA_001771985.1). Taxonomy (GTDB): domain Bacteria; phylum Pseudomonadota; class Gammaproteobacteria; order Burkholderiales; family SG8-41; genus DSOT01. Next base: position 17,616 of record MERG01000420.1, on the reverse strand, counting down.
ATGGCCGGGGCTGCCAGTGCCGGAGGTCGCGTAGTTAAACCCGCCGGGCTTCGATCGTGCGAGCGCGATGAGATCCTTCAGCGTCTTTACCGGCACGCTGGGGTGGACGATGAAGATATTCTGGAGCGCCACTACCTGGGAGACCGGCGCCAGGTCCTTGAACGGGTCGTACGGCACCTTGCTGATTGCAGGACTGATCACCAAGGTGCCGATCGTAGCGAGATGGATCGTGTGGCCGTCCGGGGCTGCCTTTGCTGCAAGATCGGTGGCGATTACCCCATTGGCGCCGGGGCGGTTGTCCACGATGAACTGCTGCCTGAAGATGTCAGCGTATTTAGGGGCCATGAGACGCATGACCAGGTCGGTCGCGCCTCCCGGCGGAAAGCCTATGATGATGCGGACCGGCCTCGCTGGATAATCCTGAGCTTGGCCGGGGGCTGCCAGGAGGATACCGCTGAATGCCGCCACCAGGATATGCGGCCACCAATGCCGAGTGCTCATGTTTTCCTCGTTTGCTTATATCGGACGATGCCCATTCCGCGCGACTGAATTCAGTTCACCTTGACGCCCGCCGCCTTGATCGCCTTCGCGCACTTGGCCATCTCCGCCTTCATGCGGGCGCCGAAATCCGCCGGCGTTCCGGGCGCGGCGTCGAGCCCCTGCTTCGAACTGCTTGATGACGGGCATTCAGCGTTCATATTACTCTCGTAGTCCACAAATACATCATATTATTATCGTCAAGCCGCGAGCGGTAAACCAACTCGGGTGCCGAGTCCCTCACCAAGTATCACTGGCTGCTAATCGCGCTTCGTTTCTATAGGTGCCGGCGGCAAGCAGCTTGGCGCTGATTTCCGGCCCGATGCCGGTGACGTCCCCGAGCATCAGACCGATGGTTGGGAAGCGCTGTTTCATAGGCAGAAACTCCTACGCATCCGTGAGAGTGTGGGGGCGTGAGAGCGTGAGGGCGTGAGAGCGAAGTAGAGCGATTTTTCGATCTCCCGACCTCCCGATCTCCCGAATTCCCAAGTCCTCGTAGCCCGTCACTCAACCTCTTCGCAGGCTCTTCCTGGCGGGTGCTGCCGCTTTCTTGCGCGCCGTCTTCCCGCCCACCGCGAGCAGCCGGGTGAGCTCGCGAACGCTCTTCAGTTTCTCGATACGGAAGACGAGGTCGATCACGTTTTCGGCGTTAGCCTTCGGCAACCTGCCCCACGCCGCACATTCGCGAAACTTCTCGGCGAGTTCCTGATCGCTCATCGGGTTGGCGGGGCTGCCTTTGCCGAAATCGGCGCGGCCGTTGATTTTTCTGCCGTTGGTCAACTCGATCTCGATGATGGTGGTCATTTTCTCGTAGCCGGCGGCTTCCGCTTCGGGATGCACGCCGAACTCGACCTTGTCGATCATCTTCTGCACGTCGGGGCGGTTGACAACCCTGTCGGTGAATTCCGCAAGCCCCGCTTTCCGTTCAAGCAGCAGGATCGCCATGCAGAACTCCATGCTGAACTTGGCCTGGAGCTCGTTCTTCGGACGATGGTGAATGAGCGCGTTCGGCATGTGACGGTTGGTGCCCACCCCGACCTTGAGCACCTGTTCCGGGCGGATGTCGTGCTGGCGAATGAGGTCCAGCATCTTTCCCATGCCGGGATGGGTGAGCGAGCCCGAAGGATGGGGCTTGATCGATACGCCAGGAAAAGCGAATGTCCACGGGTTGCCGAGCTTGCCCTCGATCGCCGCCGGATCATAGCCGCCGCCCGCGGCCTGGAAGAAACCGCGGCCCGCTTCGAGCACGATCGGCGTTGCGGTCCAGCCGAGCTTGGCGAATTCCGCTGCCACGACGCCGCTCTCGCACGCGCGGCCCGGGTGAAACGGCTTGGTCATGGTGCCGAAGTTTTCCCGCAGGCCCGCCGACTGGCTCGCACCGATGCCGAGCGCGCGCCGCGTCTGCTCGACATTGAGAGCCAGGAGCTTCGCTGCGCCTGCGCTGGCGCCGATGGCGCCGATGGTCGCCGTCGAGTGAAAGCCGTGATCGTAGTGCCGCGGATTGATCGCTTCCGCCACCTTGGTCTCGACCTCGACCGCGATCTGATAGGCAGTCAGCACGTCGAGCCCCGAGCGACTGGCGAGTTCTCCAAGGGCGAGAACCGGCGGCAGCGCCGGCGCGGTCGGGTGGGTGAGGAGGCCGTAGACGCGGTCCTTCGCCACGGCAAGCTGGGTGTCGTCGTAATCGTCGGCGTGGATCGCGATGCCGTTGGCGAAAGCCGCGAAACGCGCCGGCAATTTCAGATTCGTCCCGATGACGGTGCAGCCCTTGTCGGTCGGGCAGCCGAGCGTTTTCAGATAGGTGCGGACGATCCGCCCCGATTCGGCAGCGTTGCCGGCGAGCGCAAGCCCGATGCCGTCAAGAATCGAACGTTTTCCCAGGTGCATTACATCCGCGGGAATCCCGGCAGGCCGGGTCCTGGTGATGAATTGCGCCACGTAGGCGGTAAGGGATTCGGGGTTGGCCATGACGCAAGCGTAGAAGAATGTGAGCGTGTTTCATTATGTTAGGGACTCTTTACCATATTCTCGCGTGCCCTGCCATGACCTTGGTCCACGTTCACAGCATTTTCGGCTGTCAGCGGCCGTCGCGCGGTCCGGCGCCGGTGAAAGCTGGTAAAATCATATTGCCTTCTTCACCGCGCTCCTGCATCGATCAGCACCGCGCAAGAACCAGTCATCCGGAGGATAAATGGGTTCGACCATCGCCGAAAAAATTCTCGGCGCTCACGCCGGCGGCGGGACTGTCAAAGCCGGAGATGTCGTTGTCGCCAGCGTGGATTTCGCGATGGTGCACGATGCGCGCGCAGGCAACGCGCTCAAGATGGTCGAAAAGCTCGGGGTCGAGCGGCTGTCATACGCAGCGCGAACCGCCTTCGTGCTCGATCATTACTCGCCTCCGCCCAACATGGAGGCGGCGAACGTCCACGTCGCAATGCGCGCGTTTGCGGACCGGCACGGCGCCTTCCTCTATGACGTGGGCGACGGCATCTGTCATCAGGTGCTGCCGGAGGGCGGGCATCTCACTTGTGGCGATCTGGTGGTTGGCGCCGATACCCATTCGACGACCTACGGCGCATTCAATGCACTGGGCACCGGCGTCGAGGGTACGGACGTGTCAGCGGTGATGATGACCGGCAAGCTGTGGTTCCGTGTCCCGGACACGATACGCGTCGAAGTGAAAGAACGGCTTGCGCCCGGCGTGTGGGCAAAGGACGTCACGCTCACCATACTGGGCAGGCTCGGCGCGGAAGGCGCGAACTATCGCGTCATCGAGTACTGCGGCAGCGGGGTCGCGGCGATGGAAATCGACGACCGCATGACGCTCGCCAACCACGCCGCCGAACTGGGGGCCAAGGCGGCGATCCTGGAAGCGGACGAAAAGACTATTGCGTGGCTCAAGGCGCATGGCGCACGCGCCCCGCAACCGGTCACGGCAGACCGCGACGCGCGCTACTGCGAGCGTATCGAAATCGATGCCTCGACACTTCCGCCACAAGTCGCGCGCAACCATCGCGTCGATGATGTGATCGGGGTGCCAGAAGTCGAGGGGCAGAAAATCGATTTCGCGCTCATCGGCACCTGCACCAATGGGCGGCTCGACGACATCCGTCAGGCGGCGGCAATCCTGAAAGGCAAGCGCATCGCCAAAGGGGTGCGGATGATTGTCACACCCGCTTCCCGCCAGGTCTATCTGGCGGCGGCTCGCGAGGGACTCGTCGAGGCGCTCACCGCGGCGGGCGCATCGGTCGAAGCTGCGGGCTGCGGCACCTGCGTCAACATCACCGGGCATCTCATTCCCGGTGACGGCCAGGTGGTGATATCCAGCGCGAACCGCAATTTCAAAGGGCGGCTCGGCAATCCGAAATCGGAAATCTGGATCAGCTCAGCGGCGACCGTGGCTGCCTCGGCGCTCACTGGTCGGATTACCGATCCGCGTGAAGTGGCCGGCGGCGAATGGCGGCCGGCAGCGGAAGGGATAGCGGCATGAGCCACCGAGCTCATGCCCACCCTACACGCCCCGACTTCAAAGAAACCGCAAATAAACGCAGATGAACGCCGATAAAAGCAAATCTGAACCGCCAAGACGCCAAGGCCGCCAAGAAAGACCTGAAGCGATGGAACGGCGGGTAAACACAGATGATCCAGTGAACGGTGAACAGTGAACGGACAAAAGCCTGACTCGTGAGTGGTGAATGGTGAGCAGATTTGTTTTTTCTTGTGTCCTTTGTGATTCATTCTTGTTTTTCCTTGGCGGTGAAAGCTCTCGGATTTTCAGATGATGAAGAGTATGCGGGGCCGTGCGCGTTTGCTCGGGGATGAGGTCAACACGGATATTCATTGCTCGAGCAAGTATTTCCCGGGCCGGGACAACGCTTACGTCGTGCAGCATGCGTTCGAGCAGATTGCACCCGGGTTCGCGTCGCGCTTCAAGCCGGGTGATATCATCGTTGCGGGCAGAAACTTCGGCATCAACTCCTCGCGCGAGCAGGCGGTGCACGTGATGCGCATGATGGGCGCGGCGGCGATCGTGTCGCCTTCGTTCGGCCGGCAGTTCTTCCGCAATGCCATCAACAACGGACTGCCGGTCATCGAGTGCGATATCGCCGGAATCACGGAAGATGATGAGATCGAAATCGATCTGGCGGCGGGGCGGATTACGGTGGCCTCGCGTGGCATTGCGCGCAGCATCCCTCGGCTCCCGCGCGAGATCCAGGCGATACTTGCCGCCGGCGGCTTGATCGCCTTTCTCAAACAGCATCCTCAATGGGAAATCGCATGAAACCACCCCCATCCCCGCCTTCCCCCCTCAAGGGGGAAGGAGCGATTTTCCTATTGAATGGGGGAGAAAAAACTCTTTCCCTCCCCCTTGAATGGGGGAGGGTTAGGGTGGGGGTGCGCGTATTTTCGCAGGCTCCAAGGATACAGATATGAAGATAGAAAGAGTCGAAGTCTTTGGGGTCGCCGTGCCGCTCGTCGGCGAGTACAGGAACGCCTACCGCTCGAAGTCGGTCCAGAAGAGCGCCGTCGTGCGCATCACCGCCTCCGGCGGCGCCGTGGGTTTGGGCAACATCGATCCTTCACCTGGATACTCCAAGGAGACGATCGAGGACAGTCTGCGCGCGCTCGAGACCAAGCTTGCGCCGATGGCGCTCGGCATGGATCCCACCAACGTTCACCGCGTGCTCGAGAAAATCGAGCCGGCGATACCGGGTTTTCTCGACGCCAAGGCGGCGATCGAGATGGCGTGCGTCGATCTTTCCGCGCGCGTGGCCGGCATGGCGGTGCATACCTATCTCGGAGGCGCGGTGAGGGAAAAGCTCCTGTTCAACGCCTGGATCGGCATCCTGCCGCCGGATGAGGCGGCGCAGGAGACGCTCGCGTGGCAGCAGAAGGGCTTTCGGTCCGCGAAGATCAAAGTCGGCGGCGGCATCGAAGCCGACCTGGACCGCGTGAAGGCGGTGCGCGAAGCGGTCGGCTCCGATTTTCGATTGCGGATCGACGCCAATGCCGGTTACGACGCCGATACTTCGATCAAGCTCGCGAAGATGGTTGCGCCGTTCAAGCTGCAGCTCTTCGAGCAGCCGGCTCCCGCCGATGACATTGCCGGCATGGCCCGCGTGCGGCGCGAGGCGAACGCGGCCGGTGTGCCCATCATGGCCGACGAGTCGGTGCTCGATCATGCGAGCCTGATCCGCATCATCAGGATGGATGCGGCCGACATCGTCAAAGTGAAAGTGATGAAGCAGGGCGGCTTTCTCAACACGCGGCGCATGATCGCGACCGCGGAAGCGGCGGGCATCCGCTGCGTGGTGGGTCATGGCTTCGGGCTCGGCGTCAACACCATGGCGGAAATCATGGTCGCGGCGACCTCGAAGAACGTGATCGACGGCCTGGAGTGCGTGGGACCGCTCAAGACCGCCGATGACATTGTGACGCACAAGCTCGATCTCTCCTCCGGCAGCCTGCCGTTGCCGGGCGGCCCGGGCTTGGGCGTGACGCTGGATGAAGCGAAGCTCGACAGGTATCGCTTCGAGGTGAAGGCCGCGGCATGACGACGACACCGCGCGCGCGGCTACGCAAGCAGCTCACAGAAGGGCCGATGATCGTGGCGCCGGGAATCTACGATGCCTACGGCGCGCGCTTTGTCGAACTGGCAGGCTTCGAAGCGGTGTACATGACCGGCAACGGCGTTTCCGCCAGCCTGCTCGGGCGCCCGGACGTGGGCCTCATCGACCTCACACTGATCGCGAGCCATGCCCACCGCATCGCCGCCTGCGCCGACATTCCGCTGATCTGCGACGCCGACACCGGTTATGGCAACGCGGTCAACGTACGGCGCACCGTGGAGGAATTCGAAGCCGCGGGCGTTGCGGCGATCCATCTGGAGGACCAGGTTGCACCGAAACGCTGCGGCTATCTCCCGGGCTCGCGTCCGGTCGTGACGCTCGAAGAGCATGTTGGAAAAATCGAGGCTGCGGTCGCGGCGCGCCGCGATCCCGGCTTCATCATCATCGGCCGCACTGATGCCGCTGCCGGCCACGGTCTTGAGGAGGCGATCCGCCGCGGCAATGCCTATCGCAAAGCCGGCGCCGACGTGATCTTGGCCGTGTTGCAGGACAGCCCCAGCGTGATCGAGGAGCTGAAGCGTGTCACAGCGGAAGTCGATGCGCCGTGTCTCGTCGTTGTCGAGGAATCAGGCAAGGTGGCCGAGCTCACCACCGCCGAGCTGGAAAAGCTCGGCTTTCGCATCGCGATCTATCCCGGCCTCGGCCGCTATGCGGCAGGCTATGCTATTCGCGAAGCACTCAATGTGCTGAAGCGCAACGGCAACACCAGAGCGGCACGCGACCGCATGCTCACGTTCAAGGAGTACAACGACGTGCTCAAGCTCTCCGAAGTCGAGGAGTGGGAGCGGAAATATCTATTCTCGCGATAGCTCTCTGAACGTCTACTCGCTTGCTGAAAACTATCTCCACGTGTGGTCGCTGGCGACCCATGAAACCCGCACATAAACCGCACCGCAGAGGTCTGTGTGCCTTGGTTTTTCAAGTCGCGGGCCCCCGTCGGTAGCCAGAAACTGAGTGACAATGAAAATCGACCCGGTGACGCTTCGCTCGTTCATCGCGGTTGTTGAAGAGGGAAGTATTGCTGCAGCGGCAGCCCGAGTGCATCTTGCGCCCTCTGCTGTGAGCAAGCGAATCGCGGAGCTTGAAAGTCATCTTCGCACGGAGCTACTGATCCGGCAGCATCGGGGCATCGAACCCACGTTCGCCGGCCGGACGCTAGTGCGCCATGCCAGAAACGTCTTGCATGGTATAGACGAGCTGGTTACCGAAATTCGGGATTTCTCTTCAGGGACGCGCGGTCACGTTCGGTTATTCGCGAATATTTCGTCGATCACGCAATTCTTGCCTCACGATCTCAAGTCATTCTTGACCGGGCATCCGGGCATAGATATTGATCTGGAAGAGCACATCAGCTCTACGACGACGCGCGCGGTGGCGGAAAACGCCGCCGACATCGGTATCTACGCGCAAGCCGACAATGAATACGGGCTTGAAGTGCTTCCCTATCGACGCGACCAGCTGGTGCTCGCCGTTCCCCCGGGTCACGAGCTGGCGCGTCGCAAGTCGGTCAATTTCATCGACACCCTGAATTACGAATTCGTCGGGCTCCACAAGGGTGGTGCGATCAACTACCTGTTGCTGCGCGCGGCGAGCGATGCAAACAGAACCCTGAAGCTTCGGTTCCAGGTCACCGCATTCGAAGCGGTCATTACCATGGTGCGGGCCGGATTGGGCATAGGCGTTCTGCCGGGCGGCGCGGTCAACCTGTTTGGTCGAGACGCTGCCTTGCGTACGGTACGGCTCGCTGACGCATGGGCGAGCCGGCAGCTCAAGCTTTGCGTGCGGAACAGGAACGGCTTGCCTGCCGCTGCTGCGTTGCTGGTAACGCATCTGCTGAGAGAAGCAGATGCGTTTTCTGCCATCGCGAATCGCGATGGCGGGATGGCGAAATAGCGCTTGTCGCGCGCCTGAGCCGCTCTCTACACTATTTCGCCGATCTGCGAGCCGACACACCGGGTGCGGCAGCACGGCCGGGGTGTCGTTCGCCCATGTACGATCAATCTCGGGCCGGCCCGGCCCACGCTGAAGGAGGAAGGAGAACATGATCATCGATGTTCGCTGCCGTCTTACCACCAAGGAAGGATCCGACTACTTCCGCACCCAGACCCAGAAGTCCGGCGCGTATGGGCGCATCGCCGCCTTCAAGGACGGGACCGAGGAGAAGTTCTTCGAGGAGATCAATCAGGCGGGCGTCACCACCGCGGTATCGGCGTCGGGCAACAATCCCGGCATGAAGCTGGGGTACAAGGAACTGCCGAATCGCACGACCTCCAATGACATGATGGCGGACGTCCAGAAGCGGAATTGGGGCAAGTTCATCGGTGTCGCCGGTATCGATGCGGGCGGCGTCTACCATGAGCCGATCGAGGAAATCCGCCGCTGCGCCAAGATGGGCCTGCGGGCTGTTTTCATCGAGCCGGGCCGCTCCCCCGGCTGCAACCTGGACGATCGGCGGATCTATCCGATCTACGAAGAATGCGTGAAACTGGATCTCGCCATCATCCCGCAGACCTCGGGCCCGCTGGGCGGCAAGAACATCGACTACGCCGATCCCAAGCACATCGAGCAGGTGGCGGAGGACTTCCCGGACCTGCGCATCATCTGCGGCCACGGCCACTACCCTTATGTCCGCGAGGCGATCACCGTGGCGACGCGGCGCGACAACATTTACCTGTCGCCAGACGTATACCTGCGCATGCTCGGGCGCGAGGACTGGATAGAGGCGATCAACGAGAACTACCGGGCGTACTTCGGGAACTACGGCATCGCCGACCGGTTCCTGTTCGGCAGCGCCTACCCGCTATTCGATTTGAAGGACTACATGCGGTTCTTCTTTTCGCTGCCCTGGAAGCGGGAGGTGCTGAACCGCGTCCTCTACCGGAACGCCATCCGGGCCTTCAAGCTCGAAGAGGACCCCACCTTCCGCAAGATGTACCAGCTCGACCTCCCGGATGAGGAGGTGGATCCGACGCCGGCATTCATCAAAGCAGAGCAGGGCAAGCGCTAACCATACCCGCAATCCGACGGTAGCGGCATCGATATCGCACGGCATCTTGCACCCAGCGAACGGGGCACGGGAACACTCGAGGGGCAGACTCGATGGCTGTCATCAATCTCGCATGCGCTGGCGACGTCATGATCAGCCGCCCGGACGCTGGCTCGATGCTGCGCCACGTTGCAGTGATCCTCAAGAGTGCAGATGTGGCTTACTGCAACCTGGAAGGCCCGATGTGCGACACGGGCGAGAAACACCCCGGGAAGGCGGGGATCAGTTTGCATCTGCGTTCGACGCCGAACGCCGCGGATGCTCTTGCCGAAGCGGGCATCGATGTGGTGAGTCTGGCGAACAACCACGCCCTGGACTATGGCGCCGCCGGGCTCGACCAGACTATCAAGCTGCTCGACGCTGTAGGGATCCCCCATGCGGGCGCCGGACGTGATCTCGCTGCAGCACGGCAACCCGCATTGCTCGAGGTAAACGGTATACGCATCGCGCTGCTCTCGTATACGTCCGTCTGCGTTTCGCCATTTGCGGCTACGGCGACGACACCTGGTGTGGCGATGGTGCGAATCAAGACCACCTATGCTGCGAATCTGCGGTTGTTTCAACAGCCGGGAAGCCCGATGCTGACGAGAACCGTAGGCGAGCCTGACGATGTCGCGATGTTGCTGGAGGACGTGAGGGTAGCGAAGGCTGGCGCGGATGTGGTGATCGTGGCGTGGCATTGGGGGATTTCGGAGCGCTGGGGGAAACTTGCCGATTACCAGAGAGAGCTTGGGCATGCGGTCATCGATGCCGGCGCGAGCGCCATTATCGGCCACCACGCACATATGCTGTTGGGCGTCGAGTTCTACCGCGACTGTCCCATTTTCTACAGCCTGGGCAACTTCGCGTTCGATCTCGATCATCCCTATTTCCGCAGGGAAAGCGCGATCGTTCTTTGCGATGTGTCCCGCGATGGCGTGGCGAATGTTCGCATGATTCCTGTCCTGATCAACGATCATCACGAGCCGGTCCCGGTCCGGGCAGACGGCGAGGGGCAGAAGGTCGCGTGGTTCCTGGAATACTTGTCCGAGGACCTCAACACGAAATTCGTTAACCGTGGCGACCATGTCGAACTGCTCGCTCAGTCGTGACGGCGGCCCGCCCGTGTGAGAAAACGCCGGATCACGGCACTGCCGGATGCACGCATGGGGATCCCGAACGCGAACGGCCTGATTGCTTTCCTGCTACCATAAAAATACAAGTTCAAGATGAAAGCCGCGGCCTGGACCGGGCGGTCGGCGCTACTCAAAGGAGGTGGCACATGAAGCATTTCTGCAAGCTTATCGCAGCGGCGTTCCTTGCCGCGCTTGCCGGGGGGATAAGCGCACAACAGTATCCGACACGGCCGGTAACCATATTATGCTGGTCGGCGCCGGGCTCACCTGTGGATTTCTTCGCGCGCATCATGGCGAAGCTGCTGACGGCGGAGCTGGGACAAAACGTGATAGTCGAGAACCGTACCGGCGGCTCTGGCATCATCATGGTCAACACGCTGCTCAAAGCGCCGGCCGACGGCTACACGATTGCCGCCAACACGCTAACGCTCGCCACGCTGTTCAGTGAGCCCAACGCGACCTTCAAGCCCGACGATCTGCAGATGATCGCCCGCTCGCAGATCGACCCCTTCGGTCTCATCGTGCACACCTCGACTCCGTTCAAGTCCATAGACGATCTCGTCGCTTTCGCCCGCAGGAAACCGGATTACATCAATATCGGCGGACCGTTCGCGATGAGCGCGCACCGCGTGGCGTGGGAGGCTTTCTCGGAAGTTTCCAAGATCAAGACTACTTGGGTCCCCTATCCCGGCGGCGGTCCGGTGCTGATTGCGATCGCCGGTGGCCACGTCGATGCCGCCCACACCAATCCGGGCAATGTCAAGCCCATGATGGCTGCGGGCAAGGTGCGGGTGCTCGCGGTGTCTTCCGACAAGCGGCTCGATGACTTCCCGGATGTGCCGACATACAAGGAGCGGGGCTGGAACGTGGTGCGCTACCAGTGGCGCGGCATCATGGCGCGCGTGGGCACGCCAAAACCGGTAGAAAACCGGCTCGCAGCCGCAATGCAAAAGGTGCAGCAGACCGCGGAGTGGAAGAATTACCTCAAGAAGGTGAGTCAACTCGACGGGTTCCAGGGACCGGATGAATTCCGCGCGCAGTTGCTGGGCGACAAGCAGGAAGTCGAGGCGGTGAAGAAGAAGCTGGGACTCTGAAAGGCGAATGATGAACGATGAATGATGAACGAAATGTTTTCTGGCCCAGATCAAATGCCCGGCGGCGACGATTGATCTATGAGCCAAGCGAATCGCCCGACCGTTCGACAACGCTTGCACCAGCGCCTCCGCGACGGGCCGATGATCGTCGCGCCGGGCATCTACGATGCTTACGGCGCACGCTTTGTCGAGCAGGCGGGTTTCGAGGCGGTTTACCTGACCGGCAATGGCGTCTCGGCGAGCCTATTGGGGCGTCCCGACGTTGGCCTCATCGACCTCACGCTGATCGCGAGTCATGCCCGCCGCATCGCCGCCTGCGTCGACATCCCGCTCATCTGCGACGCCGACACGGGTTACGGCAACGCCATCAACGTGCGGCGCACAGTGGAGGAGTTCGAATCGGCCGGCGTGTCAGCGATCCATCTGGAAGATCAGGTCACGCCCAAGCGCTGCGGCCATCACCCGGGCTCGCGTCCCGTGGTGTCCATGGAAGAACATGTTGGCAAGATAGAAGCAGCCTGTGCCGCGCGCCGGGATCGTGACCTTATTATCATCGCGCGCACTGACGCCGCTGCGGGTCATGGTCTTGACGAGGCGATCCGACGCGGTAAAGCCTACCGCGAGGCCGGTGCTGACCTGGTCTTCGTGGAGCTGAAAGGCAGCCCCAACATCATCGAGGAGTTGAGACGCGTCACCTCGGAAATCGATGCGCCGTGTCTGGTAAACGTCGAAGAAGCCGGCGAGGTGGGAGAGCTTTCGGCTGCGGAGCTCGAGCAACTCGGTTTTCGCATCGCGATCTATCCGGGACTCGCGCGCTACGCGGCCGGGTTTGCCATTCGAGAAGCGCTCAATATTCTCAAGCGCGACGGCAGCACCAAACAGGCGCGCACGCGGATGCTGACCTTCAAGGAGTACAACGAGGCGCTGAAGCTCCCGGAGATTGAAGACTGGGAACACAAGTATCTGCTGTCGCGATAGGCCCGGGCGGGCGACGGTTCGTTTCAGCTACAGGCGACCGCCCGACAGCATGTTCTCGTCGTATGGCTGCGACACGCGCGCGGAATTCAACTGTGGTAAGGCCGTGGCATGCTTAAGCTATATAACCGCGAACGCTCGGGCAATTGCTACAAAGTGCGATTGATGCTTTCGTTGCTGGGCTTGACGTACGAGAAAATACCGGTTCATCGCGCGGGCAAGGGCCGCAACATCCTGCCGCCGGATTTCGAGAAGCTTAACCCACTGCGTCAGATACCCGTGCTGATCGCCGACGGCAGGCCATACTGGGGCACGGTGGCGATCCTGGTGTTTCTCGCGCGCAAGTATCGGGGGAAAGCCTGGCTCCCGCTCGACGCCGAGGGCGAGGCCGAGGTGACGCAGTGGTTGTCGCTCGCGCAGAACGAGATCTTCTATGGCTTGGGGCGCGCCCGGTCGATGCGGGGTGGCCGCTGGCATGGCTTTGGCACACTGGAGGAAGCGCATACAATCGCACGAGGGGCGCTGCGCGCGCTCGAAGGGCGCCTCAATGAACACGACTGGCTCGCGCTTGGTCGACCGACAATCGCCGACATCGCCTGTTATTCGTATACCGTTTTCGCGCCGGAAGGCGGCATTTCACTCAAGCCGTATCCGGCGGTGCGGAAGTGGCTGAAGCGCGTCGAGAGCCTGCCGGGTTACCTTCTGACGCCCCCTTATGATGGCGCTGGCGGTCCGCTGGTGGAATAATTCGGCGGTCGGTAGATGGTGAATGGGGAATGGTAAATGGTGTATCGCCTGGCCTTACGCCGTCCGTCCAGAGTCTTCAGGTAACGATTCACGATTCGGCGGTTGAGGTTTCCTGTTCGCGATTCACGGGTTCTCATATGGAAGTGACACGCAAACTCGCAAGATTCATCGTGGAGCATCGTTATGACGATATTCCTGAGAATGTCCGACATGAAGCCGCGCGCGCGTTCTTGAACTGGGTCGGCTGCGCGGTCGGCGGATCGCGTCATGAGACGGTGGAACGCGCGCTCGCCGCGCTTGCGGAATTCTCGGGTCCAGCACAGGCGACCGTACTCGGGCGCGGTGACCGGCTCGATATCATGCAGGCCGCGCTGATGAACGGTATCACCTCGCACACCTTCGATTTCGACGACACGCACTTGAAGACCGTGATCCATCCCAGCGGCCCGGTCGCTTCCGCCATTCTCGCGTTCGCCGAGTCTCAGCCGGTCAAGGGCGAGGATTTCTTGCACGCATTGATCCTCGGCGTGGAAGTCGAATGCCGTATCGGTAACGCCGTCTATCCTGCGCATTACGACGTCGGCTGGCACATCACCGGCACCGCAGGCGTATTTGGCGCCGCTGCGGCCGCAGGCCGGTTGCTGGGCTTGAACGAGCAGCAGATGGTATGGGCGCTCGGCATCGCCGCGACCCAGTCCTCCGGACTGAGGGAATTGTTCGGGACCATGTGCAAGCCGCTCCACATCGGCAATGCCGCCAAGAACGGCCTGCTCGCCGCGCTGCTCGCCAAAGAGAACTTCACCAGTTCAAACCAGGGCATCGAAGCCAAGCGCGGATTCGGCCATGTGCTTTCGACCGAGTTCAAGCCTGCGGAAATCACCGAACGGCTGGGTGAGACATGGGAAATCGCGCTCAACACCTACAAGCCGTTTGCCTGCGGCATCGTGAACCATCCTGCGATCGACGGCTGCATCCAGTTGCGGAACGAGCACAAGCTCGAGGCGGAGGACATCGAGAGCATTTCGCTCAAGGTGCACCCGCTCGTGCTGGAGCTCACCGGCAAGAAGACGCCGCAAGCCGGCCTGGAAGGCAAGTTCAGCGTCTATCACTCGGCGGCGGTGGCAATCGTCCACGGCGCGGCGGGCGAGGCGCAGTACAGCGACGCCTGCGTGCGCGATCCGAAAGTGATCGCGCTGCGCGATCGGGTCAGCGCGAGCGTCGACCGGCAAATGCGCGAAGACCAGGTGCGCGTCGCGATCAGGATGAAAGACGGCCGGACGCTGGATAAATTCGTCGAGCGCGCGATCGGCAGCGTCGATCGACCTATGAGCGATGCCGATCTCGAAGCCAAGTTCCGAAGTCTCACCGACGGCATCCTGTCGAAGGCGGAGACCGGCAACCTGATTCGCCTGTGCTGGGACATCGGCCGTCTGGAGGACGCTGCCGAGGTCGCGCGCGCCTCCGTGCCCACCGCCGAGGCTGCAGCCGGCAAGAGCTGGGTAACCACAGAGGACACAGAGCACACAGAGAAATCTTGAACCGCCAAGCATGCCCCGGACTTGATCCGGGGACGCCAAGAGCGCCAAGGAAAACGAGAGCAGAGGAATCTCCTTGTCTTTGATTTCCGCTTTAATTCATTCTTTGCGTCCTTTGCGTTCTTTGCGTGGAAGCCTTTGACTTTCTTGGTGCTCACTGTGGCTGAACTCTTTTGAAAGGAGAAAACGTGAAACTCTACATGACTGAAAACTCCGGAAATGCCCTCAAAGTGCGGATACTTCTGTCGCTGCTCGACGTGCCGTACGAGAAGACGCTCGTCGATTTCCCCAACAAGGAGCACAAGAAGGGGCCCTTTCTCAAGCTCAATCCGCGCGGCCAGGTGCCGGTGCTCGAAGCCGAAGGCAAAGTGTTCTGGGACTCGGCCTCTAACCTCGTCTACGTCGCACGCAAATACGGCGGCGAAAAATGGCTCCCCACCGACCCGCTCGGCATGGCGGAAGTGATGCAATGGTTGGCGATGGCGCAGAACGAAATCTACTATGGCCTCCAATGGGCGCGCGGCGTGAAGCGGGGCATCAAGACCGGGAATCTCGAGGAGTACCAACAGTACGGCCGCCAAGGGCTCGCGGTGCTGGAAGATCATCTCAAGGACCACGAATGGCTCGCCGTTGGGCGTCCGACCATCGCTGACATCGCGTGCTATCCGTATGTCGCAACGGCGCCGCAGGGAGATATCAGTCTCGACGGTTACCCGCGCGTGGTGGCGTGGTTAAGACGCTGCGAAGCATTGCCGGGTTGGATAAAGCGCGGCTGAGCGCGAGCATTACGTGTTGGGCGTGAGGGCAAAGACCCGCAGCCCAACCTACGCGCTGGCGCGGAAATCAAGCGGCGCTCCAATTTCCCTGCGCCGCCCGCTCTTGCTTTCGCCACTGGCCCGGTCGCTTCGAGATCGGCGCGTGTAGTCATCGCGGCCTTGACACGGTGTTTTTCCGTTAACTATATTGCCCCGTATAAGAACACACCGGCAATGCAGTTCCCGCCAAAGAAGCCGGGATCATCTGCCTTGCCATGACGTGTGGTCGGGTAACGACCAATTAACGAGGAGGAAGTCCATGAAACCTGTTTCGCTGCGCATTTTGCTGGCGTCCGCGGTTCTGCTGGCGCCTGTTATTGTCGGCGCCCAATCAGAGACGCAATACCCGATGCGGCCAGTGCGCATGATCGTGCCGTTCCAGCCCGGCGGCGCATCCGACTTTGTCGGGCGCATCATGCAAAACAAGCTGGCCGAGGAGCTGGGCCAGAACATCGTGATCGAAAACCGTACCGGTGCCTCCGGCTACGTCGGGGTGGAAGTCGCGGCGCAAGCCACGCCGGACGGCTATACCATGCTGCTCGGCAATATCGGAACGATGGCGATCAATGCTTCCGTGTTTCCGAGGTTCAAGGTGAAACCGTTGAATGCATTCATCGGCGTGACGCAGGTCGTTGACGTGCCGGGAATGGTGGCTGTGCACCCGTCGCTCCCGGTGAAGTCGATAAAGGAATTGATCTCATATGCCAAGGCCCGGCCGGGAAAGCTCAATTTCTCGGCCGCCGGCGCCGGCAGCAACTCCCGGCTCGCATTTGAGTATTTCATGCAGCAGGCGGGGATAAAAATCGTCATGGTTGCTTACAAGGGCGGCGCGGGAGGCGCCTCACTGGGGGCCGCGCAAGGGGAGGTGCAGATGACGATGTTGACGTCGTCATCGCTCCTGCCTTATGTGCGATCGGGCAGGCTTAGGCTGCTCGCGGTCATCGCGCCCAAGCGTCTCAGTGCGGCGCCGGAAGTGCCGACCATGGCGGAGTCGGGATTTGCGGACCTCGTCGTCGGTTCATGGCAGGGCGTATTCGTGCCCAAGGGGACCCCGCGCGCGGTGGTCAAGAGGCTGTTCCCGGCGGTGGTCAATACCATGAAGGACGCGGAAGTCATACGCCGGCTGGAAACGGCGAGCGCTGCGTCGATCACCAGCGAATCCCCGGCGGCGTTTCGCAAATTCTGGGAAAGCGAGCACAACCGCTGGGCGAAAGTGGTGAACGATATCGGCGCCGTGGCGCACTAGGAGGTTTACAGCGACCTCGCGTCCCACGGAGCAGTAACCGGACCCAATACACCGATGCGCGAACGTTCCTGTAACTCATGGATAAAGGGTAATCGAAGTGTTGAAGATCGGCATTTTGCTGGGCGACGACATCGGGCTCGAGGTGGTGCCCGAGTGCGTCAAGGTCATGAAGGCCGCGGCGGCGAAAACCGGGCTGGAAGTCGCGTGGCCATCAAGTCGGTGCACAAGGACGTAGACATCGTATTCCTGCGGGAAGTGAACGAGGGCATGATGTCCAGCAGCGTGGTGATGATGGGTGCCGGCGAGTTCCGGCCAAACGACGAAATTTCCATCGGCATGCGCGTGATCACGCGCACGCGTCGGCGCAGGAAGGTAACCGCCGTGCACGAGGAACCGGTGTACCGGATCTGCTGCGGCATGTTCGCCGAGGAGTGCCGCAAGGTGGCAAAGGAATTCCCCGATGTGAGGCTCGAAGAGGTCATGGTCGACAGCATGGCCATGAAGCTGGTGATGAACCCGCAGCAGTACGACGTGGTAGTCACCACGAACCAGTTCGGCGACATTCTCACCGACGAGGGTGCGGGGCTCGTCGGCGGGCTGGGTCTTGCGCCCGGGCTTTGCGCCGGTGAACGGCAGGCAATGGCGCAGGGATAAATCGGGTCAGGTCCACATTTGTCGGAAATGTGAACCCGGCCCCATTTTTCCCCAAGCTCGCGCAGCCGCTTACCAATTGCCGCCGTAGCGCTGTTCACTCCGATCTCCAGACTGTCCTCGTGGGTCATCGGCGTTCTGGTGACTAACGTCGTGTTGTGCCGCGGGCCGGCACGGCGCAACCCAAGGCGCCACGCTGGCGGCCCGTCGGCACCTACACAGGGT
>MERG01000419.1 GCA_001771985.1 Betaproteobacteria bacterium RIFCSPLOWO2_12_FULL_62_13 | reverse complement strand
GCTGCCCTACCGCCCCTACCACGCTCACAACGAGCGGCAGTGGCTCAAGGCCGGCGAGATCGTCGAGTGCCAGGTCGAAATCTGGCCGACGAGCATGGTGTTCAAAAAAGGGCACAAGCTGCGCCTCGACATCACGCCGTGCGACGGCGTGGGTACCGCGCATTTCACGCATTACAGCGCGGACTACAACGCCGGCGCCGAGAATACGATTTACGCCGGGGGAGATAAGACTTCGTATCTGCTGCTGCCGGTCATTCCGCCCAAGCCGTAAATGGGGGGGCCGCCCTGCAAGCCAATATCCATGCGGTTCGCGAGCAAATCGATGCCCTGCGAATCCCAACTCATCACAAACCGTGATGAGTTCACGGAAGCATCGGGGACGAACCTAGACCGTAATCGGGTAGCGCCGGATATCAACCTGGTTGTCGGTGCTCACGTCGCGCCTGCTGCGCGCGGTGCTTTCTTGATTTTGATTTCGACTGCTTTGCCCACGGCGCGGGCGGCCTTGATGAGCGTATCGAGCTGAATCGAAAGATTGTCGGGGTCGAGCACCCGGTCTAGCTGCGAGCGGCTGGTGGACATTTTCGAGGCCATTGCGGTTTTGGTGAGGCTGGCCGCCTGCATGCTTTCCTCGATCTGTTCGGCCAGTGCGCGTTTGAGCGCGCGGGCCTGCACCTCGTCGTAAATGCCTTCCTCTTTCAGGAAGTCGTCGAAGCGGCTGCCGGTGTGCGGATTACTTTTCGCCATGTTTCCACTCCTTGTATCGTTTCTCGGCCAGGTCGATTTCCGCCTGCGGTGTGGCCCGGGTTTTCTTGATGAAGCCGTGCAGCAGCACCATCACACCGGATTCCACTGCAAACAGCGTGCGCGCAATGCGATTGACCAGCGAGGTGCGCACTTCCCAAACCGCACCGTGCAAATGATCCACACGCGGCTTACCGATCGGCCATTTGAACTGCACATAGGCAATGTCTTCTCCGATGGCCTTGCGCTCATCCTTGGCCAAGCGCTTCAGCCAATCCCGAACCGGCTCCGCGCCGCTTTGGGACTTGTAGAAGACGGCATTGAGCTTTGGTAGCTTTGCCATGCTCACAGTGTACCTTATACGGTTCACATGTCAATACGAAAAAGCGCACCGGCGCGGCGGCAAACGATGCTATGCTTGAGATTCTTCAGTGCCCGGATAAAGCCGTAGCGAGTCATGGTGAGCCCCACCCCCACCATCATCGACAAGACGGGCAGATAATTGCTCTGCTCCGATTTGCGATTCGACCGTGCCCGGAATTCTTGACACGTCCCAATGAGCCAAATCCTTATCCAGCAGTATCTCAACGAATTGCAGGATCTGCGCAAGGTCTCCGGCACGCACCGCGAATCGGTGGTGCGCGAGGCATTCAAAGATCTGCTGAAAGGTTGGGCGCGCTCGCATGATCTCGTTTTCGTGCCGGAATACGAGATCGAGACGAAGGCGAAAGATCGGCGTTATGTGGACGGCGCGCTGCTCTACGAGCTGCGCATGCCTTTCGGCTACTGGGAGGCGAAGGACGAAAAGGACGACCTCGACGCCGAGATCGAATACAAGTTCCGCCGCGGTTACCCGCAGGACAATATCCTGTTCGAGGATTCGCGCGAGGTCGTTCTCATCCAGAACCGCGAGGAGGTAATTCGCTGCGCTACAGACGATGTCGCCGCGCTGGAGAAGCTCCTCGGCCTGTTTTTCTCCTACGAGCGCGTCGAGATCGCGCAGTTCAGGAAGGCGGTGGAGCTGTTCAGGACCGATCTCCCGGCGGTGCTCGAAGCTTTGCGCGCGATGATAGTGGCGGCGCATTCGGACAACGCCGGCTTTCGCAAGGCGGCGCAGCAATTCTTGACCCACGCCCAGGAGACCATTAACCCGAGCCTCACAGATGCCGACGTGCGCGAGATGCTCATTCAGCACGTCCTTACCGAGGAAATCTTCGCCGCCGTGTTTCCCGGCACCTCCTTTCACCGCGACAACAACGTCGCCCGCGAGCTGTACCGGCTGGAGGACACCTTCTTCACTGGTAATACCAAGTTTGGCACGCTGAAGGGCCTGGAGCCTTACTATGCCGCCATCCGCTCGGCGGCGGCGCGCATTGACAGCCATCACGAGAAGCAGACCTTCCTCAAGATCATCTACGAGAATTTCTACAAGGTCTATAACGTTAAGGCCGCAGACCGCCTCGGCGTGGTGTACACGCCGAACGAAATCGTGCGCTTCATGATCGAGTCCGCCGACTGGCTGTGCGAGAAGCACTTCGGCAAGAACCTGATCGACAAGAACGTCGAGATTCTCGACCCGGTGACCGGCACCGGCACGTATATTTCCGAACTACTGGAGCACTTCCGCGGCCAGCTGGCCAAGCTCAAGCACAAGTATAGGGAGGAGCTACACGCGAACGAAGTCGCAATCCTGCCTTATTACGTCGCGAATCTGAACATCGAGGCAACCTACGCGGCGATCGCGGGCGAGTACGAAGAGTTTCCCAACCTGTGCTTCGTGGATACGCTGGATAACGTCGGCCTTCACACCGCGCAGCACGGCACCACCGGAAATCTTTTCGGCAGCGTCACCGAGGAGAACGTCGCACGTATCCAGCGCCAGAACAGCCGCAAGATCAGCGTCGTCATCGGCAACCCGCCGTACAACGCGAACCAGTTGAACGAAAACGAGAACAACAAAAACCGCGAGTACCCGGAGATCGACGAGCGCATCAAAAAGACATACATTGCCGAGAGCACCGCGCAGAAGACGAAGCTCTACGATATGTATGCGCGCTTTTTCCGCTGGGCGAGCGACCGGGTGGACAAGAACGGCATCGTCGCCTTCATCACCAACCGCAGTTTCATCGACAGCCGCACCTTCGACGGCTTTCGCAAGGTGGTCGCTGAGGAGTTCAGCGAGATTTATGTGGTGGACCTTGGCGGCGACGTTCGCTCGAACCCTAAACTATCCGGCACCAAGCACAATGTATTCGGCATCCAGACCGGCGTGGCAATCAGCTTCCTCGTCAAGCGGGAGAAGCGCCAAGGCTGCCGGGTTTTCTATACGCGCCGGCCGGAATTCGAGACAGCGGATGAGAAGCTGGAGTTTCTCGGGAGTGCCAAAATCGGACACCTCGAATTCGAAGAGATTAATCCAGACGGTAAAGGCAACTGGATTAACCAAGCACACAACGATTTCGATTCGCTTCTTCCAATTGCGACAAGAGAAGCCAAAGCAGCAAAGACAGCATCGCAAGCTAAGGCCATTTTCAAACTTTATTCGCTCGGGGTAGCGACAAATCGTGATGAATGGGTTTATGACGTCGATCAAAAGTTGCTCGAGAAAAAAATCCGCTTCTTGATCTCTTGCTACAACGAGGATGTAAAGCGATTGGGAAGCATGGGTGCCACGAAGTTGGTAATTGATCAACTGGATTACACGATCAAATGGACTCGCAGCGTGAAACGAGATCTTGGAAGGGGAAGCACATACGAGTTCTCAAAAGACAAGATTATCGCGGCTAATTACCGGCCTTTTACCCGTCGATGGTTGTACCGAGACCAGAAATTGAACGAGATGGGGAATTTGACTGGGGCTTTTTTTGGTGCTGGAACCGAAATTAATCACGCTATCACCATAATGGGTGATTCCAGTGGAAAACCTTATTTGTCACTTGCAATTGACCGCATTCCTGATTTGAATTTCGTGAGCCCTGCATCAGGTGGTTCTCAGACGTTCGCGCGTTGGATACTTGATGCTTCTGGTCGGCGAGTAGAAAACATCACCGACTGGGCGCTCGATAAGTTCAAGAATCACTATCAGCCCGGCCGGGCCAAGCCCAAGCGCCCAATCGGCAAGGAAGCGATTTTCCATTACGTCTATGGCGTCCTGCACGATCCGGTGTACCGCGAGAAGTACGCGCTGAATCTCAAGCGCGAGTTCCCGCGCATCCCGTTCTACTCCGACTTCTGGCAGTGGGCCGACTGGGGCAACGAACTGATGGACCTGCACATCGGCTACGAATCGGCCGCGCCAGCTAAATTAAAGCGTATCGACACGTCCGACGAGAAGGCAAAGAACGCCGGCCTCGCACCTAAAGCCATGCTTAAGGCCGACAAGGAAGCGGGCCGCATCACGCTTGACTCCGAAACCACGCTCGCAGGCATCCCGCGCGAGGCTTGGGAATACAAACTCGGCAACCGTTCGGCCCTCGAATGGATTCTCGACCAGTACAAGGAAAAAAAGCCCAAGGACCCCACGATCCGCGAGAAGTTCGACACCTACCGCTTCGCCGACTACAAGGAAAAGGTGATCGACCTGCTCGCGCGCGTGACCCGCGTGTCGGTGGAGACGCGGGCGATCGTCGAGGCGATGAAAACGGCGGCACGTTGACGGCCGGCACTCCATTAGCTTCAAAAAATGCGCGGCCGCTACAGGTATACCTCGATAGCAATGATTTCTCTCGCTTCGCGGAATATCTTGCGGGACGCGGCAAGCCCGAATTTGGGTTGATTCTTGATGAACTTGAACGCCTGATTGCATCGGGCAGCATTGAATGCCGGTATTCTTATATACATATCATTGAAGCAGCACCAACTTCCGAAGAGGCAGTGCGCTTTGCTGTCGAACGGGCGCATGCAATAGAACGCATATGCGGACGTAAGACCCTCGCTCCATACATGACTCTTCCTCTTATTGAAGCAGTAGGGGCTTTGGGTGATTCATCGTCGAATGTGCTGCCACGCGACAGAAAGCATATGCACGGGAGAAGCGATAACGGGGAATGGTTTCCGTCATTTGATGAGATGATGATCGAGATTGCCGATTGGGTTAAATCGATGATCGAAGATGTTGGTCGGGCGGCAACTGAGCATGATCCAGACCTGGTTCTCAACCGGACAATGCGGCGAGCACTCAAGAAGAAAGCTAAGCCAAAGGCGGTAGAACAACACTTCAAGACGCAACTACCAGTAATCTGGCCGACGTTTGAAAAGCGTATTCGCACCGAGTTCCCGTTATCGGATGCGGCGTCATCGACGTGGAAGCGATTCCTTATCGGCGACGTCTCTGTTGATGAAGTGTCCCTGGCGGTTGCGAAAGATATGTCAAACCTCGGCGAGATGATGCACTGGCTGGCACCAACGGGCGGGCCCAATCTGCGCACATTGCCGTTGTGGCTTCGGGCAGGAGGTGAAAGTCTGATGCGCGGGTACACAGATCACCGCGAGCAGTTCGATGAAATTAATCGAAGAGCAGAAGGTCACTTAGGCGAGGAGGGGGTTCGAAGACTTTGGGATAGCCAGGTGGCGGAACGGAGGAAAGCATTCGCGCAACGCAGCGTAGAAACCGTATTGCGATTCATAGATGAAGAGCGTCCATGGATTCAGCGGCTCGGAGTAAATCCCGATGAAGTGCGCGCGCTTGTCGAAACGCGCGGTATTGACGTAATCCCTTCACAGAAAGTGTTCACCGAACTCTTCGTCAGAAACTTTCAAAAGAATATTGCGCCTTTTGAGCAAAGAAGAAAGCCAGCGAGAATAGCCAGTGATGTCGGTGACATTATGCATGGCTTGTACATGCCATTCGTCGACGTAATGCGCGTCGACGGCTTCGGTTACCAGTACATGCAGGCGGGTGCCGCGTTGACTGAGACGGTGCTCGTAGACAAGATCGAAAAACTAATCTCTACAATTCACTCAATCTTGGCGGTAAGAATTGCTTCTTGACAACAGGGAAGCCGGCCGGATCGTGCTCGATTCACAGACCACGCTCACGGGGGTGCCACCCGAGGCGTGGGACTACAAGCTGGGTAATCGCTCGGCGCTCGAATGGATACTCGACCAGTACAAGGAAAAGAAACCGAAGGACCCGACGATTCGTGAGAAGTTCAACACCTACCGCTTCGCGGACTACAAGGAGAAGGTGATCGATCTGCTG
>MERG01000418.1 GCA_001771985.1 Betaproteobacteria bacterium RIFCSPLOWO2_12_FULL_62_13 | reverse complement strand
CTCTGGACGACGGCGTGGCGGACGGCGTCACGACTCTCTATTTTGGGGCCGCCGGCGCGATCTGGGCGCTCGATCGCCTGCACGCGGGCCGCGACGTGCACGGGCGGGCGTTATGGCAAGACGTGATCTCGCCGGGCGCGCCGGGTCAAGCTCCGGCGCGCCAGCGCGCTCAGGCGATGTCCGGCACAGGATGGTAAGTGGGCGACAGGCTCGCGTAGGCGGGCAAGGCTTGGGCGCCCAGAGCCCCAAGTGCTTGAGAATGCGTCGCACGACATCGGGCTCCTCGAACAGGGCGATGACGCGCATCGGTCCCTTGCAGCGGGGCCATTCGAGAGGATCGGCTATTCCGGCGCATTTGCGCGGGCATCGGCTGCCGAGCTGTTCGTATCACGGTTTCAGTTTCTTGACGGAGCCTATGAGGCGCAACTAGACTCAAGCCGCATTGCGTTGGGTCGCTGAGACATAATTACACAGGAGAGGCTCTGAATGGACAAGCTGATCATCACCTGCGCTACAGCCTGGGAAGAGGGCTATGAAGGTGTGGAGGGGTTGCGCGTTCCAAAGACGGCCAAGGAAATCGCTGATTCTGTGCGCCAGGCGCGCGATGCCGGGGCTTCCGTGGCGCACGTACATGAGCCTCACTCCAAGGAGGGAGCACCTCCCCACTCAACCGGTGTGGGGGGTTGGCTAGAGGTTGCTGAACTCATTCGACAAGGCGCCGATATTATTTACGAACATGGACAGGATGGACGCCCCTATTTCCCTCGCCAACTCACTTCAAGGGCTCGTCCCCCTGGACAAACGCAACAGACGTTTGATCTGGGAATTGAAAAGCCTGAGATGATCGCTTTTTCGCTCAACGCATTGGACTTTGTCCGCGTTCAACGGCATATATACATCCACGGCACGCGGGAAGAGTTCGAGAGGGACATGCGCTTGTGCTGTGAGAAGGGCGTTAAGCCCGCGTTCGAGGTCTGGAACAGTGGCTCCTTTTTCAATCTCCAGTGGCTGGAAGACAGGGGACTCGTTGACAAGCCATACTGGCTCACCTGTTTTTTCGCGGGCAGGGGCGGAATGTCGGGTCCAGCTAATATTGACGAATTGCTCGCGCGTTTGAAGCTCATGCCCCAAGGTGCTATGTGGCAAGTAGCCGTCTGGTGCGGCGTGAAGGGCCGCGCTACTACCAAGGATCAACTCGCTATGGCTGCCTACGCAATAGCGATGGGCGGCCACGTTCGTGTCGGCATGGAAGACAATCCGTTTTACTGGGACGGCGTCCCAGCCGAGAGCAACGCGCAAATGGTGGAGCGAATCGCTAACATTGCCCGCCAGTTGGGGCGTGAGATAGCATCACCCGACGAAGCCCGGAAGATGCTCGGGCTCTCTTTACGATCTGCTCGCGTCTAAGGTTCCTCCAATGACATGGGGAATAGCTCTGCTGCTACCTATTCCGCCTGAATGCCGGTGGCTTTCGCGATTTTGCGGTTTGTTTCGATGTCCTGCTTGACGAACGCTGCAAGGTCTTGGGGTGTTTCGAGCATCGGCTCTACACCTTGAGTGGCCAGCTTAGTCTTGATATCTGGCAGCGACACGACGCGGCTGATCTCGGCGTGCAGCTTGGCGAGCACCGGTTTGGGTGTGCCTGCCGGCGCGAAGATCCCGTACCATTGAATATATTCGTAGCCGGGGAGGCCAGCTTCCGCAGTAGTGGGAATGTCGGGTAGTGCCGCCGAACGCTTTTTCGCCGCCACAGCCAGCCCGCGCAGCCTACCAGCCTTGATCTGGGGCTTGGCTGAGAGAATATTCACCATCATCATTTGCACTTCATTAGCGAGTAGCCCGGTCACCGACAGCCCGCCGCCCTTGTACGGGACGTGCACGACGTTTACACCTGTCATCAAAGTGAACTGCAGGCTCGCGAAGTGCGTAGCGCCAGCGATACCGCCTGAGCCATAATGATATTTGCCCGGGTTGGCCTTGAGCAGCGCGACGAACTCCTTGAGGCTTTTCGCGGGAACCGAGGGGTGAACGGTGATAACGTTGCCCAACAGTGCGATGCGCGTAATAGGCGCAAAGTCTCTCAGCATGTCGTACGGCAGCTTGCTACGCACCACGGGATTGAGGGTCTGATTGCCGCCGAACATCGCAATGGTGTAACCGTCCGGCGCCGCTCGTGCGGCTAGCTCGGTACCGATGATGCCGGTCGCACCGGGGCGGTTGTCGACCACAATCTGCTGCTTCCATTCTTCGCTCATCGGCTGTGCGACGAGGCGAGCGATGGCGTCGTAGGAACCGCCGGCAACGAACGGCACAATCATACGGATGGGTTTGGTCGGATAGTTCTGGCTTGCGACAGCCGTTGCCACAGCACCGAAAAAAACGGCGCCCAGCAGTTTGACAAGATGCCACATGATTTATCCTCCTCGCGGTGGTCATTAGGCGTATGGGCCAGCGCCAACAATAGTATCAGCGCGCTGGCCCTCAACTCAATCCTGTTCGGTGTCAAAAAGTAAACCGTATCTACCGCGATGGCTCAGCGATAAGAAAATCAATCCGGCGCACCATCGCTTTGCGCTGCTGTAATGCGGCCCATTCACCTCGGACCCCGTTGGAATAGCAGCCGCAGTAGCGAAAGGCTTGCTCGCAAAACAGCAGTGCTATTCCAATGGGCCGTTGACAGTATCCAAGCTTTATGCCAGCGTTAAACGGCCCCACCCAAAATTTGAATGCTTGCGGCATTGCTACTTGCAGTCGCCGTGGCATGTGCTAACCATGCAACAAGGAAAACCGACCCCAAGGAGATAACGGATGGCTGACGAGACACGTGAACAGAAGGTTGCCCGTCTTATCGAGAAACACGTACGTGATCGGAACATGGATCCTGATTCAATCACCAAGCACTACAGTGTGAATCATTTCGGTTTCGAATTGGATCCCGATTACTTTGACGTGCGTCTGACCATGGGCTGGGGGTTTTTCAAGGATAAGCCACGTCACTTGGACCACATGACAAGAAATATGCTGATTTCTGTCCTTCTCGCCTTCAGGGATAGGCCGGGCTGTTACCACCAAGGCAAGAAAGGGGTCATGATGGGCGCCACCTACGAGCAGATGTTGGAGGCTTACGAGGCGGGCCACATTGCTGGAGGCGGACCGGTGCTCATCAATGGCATGCAAGCGCTCAAGCGCATGTGGGATGAGGGGATCAAACCTGGCTGTCAGGACAGCCCTTGGACCGGCAAGTGGGTTCAGTTGGGGCCATACAAGCCCGGTACGAAGAAGGAGGGGAAAGGGGACGTCGGGAACGCTTCCGGGACGCGAGAAGAAAAGATCAGCCGTATGCTTGAAAAGTACTACCCCGACGAGGAAGGCGGAGAGCGGGTGAGGAACGATCTGGCCTTCGCCGCGAAGCTGGATCCCGACTTCGTCGAGGGCTATGCCAGGTTAGCCTGGGGGGTCTTTGAAGAAAAGCAATGCTTTTTGGACCCTATTCGAAGGGAAATGGCCATGCTGTTGATTCTCGCTTTTCAAGGGCGAAGCGAGGAGGTCTATCTACACACCAAGAAAGCACTCAACCTGGGAGCGACCATGGCGCAGCTCCTTGAAGCCTTCGAGGTTGGCTTCACTGGAGGCGGCTCCGGCGTCGTTTTTGAAGGGCTCCACGCCCTCAGGCGAATCCACGAAGAACAGACTCAGGCTCATACTCAGGGAAAAAAAGAAAACTGATAACAATAGGAGCAGAGACGTGAAGCATACCGGCTATGGAATCGTACTTTTTACCGCCTGCGTCTTGATGGGAGCGGGCGCGGCCGCAGCAGCCCAGGCTACTGCCAACTATCCGACGCGTCCGCTACGTATGGTCGTCCCGTTCTCTCCCGGCGGCGCTTCGGATATCATCGGCCGCATCATCTCGTCCCGATTGAGCGAAGAGCTCGGCCAGCAGATTGTGGTGGACAATCGCGCTGGCGCGGACGGCAATGTTGGTGCGCAGATCGCCGCAAGCGCTGTTGCCGATGGCCACACCTTCCTCTTTGGCAGCGTCGGGGTCATGTCGATCAATCCGAGCGTCTACCTCAGGTCCCCGCTCAAGCCAACGCGCGACTTCATCGGGGTAACCCAGGTGGCGGATGTGCCCGGGTCGCTGACTATTAATCCCACGCTACCCGTCAATTCGGTAAAAGAACTGATCAACTACGCCAAGGCCCGGCCTGGCAAGCTCAACTATGGTTCCTCCGGCACCGGTAGCGTCAACCAGCTCCAGATGGAATTCTTCATGCGCGCCGCGGGCATCGACCTGGTGCATATTCCTTTCAAGGGTGGCGCGCCTTCGACGCTCGCCGTGCTCGCCAGTGAGGTTCAGCTTACGTTCTCGACGCTTTCGGCCTCGATGACCCACGTCAAGTCAGGCAGGCTCAAGATACTCGCCGTCATCGCGCCCAAGCGCCAGGCGGAGTTCCCGGATGTACCGACTCTGGCGGAATCAGGCTTCCCCAGCATGACTACCGGCACGTGGCAGGGCCTGTTTTTCCCGAAAGGCACGCCGCGACCGATCGTGGCCAAATTCTACGGCGCGACTATCAACGTGCTGGAGCGCGCGGACGTCAAAAAGCGCGTGGCCAACGTTGGGGCGGACGTAGTTGCCAGCAAATCGCCGGAAGCCTTCACCGCGTTCGTCGAGTCCGAAACCGAACGCTGGGCGAAGTTGGTCAAGGAAGTCGGTCTGGTCGTCAAATGATAGGGCGTTCGCCTGCCGGAACGTGGACAACGGGCTCTTGTGCGCCGCGTGCCTCGGGCGGCGTTGACCGCCGAAGAACAACGGCCATAAAATGCGCATAGACCAGAATTCTGGTCCATCAATTCGTTCACACGGTGGATTGCAATCATGGCGAAGACCTTGCCGATCTCGGAGGTGAAAGCACGGTTGCCGGAACTGGTAACCGGCGTCGTGGAACGCGAAGAAGAGGTCGTCGTCACGCGCAACGGCAAGCCTGCCGCCGTGCTGGTGGCTTACGACGAGTATGAGCGCCTCAAGGAAACGCTGGATGTCCTGAGCGATCAGCGGCTGATGAGGCAGATCCGCGACAGCGAACGGTACTTTGCGAGAGGCGGTAAGGGACTTTCTTTTGAAGAGGTGTTCGGAGAGCCGCTCCGGGGGGCGAAGAAGCGCACGCGCGTGCGCACGTGATGAAGCTCGTTATCGCGCCCGCGGCTGCCGAAACCATCCGACATCTTCCACCGAGCATCAAGCGCGGGGTCAAGCAAGCCATACGCGCGATTGCCGCCGACCCGAGCTGCGGCGAGCCTCTTCAACGCGAGCTTGCGGCGTACCTGAAATTCAAAGTGCGGCGGTTTCGTATCATCTACGCAGTCGACCGCGGACAGCGGACTATCAGAATCATTGCCGTTGGACCTCGCCAGACAATTTACGAAGACATCGCCGAGCAGCTTCGTGGACGGAGTTAGTATATCTGCGTTGTTCCGGTGGCACGGGGGTTTTCGTGACGCCGAAATGAAGAAAACCTGATGGCTACTCCCTACGACGTAATCGTAATCGGCGGCGGGCATAACGGGCTGGTGTGCGCGGCATATCTCGCACGCGCCGGGAGGCGGGTGCTTGTGCTCGAGCGGCGCGAGCAGATAGGGGGCGCGGCGGTTACCGAAGAAGTCTTCCCCGGCTTCAAGTTCTCCGTATTTTCGTACGTCGTGAGCCTCCTGCGGCCGGAGATCATTCGCGATCTCGATCTGCCGCGTCACGGCCTGCACATTCTGCCGCTCGAAAGCACGCTGACGCCGCTTCCGAATGGCGACTATCTCGCGCAGTGGAACGACCACGACCAGAACCGCCGCGAGTTGGCCCGCCACTCGCTCCGCGACGCGGAGGCCGTTGAGGAGTTCGGCCGTCTCATGCACGAGATGGCGCGCGCCGTGAAGCCGCTGCTCGGCATGGTGCCGCCCGACCCGGGGTCGCTCGCGCCGCGCGACTTACTCGGGCTCGCGCGGCTCACCCGGCATTTGCGCGGCCTCGGCGCGAGGAAGTTCCACGCGCTCTGCAAGCTACTCACGATGAGCGCGGCCGATTATCTCGACGAATGGTTCGAGACGGAGGCGCTCAAAGCGACGAAATCCGCGAGCGGCATCATTGGCACGCTGCTCGGGCCGCGCTCGCCCGGCACCGCCTATGTGCTGCTGCACCACTATATGGGCGAGATCGATGGTGTGTTCCGCGCCTGGGGGTTCGCCAAGGGCGGAAATGGGTCGGTAGCCGAGGCAATCGCGGGGGCGGCGCGGGCGTCAGGCGCGGAGATCCGCACGAACGCGCCAGTCGCACAGGTGCTGCTCGCGAACGGCCGCGCCACGGGCGTCGTGCTCGAGAGCGGCGAGGAGATCCGGGGGAAGCTCGTGGTCTCGGGCGCCGATCCGCGCCGCACGTTTCTCCAGCTTGCAGGAGAAAAGCATCTTCCCGGCGATTTCGTCGAGGCGATCCAGCGCTACAGGTTCCGCGGCTCGTCGGGCAAGGTCAACCTCGCGCTCGGGGAGTTGCCGAACTTCTCTTGCCTGCCGGGCAGGGGGCCGCACGCTTCGACCCGGCTCAGGGCATGTCTGCGCGGCGCGATTTCCATCAGCCCGAGCACAGACTACCTCGAGCGCGCCTACGACGACGCCAAGTACGGGAACTTCTCACGCCGCCCGTACCTCGACATCGTTATTCCGTCGATGATCGATCCCTCGATGGCGCCGCCGGGAAAGCATGTCATGTCGATCTTCGTGCAGTACGCGCCGTATCACGTGAACGGCGGCTGGACCAACGCGCGGCGCGAGGCGTTCGGTGATGCGGTGATCGATACCCTCGCCGAGTATGCGCCCAACATCAAGTCGGCGATCCTCCACCGGCAGGTGATCACCCCGGCTGACATCGAGCACATCGTGGGCTTATCCGAGGGGAACATCTTCCAGGGTGAGCTCACGTTGCAGCAGATGTTTTTCCTGCGGCCGGTGCCCGCGTGGGCCCAGTACAAGACGCCCATCCGCGGGCTCTACCAGTGCGGCTCGGGGACGCACCCCGGCGGCGGAGTGATGGGCGCCTCCGGGCGGAATGCCGCGCTGGTGATTCTGCGGGCCGGCGCGTGAGGCAAGCGCCAGCCCCGACGACGAGGTTCGAAGGCCGATCGCAACTCGGTGCTGTGCCGCGCGGCATTCAGGCCGGACCGATGGCTCGAAGCCCGCACAGTTGGGTGCCATGACGCGTATCAACTGGCCAGGCGGCGGATCCGAAGCTATCCTTGCATAAGACCTATCTCAGTAATAGGCACGCATCACGCGTCTATTATTGAGATAGGTTCTTCGGAGCTTGCTATGGAGCTGGCGTTTCCTGATCTGGTGTTCTTCGACCGGCGCGGCGCAACCGCGGGCCAGAGTCAGATTGCCCCCAGCGTCCAGGACAAGGCGAAGAAAGAAAAACGCCTGTTCTGCGCGCTTTGCCGGCATCTCATCACTCACCAGGACGAACGAATCCAGGTCAATGGCGGGCACGAGCACAAGTGCACCAATCCCGGCGGTTATACCTTCAGGATCGGCTGCTTCCACGAGGCCGGCGGCTGCATCGCCATCGGCGAGGCCACCGAAGCGCACACGTGGTTCAAGGGCTACGCCTGGAAGATTGCCCTCTGCGCGAGTTGCGAGCGCCATCTCGGCTGGCGCTTCCAGACGCCGGCCGACTATTTTCACGGGCTCATCCTCGAGCGCCTTACCTCGATCGCGGGCGCGAGTGGGAATTGATGCGGGTTTTCGCCGATCGTAATTCATTCTTGTTGAGGGACTACGCGTGAGCGCGCTCGTAATCGGTGCCGGCGTGAATGAACTCGTTTGCGCGCAATACCTCGCGCGCGCCGGTAATCGCGTGCTCGTCCTCGATGAGGACGGCTTGCGCCACGATCCGCCGGCCGACATCGGATGGATCCCGCCGCGAATCGTGCGCGAACTTGCGCTGGAAGGCCGCGGATTAAGGATCCATCGCCCCGACCCGTGGGCCACCGCACCGCTTCCTGACGGCGGCCGCCTCGAGTTGTGGCACAACATGGCGCGTTCGATCGAGGCGATCCGGCGAGTGAGCCCGCGCGATGCGGCGAACTGGCCCGCGTTCTGCAAGCGCATGGGGCGGCTTGCGCGCCTGCTCGAAACACTCTACACGGCGCCGCCGCCGGATCTCATGGGTCGCGCGCTCGGCGATCTCGCGCAACTGGCGGGGCTCGGGCTCCGGGTTCGGCGGCTCGGAAGGCAAGGGATCGAAGACCTCCTGCGCCTGCTGCCGATGCCGGTGGCGGATATTCTCGACGACTGGTTCGAGAACGATGCACTCAAGGCCATCCTCGGTGCGGCGGGCGTCATGCATTTGCATCAGGGGCCGCGCTCCGGAGGCACGGTGTTTCGCCTGCTGCATCATCACGTGGGGAGCCCGACCGGGGTCTTCCGTCCGCCGCTCTCCAACCTCGGGCGCGTATTAGCGGAGCTGCCCGGCGTCGAGATTCGCCGCGGGGCCGAGGTCGCGCGGATTGCCGTGCGCGAGGGTCGTGTCGCCAGCGTCGTGCTGGCGAGCGGGGAGGAGATTCCTGCCTCGCTCGTCGTCTCAGGCGTCGATCCAAAGCGCACGCTTCTCGGGCTTATCGATCCCGGATGGCTCGACCCGGATGTGGTCCACGCGGTCCGGCACATCCGCTGCCGCGGCGTTGTCGCCCGCGTGACGCTCACGCTCGAGCGAGCGCCCGGGTTTGCCACGCTCATCGCGGCCCCGTCTCTCGACTACATCGAGCGGGCCTACGATGACGCAAAGTATGGGCGCGTCTCGCGCGCACCGTACCTCGAGGCGCGCAGCGACGGACCGAGCCCCGACGGCCGGCATCGCGTCGAGGTGCACGTGCAGTACGCGCCATACGCGCTTGCGGATGGGGAATGGGACGAGGCGCGCTGCGTCGCGCTCGGCAACCTCGTCGTGGAAATGCTGTCGCAGCACCTGCCGGGCCTTGACGCGGCGACTGTGGAGCGCAGCGTGCTCTCGCCGCACGACTTGGAAGAGGTGTACGGCTTTCCTGAGGGCCAGGCATACCACGCGGAGCTCGCGCTCGACCAGGCGCTGTGGATGCGGCCGATCCCCGGTTGGGCAAGCTACCGCACGCCGATCGCGGGGCTCTACCTCTGCGGCCCGGGCACGCATCCGGGCGGGAGCATCGCGGGCGCGGCTGGTGCCAACGCCGCACGGGTGATCCTACGGGAGCTGCGGCGGGCGAGCCGGCATTAGTCACGAGAGATTGGTAATTCAATGCACACCCGAGGCGGTCCCGTGCGAACGGAGTCACCGTCTCTTCTATTCCACAGGATGGCGCCACCGCAGGCCTATGAACCTGCTGAAGTCCCGATCGGTGGTGACCCATTCGCAGCCCGACTCGATTGCGAGGGCGGCGAGATAAGCGTCGGGCACGAGATTGCCTTTCACGCCACTCTCGGTGCACAGCCGGCAGAAGATTTCCCAGTGCCGTGGCCCGGGCGCGACCAGGACACAGTTCGGCCGGTTGCGAAGCTGATCGGCGAACGTAAGTGCGTCTGCGATCCTGCTCGGCTTCGTGAAGACCTTGGGATGCGTGACGACCCGAACGAATCCGCTCAGTACCAGTTCCGAGATGCCGTAGGCCTCGTCGCCGTTGATGGCGGTTTCCAGCCAGCGATGGCACTCCGCATGATGTGCCGTATCCTCGCGGTGCGCGTATACGAGTACGTTCACGTCCGGGAGGAACAGTTCAGGACTCCATCAGATCGAGAAGCGATGCGGTATCGTCCAGATCCACGCCCGGCCGGACACCGCTTCCCTTCACGGTCTTGAGGCGGGCGGGCTTTGTTCTTGCGTGTGCCCGGCGGCGGGCAAGCGTCTCCCGGAGCGCATCTTCCAGGAGGGAAGTGAGCGTCCGGCCCGATTCGGCCGCGTACTTTTTGGCCTCCGCGAGCAGGCGCTCGTCGAGACGGACAGTGGTTCGCATGCATCAAAGCCTGCATCACATGCATCAATATGTCAACCTGGTAGCGTAGCATCCCGGGCTACAATACCGCTCGCAAGATCCTGCGCGATGATCATCGAGGGAGGCGCGATTGAGAAGACCCGTGATACGCAATGGCTGGCTGTGGGCGGCGTTATTTTTCGCGCTGCTTGCCGGCTGCGGCGAGAAGGTGCCGAAATTGCCGAAACTCGCAAGCGCGGACGTGATCGTTGCCTTTGGCGACAGCCTCACCTACGGCACCGGCGCAGCAATGCATGAAAGTTATCCGGCGATGCTGGCACAACTCACCGGACGGCAGGTTATCGGCTCCGGTGTGCCGGGCGAGGTGACGGCGCAGGGTCTGCAGCGGCTGCCGGACGTAATTGGCGAACACCAGCCGCAGCTCGTGATCGTGTGTCTCGGCGGCAACGATATGCTGCGCAAGGTGAACACGGCGGAGATCAAGTCCAACCTGCGCCAGATCGTCAAGACAATCAAGGATCGCGGCATTGCGGTAGTACTGATGGGCGTTCCGCAGCCGTCATTGATTTCTAGCGCGCCGGAGTTCTACGCGGAAATCGCAAAGGAGTTCAACATCCCCTACGAAGGCAAGATCGTCACCAGCGTGCTGTATTCCCCCGACATGAAGGCCGATCCCATCCATCCCAACGCCAAAGGCTACCGGCGCATGGCGGAAGCGGTCGCCGAGCTGCTGCGCAAGGCGGGAGCGATATAAAGCAGTGCGGGAGTGCTGAGGACTGAGAATGCGTGTCCCCGGATTTCATGTCATTCTATCCGGGCTACGCGAGCTCGGTGACGCGACGCCAAGCGACGGCCTTAGAGTGCCTAACATAATGAACCACGTGTGCGGGTCATTATGTTAGGCACTCTTACTTCGGGCCGGTGTAGAACTGTGGCCAGCGCTCGCGCACCGCGTCGGAGTCGTCCTTGTAGACGTGGCAGGCGTTAAGCTGGTACGGTTTCTTCAGGATGGGCTTGCCGGCGTTGCGCGCGTCGCGCGCCCGCCCGGTGGCCTGGAACGCTGTCGTACCGAGGGGGCCCAGCAGTTCGACGAGGTGGGTGCAGCCCTTGATTCCGCCCAAGAGTTCGAGCGTCTTCCTGCGCCAGCCGGGCCCGATCGTGACGCCGATCAGCCTCTTGAAATTGGGCGTGATGTCGCCGCAGTGGGGGTACGGTCCGCTGTCCGTTACCGCTTCGGCATCGTGCACTTTCATGTCGAGGTCGATGGTGAGGCGCAGCCACATGTCGTGGACGGGTTCACCGGGCTCGCGCGGGCGTCCGCCGTGCCGACGCGTGTGGAGCTGGGTCTTGGTGTCGACCAAATGCGCCTCGATATCCCACAGGCCGTCCGCGCGCTCGTAGCCCTTGCATTCGATGGCGCGCCGGTGGATGAGCTTGCGGGGTGTGGGTTCGGATAACGGCATGACGGCTCCGGGAAGATCAGTTGCGGGCTTCGGCCGCGGCGCGGCGCACTTGCGTGCGCGCGAGCACTTCCAGTTTCTGAGTATTCGAATACTGCGGCCACTCCGCGATCTCGGTCAGCGTGCGGTAACAACCGACGCAGTAACCGAGTATGTCGTCCATTCCGCAGACCTTTACGCAAGGCGAGGCGACGGGAATTTCGGTTTCCATCATGCGGCCTTGGACTTCGCCATCAACGCACGCGCGGCCTTGGAATGAGTGGGCCGGCCGAGCACGCCGCAGATATACTCGCCGGCAGCGATGAGCTTGTGCATGTCGACACCGGTCTTGATACCGAGGCCGTTCAGCATATAGAGCACGTCTTCGGTCGCGACGTTGCCGGTTGCGCCCTTGGCGTAGGGACAGCCGCCCAGGCCCGCCACCGAACTGTCGAAGGTTGCCATGCCGCACTCGAGCGCGGCCTAGATGTTGGCAAGCGCCTGGCCGTAGGTGTCGTGGAAGTGGCTGGCCAGCCGCTCGACCGGGATATGCTTCATCGCCGCCTCGAGCACCGCCCGCGTGCCGCCCGGTGTGCCCACGCCGATCGTGTCGGCAATCGTGATCTCGTAGCAGCCCATCTGATCGAGTTCGCGCGCGACGCGCACCACCGCCTGCGGCTTTACTTCGCCTTCGTACGGGCAGCCGAGGCAGACCGAGATGTCGCCGCGCACCTTGAGCCCGTGCGCCAGCGCTTCCTTGCCGACTTCGGAGAAACGCGCCAGCCCCTCCGCAATCGTGCAGTTGGTATTGCGCTTCGAAAAGCTTTCGGTTGCCGCACCAAACACTACGACCTCTTGGGCGCCTGCCGCGATCGCCGCGTCGAGGCCTTTCTTGTTCGGCACCAGAACGGGATACGACACGCCGGGCTTGCGCCGGATGCCGGCCATCACTTCGGCGTTGTCGGCCATTTGCGGCACCCACTTGGGTGACACGAAAGCGGTCGCCTCGATCACGGAAAGCCCCGCCTCCTGCAGCCGGTGGATGAGTTCGATCTTCACTTCGGCGGAAACCGGCGCCGGCTCGTTCTGCAGCCCGTCGCGCGGACCGACTTCCACCAGCTTGACTCTACCAGGTAACTTCATGCGAAATCCTGAAAATCTATCACCGCCAAGACGCCAAAGACGCCAAGGAAAACATACTCAACCTGATGTTGCTACTCCGAATGCCAGCAATGTTCTGGATCCTCAGTCCTCAGTCCTGAGTCCTCACTCCCCGGTCCTCACTGCTACATTCTGAACACCCCGAAATTCGTCTTTTCGACCGGGGCGTTGAGACTTGCGGCAATGCCGAGCGCCAGCACCTTGCGCGTATCCCCGGGATCGATTACACCGTCGTCCCACAGCCGCGCGCTGGCATACCAGGCGCTGGACTGCCGTGCATATTGCTCGAGGATCGGCGCCTTGAATTTTTCCTCCTGCTCGGCGCTCCATTTTTTTCCTTGGCTCTCGAGCGCCTCGCGCCTGACCTGCGCCAGCACGTTGGCGGCCTGTTCGCCGCCCATCACCGAAATCCTCGCATTGGGCCAGCTCCAGAGAAAGCGCGGACCAAAGGCGCGGCCGCACATGCCGTAGTTGCCGGCGCCGAAGCTGCCGCCGATGATGACGGTGAACTTGGGCACTTTCGCGCAGGCGACCGCGGTCACCATCTTGGCGCCGTCCTTGGCGATGCCTGCGGCCTCATATTTCTTTCCGACCATGAACCCGCTGATGTTCTGCAGGAACGCGAGCGGGATGCCGCGCTGGCAGCACAGTTGGATGAAGTGCGTGCCCTTGAGTGCGGATTCCGAGAACAGGATGCCGTTGTTGGCGATGATCCCGACGGGAAAACCCCCGATGCGGGCAAAGCCGCACACCAGGGTCGCGCCGTAGCGGCTCTTGAATTCGTCAAACTCGCTCGCATCGACGATGCGAGCGATGACCTCGCGCACGTCGAAAGGCGTGCGCGTGCTTTGCGGAATCGCGCCGTAGAGCTCGGCGGGATCGTAGAGCGGTTCGCGCGGCTCGCGCAGATCAAGCCCGGCTCGATCTGCGCGGTTGAGGTTCCCGGCTGCCCGCCGTGCCAGTTCCAGCGCATGACGGTCATCCTCGGCGAGATGATCGGCGACGCCCGATATGCGGGTGTGCACGTCGGCGCCCCCCAGTTCTTCCGCCGTCACTGATTCTCCGGTGGCGGCCTTCACGAGCGGCGGACCGGCGAGGAAGATCGTGCCCTGGTTCCTGACGATGATGGTCTCATCCGACATCGCCGGCACGTACGCTCCGCCCGCGGTGCATGAACCCATCACCACGGCGATTTGTGCGACGCCCGCCGCCGACATGTTGGCCTGATTGTAGAAGATGCGCCCGAAGTGATCGCGGTCGGGAAACACCTCGTCCTGGCTTGGCAGGTGCGCGCCGCCGGAATCGACAAGATAGATGCAGGGCAGCCGGTTCTCGAGCGCGATTTGCTGCGCGCGCAGGTGCTTCTTCACCGTGAGCGGATAGTACGTGCCGCCTTTCACCGTCGCGTCATTGGCTATCACGACGCAGTCACGGCCATTCACCCGGCCCACGCCGGTGATGATGCCCGCTGCGGGCACCACTTCATCGTAGACTTCCCAGGCTGCAAGGGGGGACAGTTCCAGGAATGGCGCGCCTGGGTCGAGCAGCGCGCCGATGCGCTCGCGTGCAAGCAGCTTGCCGCGCGCCTGGTGTCTGGCGCGCGCTGGCGCTGCGCCACCCTGTCGCACCGCGGCGAGCCTGGCGTCGAGGTCGTCCACCAGCGCCTGCATGGCGCGGGCCGCAACTTTGAATTCCTCAGACTGCGGCTTGAGCTTCGATTTGATGACGGTCATGACAGCCGATCGAGCTCGGCGCGATACAGATCGAACATGGCGCGGTCGAAGCAGGCAAAGGTGATTTTCTCCGGTACGGGATTGGCAGCCGCAAAGCCTGCACACTCGCGCACCGCGACCTGCACCGCAGCTTCAAGCGGATAGCCGTATGCACCACAGCTGATTGCCGGGAATGCGATGGTCTTCACGCCGTGCCCCGCGGCGAGCGTGAGGCTCGTCCGGTAGCACGAGGCAAGCAGTTCCGGTTCGCGGTGATGGCCGCCGCGCCACACCGGGCCTACGGTGTGGATCACGTATTTCGCGGGCAGTTTGTAACCTTTGGTGATTCGGGCTTCACCGGTCGGGCAGCCGCCGAGCGCGCGGCACTCGGCGAGGAGCTCCGGCCCGGCGGCGCGGTGAATGGCGCCGTCGACGCCACCGCCGCCCAGCAGCGTCGTATTCGCGGCATTGACGATGGCGTCGATCTTCAGCGTCACGATGTTCGCTTGAATGGCTTCGAGTCTGTCGCGCATGACGATTCCTCCTCTCACCAACCCCCCGTCGCAAGCCACTTCTCCACCTGGTCGAGCCGATCGGAGCCCCAGAACGGCTCGCCGTCGATGATGATGTATGGGGAGCCGAAAACGCCGCGCTCGATCGCGGCGTCGACTTCGGTCTTGAGGCGTTCTTTGACCGCAGGCTCGTTCAACGCCTGCACTACTTCGTCGCGGTTGAGCCCGAGTTTGGCTGCGACGTTGGCGGTGACCTCCGCGCTGGAAATATCGCGGTCTTCCGCGAAATAGGCGCGATAAAGCGCCTGCGCGAGCTTCCTGGCGAGCGCCGGATCGCGGTCGCCGACCCAGTAGAAGGCGCGGCTCGGCGCCTGCCCCGCGACCGGAAATTTTGACGGTATCTTGAACGGCACGCCGAAAATCCGCGCCGAGCGAGCGAGGTCGTGCTTCGCGTAGCTGCCCTTCAGCGGAATTGTCGGCAACGGCTGCTGGCCGGTGATCTTGAATATCGCACCGAGCAGGATCGGGCGCCAGACTACCTCGCGCCCGTGGTTTGCCGCGATGGCGTCAATCCGGGTGCTTGCGAAGTAGCCGTAGGGCGAAGAGAAATCGAAGTAGAAGTCGATTGGATTCGGCATGCCGCCTCTCAGTGCACCAGTTTCCTGCTTATCATTGCGTGGTAATGAGTAATGGGCAATGAGTAATGGGGAATGCGTAAGAACATTGATCACTCATGACCCATCACCCATCACCCATCACTAGCTCATCCGCTCGAGCGCGATCGCGGTCGCTTCACCGCCCCCGATGCACAGGCTTGCGATGCCGCGCTTCAGTCCGTATTTTTCGAGGGCGGCAAGCAGTGTCACCATGATGCGCGCCCCCGATGCGCCTAACGGGTGCCCCAGCGCGCACGCACCGCCGTGGACGTTGACCTTGTCTTGCGGCAGTTCGAGGTCCTGCATCGCTGCCATCGCCACCACCGCGAATGCTTCGTTGATCTCGAAGAGATCGGTCGTTTTCGCGTCCCAGCCGGTTTTTTCAAAGAGTTTTCGGATTGCGCCGACCGGTGCGGTCGTGAACCACTGCGGTTCCTGCGAATGTGCGGCGCAGGCGACGACTTTCGCGAGCGGCCGGATGCCGCGTTTCTCAGCCTCTGACAGCTTCATCAGCACCATGGCGGCTGCACCGTCGGAAATCGAACTCGAGTTGGCGGGCGTCACGGTGCCGTCTTTCCTGAAAACAGGCTTGAGCCGCGGGATCTTGTCGAGGTTCGCCTTGAGCGGTTGCTCGTCGATCGTCACCGTGGTTTCGGTCTTGCTCCCGGTAATTTTCACTGGAACAATTTCCGCCGTAAAGCTGCCATTTCTGGTTGCGGCCTGCGCGCGGGTCAGGGAAGTGATCGCACAGCGGTCCTGCGCTTCGCGCGAGAACTGGTATCTTGCGGCGCAATCTTCAGCGAAGATGCCCATGAGGCGGCCACGGTCGTAGGCATCCTCCAGTCCGTCGAGGAACATGTGGTCCTTGACTTCGCCATGGCCGAGGCGCAAGCCGCCGCGTGCCTTGGGTAGAAGGTAGGGCGCGTTCGACATGCTTTCCATGCCGCCCGCTGTCATGATGTCGTTGGTGCCGAGCGTAATAAGATCGTACGCGAGCATCGCTGCCTTCATGCCGGAACCGCACACCTTGTTGATGGTCATGCAGCCGACCGCCGGCGGAAGCCCCGCGCCGAGCGCCGCCTGCCGCGCCGGCGCCTGGCCCTGGCCTGCGGGCAATACGTTGCCCATGATTACTTCCTGTACTTCGTCGGGTCTAACGCCCGCGCGATCGACTGCGGCACGGATCGCGACCGCGCCGAGCTCGGGTGCGGCGAGCGCCTTGAGATTCCCCATGAATCCGCCGATTGGCGTGCGTGCGGCACTGACGATGACTACCGGGTCATTGGTCATGTCTCGTTGATTTCTCGTGTGAGTTAGTGGTCACCTCATGCTGCTGATTCCGCTGCCGGTCAGCGGCATAAACGATGAACATAGTTAGAGTTGCCAGTAACGAAATCGGGGCGGCGAGACATCAGCGCGTTTGCTCGTAGAGTTCCCTTCCAATCAACCACCGTCGGATCTCCGAAGTGCCCGCCCCGATTTCATAAAGCTTCGCGTCGCGCAGCAGCCGGCCGGTGGGCGATTCGCTGATATAGCCCATGCCGCCCAGTGCCTGAATAGCTTCCAGGGCCATCCAAGTCGCTTTTTCCGCTGCGTAGAGTATGGCACCGGCGGCGTCCTTGCGGGTCACGCGGCCGGCATCGCAGGCGCGGCCCACGGCGTAAACATAGGCGCGGCAGGCGCTCATGGTGGTATACATGTCGGCGAGCTTGCCCTGCATCAACTGGAATTCGCCGATCGCCTGCCCGAACTGCCTGCGTTCGTGAACGTAGGGAAGCACCGTGTCCATGCATGCCTGCATGATGCCGAGCGGCCCGCCGGCGAGCACCGCTCTCTCGTAGTCGAGACCGCTCATCAGCACTTCGGCGCCCTTTCCAACCGCGCCCAGTAGGTTCTCGTCGGGCACTTCGCAATCCTGAAACACAAGTTCGCAGGTGTTGGAGCCGCGCATGCCGAGCTTGTCGAGCTTTTGGGCCGTGGAATAGCCTTTGAATGTACTTTCGATGATAAAGGCGCTGATGCCTTGCGCGCCGCGAGCGGGATCCGTCTTGGCGTAAACGACGAGAACGTCGGCATCGGGACCATTGGTGATCCACATCTTGCTCCCGTTCAGGATGTGGCGATCGCCGTGCCTGTCAGCCCGCAGCCGCATGCTGATGACGTCTGAACCGGCGCCGGGCTCGCTCATCGCCAGTGCGCCCACATGCTCGCCGGAGATGAGCCGGGGCAAATAGCGGCGCTTCTGTTCCGCGCTGCCGTTACGGCGGATCTGGTTCACGCACAGATTGGAGTGCGCGCCGTAGGAAAGCCCGACCGAAGCGGAGCCGCGGCTGATTTCCTCCATCACAATGATATGGGCGAGATATCCCATGTTGGTGCCGCCAAGCTCCTCCTCGACCGTAATGCCGAACAGGCCCAGTTCGCCGAGCTTGCGCCACAGATCGCGCGGAAAATCGTTGGTGCGGTCGATCTCGGCCGCGCGCGGGGCTATTACGCGTCCGGCGAACGTCTGCACCGTTTGGCGCAGAATATCCACGGATTCGCCGAGGCAGAAGTCGAGAGAAGGATAATGGAACATCTCGTCTTGACGTTTACGTTAACTTGCCAATAGCGGATTTCAGTAACATGTTGAAAAGACCGGTTCTGACAGTTTGTCGTAACCTACGCCACCCAAATCAGAGGGTTCAAGAAATGACCTCAACGTGAAGGCAACCCATAAGTGTGCGCTTACTTTAATTCATCATGCCGCTTTCTCCGTCGTTTCGCGGCCACCGTTGGCGAGCAGGCGGCGGCATTGATTCGCGAAAAAACTGATCTCATTCAGCATGATCTCGACATCTTCGCGCTGCTGCTCCAGAATAACGCGCCGCTTTTCGAGTTTATCGAGGAATTCCTCAAGTTGTCTTTTTTCATCCTTGGAGAGATCATAGAGCTCGAACAGTTCCCGGATTTCGTTGAGCGAGAATCCCAGCCGCTTCCCGCGCAGCGAGAGCTTGAGCCTGACCCGATCGCGGTTGCTGAAGACCCGGTTCATGCCTTCACGTTTTGGATTGAGCAGCCCCTGCTCCTCGTAGTGGCGGATGGTGCGAGTGGTCACTCCGAATTCCTTGGCGAGTTCCCTTATCGAATAAGTCTGAGCCATTGTGCTCCGCAATATAAGCGTGTAATATCCGATTCTTAGCGAGCTTATACTTTCATTTACGTAAACGTCAAGAAAAATATGCAAGCGGCACGCCAATCCTGGAGGGCGACGCCCTCCCTCAGCTACCC
Source organism: Betaproteobacteria bacterium RIFCSPLOWO2_12_FULL_62_13 (assembly GCA_001771985.1). Lineage (GTDB taxonomy): Bacteria > Pseudomonadota > Gammaproteobacteria > Burkholderiales > SG8-41 > DSOT01. Next base: position 33,925 of record MERG01000418.1, on the reverse strand, counting down.
CTTTCGGGACGCGCCTGCCCTTGGCGCTACAAAGCAGGTCGCTGCCGGCGTATTCTGGGTGCGGATGCCGCTGCCCTTCGCGCTGGAACACGTCAATTTGTGGCTGCTCGGCGACGGTGATGGCTGGACCATTGTCGACTGCGGCTTGGGAACGGCCACCACGCGTGAGTTATGGGAGCAAGTTCTCGCGGGATGCCTCGACCGGCGACCAGTACAGAGGCTTATCGTTACCCACTGCCACCCGGATCACATCGGGCTCGCCGCGTGGCTCTGTGAGAAATTCGGGCTCAGCCCATGGATGACATACTCGGAATACGCCCACGCGCACGCGGTCTACCACCGCGTCGCGGGCGCCAACCACGCTGCGCTGCATACGCTGCACCAACGGCATGGGCTCGACCCGGCGCGCCTTGGCGCACTGAATTCGCATGAAGGCCACTACCGGCGCGGCGTGCCTTCCTTGCCTGAGGCCTATCGCCGAATCAGGCACGGCGAACGCCTTATCGCCGGGCAGAACACCTGGCGCGTCATCGTCGGTCACGGCCATTCGCCGGAACACGCTGCGCTTTATTGCGACAAGCTGGGCGTGCTGATATCCGGGGACATGCTGCTGCCGCGGATCAGCACCAACGTCAGCGTGTGGCCCATGGAGCCGGACGGCGATCCCGTGGGGGAGTTCCTCGATTCGCTGGAGCAGTTCAAAGAGCTTCCGCCGGATACGCTGGTGCTGCCTTCGCACGGCCTGCCATTTCAAGGCATGAGAGCGCGCATCGCCGAACTCGATTGCCACCACCGCTCGCGGCTGGAGCGGCTCACAGCCGTTTGTGGCCGCCCGCAGACTGCGGCGGAAGTGCTCCCCGAACTGTTCGACCGCAAGCTCGACGACTACCACGTGGTGTTTGCCATGGGCGAGGCGATCGCCCATCTCAACCATCTGATGCGTTGCGGCACGCTCGATCGTGTGGACGATGCGAACGGCGTATACCGCTTCGTGCGCCGGGCGGCACCGTAACACGCAAGGATTGTCAGTATGACCGCGACCCAGCAGACCGAGCGGCCGCAGGCCGATCCCGCCGAGCTGGCGAAGCTCTACGCCGATATCGCCCTGAAAAGCGGGCAGCTCATTACCCGCTTCCTGGAGCGCCGCGCCAACGGCGCGCCGCTCACTGTCAACGACGAACTCGGCATCGCGCGGGCGTTTTTCGAGGCGTGGAGCGGGATGCTCGCCGATCCATTCCGGCTCGCCGAGGCGCAGATGAAGTTCTGGCAGGACTACATGGCGGTGTGGCAGAACTCGATGCTCAAGCTCGTGGGCCAGGAGGTGAAGCCGGTGGTCGAGCTGCCCAAGGGCGATCGCCGCTTCCGGCACGAGGATTGGGAAAAGAACTTCCTCTTTGATTATATAAAGCAGTCTTACCTCGTCGCCGCCAAGCACCTGCACCAGACGCTGGGCAACATCGAAGGTCTCGACGACAAGACCGCGAAGAAAGTCGACTTTTACACGCGGCAGTACATCGACGCCCTGTCGCCGTCCAATTTTCTCTTCACCAATCCCGAGGTGCTGCGCGAGACCGTGACCTCCGGAGGACAGAACCTCGTGCGGGGACTCAACAACCTGCTGGAGGATCTGACGCGCGGCAATGGCGGCGAACTGCGCGTGAAAATGACGGATACCGAAGCCTTCCGCCTGGGCGGGAACATCGCGGTGACCCGAGGCAAGGTGGTGTTCCAGAACGAGTTGCTGCAGCTCATCCAGTACCAGCCGCTCACCGAGCAGGTGTATGCGCGGCCGCTGCTGATCATTCCGCCATGGATCAACAAGTACTATATTCTCGATCTGCGCGAGAACAACTCGTTCATCAGGTGGGCCTTGGAGCAGGGGCATACCGTATTCGTGATTTCCTGGGTCAACCCCGACGAGCGCCTCGCGCACAAGGGCTTCGACGATTACCTCACGGAGGGCGCGCTGGCCGCGCTCGACGCCGTGGAGCGGGCGACCGGGGAGCCCACCGCCAACGTGATCGGCTACTGCCTCGGCGGCACGCTGCTTGCGTGTGCGCTGGGCTACCTTGCGGCGAACAAGGACAAGCGCATCCACAGCGCGGCGTTCTTCGTTGCCATGATCGATTTCTCCGAACCCGGCGAGCTCGAGGTGTTCATCGATGAAGAACAGATCGCCGCGCTCGAAGAGCGCATGAAAAAGCGCGGCTATCTTGAAGGCTCCGAGATGGCCACCAGCTTCAACATGCTGCGTGCGAACGACCTTATCTGGTCGTTTGTCGTCAGCAATTATCTGCTCGGGAAAGACCCCTTCCCGTTCGACCTGCTCTATTGGAACTCGGATTCGACCCGCATGCCGGCTTCGATGCACAGCTTCTATTTGCGCAACATGTACCTGAAGAACCTGCTTAGCAAACCGGGCGGCATCACGCTCGCCGGCGTGCCGATCGATGTGGGGCGGGCAAGCGCCCCGGCGTACTTCATTTCGACCATCGAGGACCACATCGCGCCCTGGAACTCGACTTATCGCGGCGCGAAGCTTCTGAAGAGCCCGGTGCGTTTTGTGCTCGGCGGCTCGGGACACATTGCCGGCATCATCAACCCGCCCGCCGCCAACAAGTACTGTTACTGGACGAATGAGGATCTGTCTGACGGTCCCGACGCCTGGCTCAAACACGCCACCCGGCACCCCGGTTCGTGGTGGACCGATTGGGGAAAATGGATCGCCAGGCGCAGCGGCGAAAAAGTGCCCGCGCGCGAGCCGGGCAAAGGCAAGTTGAAAGCGCTCGAGGACGCCCCCGGTTCCTACGTTAAAATGCGTGTCGACAACCAGTGACTGAGCGGCGGGCGCCTCCCCGCGCACGCCCCTCGGAGAGGAGGGAAACATGAAGCAGGCGAGCATGATTGTTGCGGCTGCGTTTACGACCATCTGCGCTGCCGGCGCGCAGGCCCAGGGAAGTTATCCGACGCGTGCGGTTCGGGTCATTGTGCCCTTCGCCCCGGGGGGAAACGTGGATCTCGTCGCGCGCGCGGTTGCGCAGCGGCTCACCCAAAGCCTCGGGCAGCAGGTCATCGTCGACAACCGTCCCGGAGCAAGCGGCCTGGTAGGCACCCACATTGTCGCAAAATCCGCACCTGACGGCTACACGCTGCTGGCAATGGCGAACACGTTTGCCGTTGTGCCTTCGCTCGTGTCGAACCCCGGCTACGATCCGCTGAAAGACTTTGCGGGCGTCTCGCTCACCTGCCTCGTGCCGCAGGTGCTCGTCGTGAATCCCGCGCTTCCGGTGCGCTCGGTGAAAGAGCTGATTGCGCTCGCCAAAACGCGGCCGGGCGAAATCTCCTACGCCTCGGCGGGCACGGGCGGAACCGGGCACATGGCAGCCGAGCTTTTCAACCGTCATGTGGGCTTGAAAATGCTCCACGTGCCTTACAAAGGCAACGCCCAGGCAATCGTGGACGTGATCAGCGGGCAGGTCACCATGATGTTCGACCAGGTGAGCACCTCGGCGCCTCACGTGAAGGCCGGCAAGTTAAGAGGGCTTGCGGTCACCAGCCGCAAACGGTCCCCGCTCTTTCCTGATCTGCCGACCATAGACGAGGCGGGGGTGCCGGGCTTTGAGGACATCACGTTCAACGGACTGGTGGCGCCCGCGGGAACGCCGCGTGAAATACTTGCCCGGTTGTACGCGGAAGTCGCCAAAGTCGTCCGCATTGCGGAGCTGCGCAACCGCTTTCTCGACATGGGCGTCGAACTGACCGCCAGCGCGTCGCCGGACGACTTTACAGCGTATATCAAGGCCGAGGTGGTGAAGAAGGGCAGGCTCGCGCGTGAGGCTGGAATCAAGATGGAGTGACGGCGGAGGCAAATCGTGACCGATTTGAGCGTGCAGGCGGCAGGCAAGGCCGATCAGGCCACGCACAAGATCCGCTTCATTACCGCGGCGAGCCTGTTCGACGGGCACGACGCCTCGATCAACATTGTGCGCCGCATCGTGCAGGCAAGCGGCGCCGAGGTCATTCACCTCGGCCACAACCGTTCGGTCGAGGAGATCGTCACCGCCGCGCTCGACGAGGACGTGCAGGGCATCGCGGTTTCCTCCTACCAGGGCGGCCATGTCGAATTTTTCAAATACATGATCGACCTGCTGCGCGAACGCGGCGGCGCCCACATCAAGGTGTTCGGCGGCGGCGGCGGCGTGATCGTGCCCTCCGAAATGGCGGAGCTTCACGCCTACGGCATTGCGCGCCTCTATTCACCGGAAGACGGCGCGCGCATGGGGCTGCAAGGCATGATCGACGACATGCTTGCAGTGTGCGACTTCGATCCCGCCCGGCACGTGCCGGTGAGCCTCGACGGCATCGCAAGCGGGGAGCGCCGCCAGCTTGCGGCGTTCATTACCACGCTCGAGAACGCGCAGTGCGAAAAGGGTCTGCGCCAGGAGCTGCTCGCGCGCGCAGCCCGCATCACGAACGTGCCGGTGCTCGGCATCACCGGCACCGGCGGTTCCGGCAAGTCCTCGCTCACCGATGAGCTGGTGCGCCGCTTCCGGTTCGACCAGCACGACAGCCTCCGGATTGCGCTGATTGCTGTCGACCCGTCACGGCGCAAGAGTGGCGGCGCGCTGCTCGGCGACCGCATCCGCATGAACGCAATCGCCAGCCCCTCGATCTACATGCGCTCACTCGCGACCCGCGCCGGCGGCGGCGGGATGTCGCCGTGCCTGCCGGAGGTGATCGCCGCGTGCAAGATCGCGGGCTTTGATCTGGTCATGATCGAGACTCCGGGGATTGGCCAGGGCGATGCCGCGATCATGCCGCTGGTCGATGTGGCGCTCTATGTCATGACGCCCGAGTATGGCGCCGCAAGCCAGCTCGAAAAGATCGACATGCTCGATTTCGCGCAGTTTGTGGCGATCAACAAGTTCGATCGCAAAGGCGCGCAGGACGCGCTTCGCGACGTGCGCAAGCAGGTACAGCGCAACCGCAAGGCATTCCGCGAGCCGCCCGAAGACATGCCGGTGTTCGGCACCATCGCAGCGCGCTTCAATGACGACGGCGTCACCGCGCTCTACCAGGCAATCGGCGTCACGCTCGCTGCGCGCGGCCTCAAGCTCACGCCGGGCGCGCTTGCTCCGGTTGCGGTCAGGTGCTCGAGCGCGACTACACAAATCGTGCCGCCGGCGCGCACGCGCTATCTTGCCGAGATCGCCGAAACGGTGCGCACCTATCATGCGAAGGCCGGCCACCAGGCGCGGATTGCGCGCGAGCGCCAGCAACTGACGGCAGCGAAGAACATGTTGCTCGAAGCGCCGTCATCCCCGCGCAGGCGGGGATCCGGCAATGCGGAGGACCCGTTGGATTCCCCTATACACGGGACTGACAAGATTGCGGCAGAGCTCGACGCACTCATTGCCGCGCGCGATGCCGCGCTCGACGCACGCTCCAGGAAACTGCTCGAGCTGTGGCCGCGTACGCGCGCGACCTACGCCGGCGACGAGTACGTTGTGAAAATCCGCGGCCGTGAGATCCGCACGCGGCTAGGCCACGCCACGCTGTCGGGAACCAGGATTCCCAAAGTCGCGCTGCCGCGCTACGAAGACGAGGGCGAAATCGTGAAGTGGCTTCTGCTGGAAAACGTGCCCGGGTCATTCCCGTTCACCGCCGGCGTGTTCGCCTTCAAACGCGAGAGCGAAGATCCCACGCGGATGTTCGCGGGCGAGGGTGATCCGTTCCGCACCAATCGCCGCTTCAAGTATCTGTCGCGCGATTCCGAGGCGAAGCGGCTCTCCACCGCGTTCGATTCGGTCACGCTCTACGGCTGCGATCCGGACGAGCGGCCTGACATCTACGGCAAGATCGGCAACTCCGGCGTCTCGATCGCCACGCTCGAGGACATGAAGGCGCTCTACGAGGGCTTCGACCTGTGCCATCCGATGACCTCGGTGTCGATGACGATCAACGGCCCGGCGCCGACCATCCTGGCGATGTTCCTCAATACCGCAATCGACCAGCAGATCGACACGTTCCGCCGCGATAACGGGCGCGAAGCGACCGAGGACGAGGCGCAGAAAATCCGGGAATGGACGCTCGCCACGGTGCGCGGCACGGTGCAGGCCGACATCCTGAAGGAGGACCAGGGCCAGAATACCTGCATCTTCTCGACCGAGTTCGCGTTGAAGATGATGGGCGATATCCAGGAGTTCTTCGTTCACAACGAGGTCAGGAACTTCTACTCGGCGTCGATATCCGGCTACCACATCGCGGAAGCCGGGGCGAACCCGATTTCGCAGCTTGCTTTCACGCTCGCCAACGGTTTCACCTACGTCGAGTCGTACCTCGCGCGCGGCATGCACATCGACGACTTCGCACCCAACCTTTCGTTCTTCTTCAGTAACGGGATGGACGCCGAATACTCGGTGCTGGGACGCGTGGCGCGTCGGATCTGGGCGATCGCGATGCGCGACTACCACGGAGCCAACGAGCGCTCGCAAAAGCTCAAGTATCACACGCAGACCTCGGGCCGTTCGCTTCACGCGCAGGAAATGGACTTCAACGATATCCGCACCACGCTGCAGGCGCTGACCGGCGCCTACGACAACTGCAACAGCCAGCACACCAATGCCTACGACGAGGCGATCACCACGCCTACCGAAGAGTCGGTCAGGCGCGCCATGGCGATCCAGCTCATCATCAACCGCGAGTGGGGCCTTGCCAGGAACGAAAACCCGAACCAGGGCTCGTTCATCATCGAGGAGCTTACAGCGCTGGTCGAAGAGGCGGTGCTCAAGGAGTTCGAGCGCATTGCCGAGCGCGGCGGCGTGCTGGGCGCAATGGAGACCGGCTACCAGCGCGGCAGGATCCAGGAAGAATCGCTCTACTACGAAACCCTCAAGCACGACGGGCGGCTGCCGATCGTCGGTGTGAACACCTTCCTTAATCCGGACCCGGTGGCGGCGAGCGATACGATCCAGCTCGCCCGCTCGACCGAGGAAGAAAAACAAGTCCAGATCAGGCGCCTGGGGGAATTCCAGGCGTGCCACAAGCAGGCGGCGCCAGCGGCGCTCCAGAGCCTGCAGCAGGTCGCGCTTGCCGGGGGCAACGTGTTTGCGGAACTGATGAACACGGTGCGCGTTGCCTCGCTCGGTCAGATCACGCAGGCGTTGTTCGAAGTGGGCGGCCAGTACCGCCGCAACATGTAGCGGCGGCCGGTCAGCCCCTCACGGGTCGAAGGAGCGCAGGCCGTCGAGATCGAGGACGGTGATCAGGCTGTAGTCGACTTTGACGAGGCCGGCCTTTTTGAGCACGTGCAGGGCCTGGTTGACCCGTTGCCGCGAGGTGCCGGCCAGGTAGCCAAGCTCTTCTTGCGAGATCTGGATCCGGGGTTCGGATCCGGGATACAGGACGGGGTTGAACAGCGCCGCGAGCGCGCGAGCGACACGGGCGTCGGGTTCGAGCAGCCGGTCGTGCTCGACCATGCCGATGAACTGGCCAAGGCGCTCGTTCAGTTGCAGGATCAGAAAGCGGTTGAAAGAAAGGCTGGTGTCGAGCAGCCAGCGAAACGTAGCCTCCGGCATGAACGCGATGCGCGAACCGCGCAGGGCGACGACATCGTACTTCCGCCGTTCTCGCTTGAGCACCGATCCTTCCCCGAACCAGCTCCCAGCGGTGATGCCGGCCAAAGTCACCGACTTGCCGGAGCGGGCGATACAGCTCAGCTTGACCAGTCCATCAATGACGCCGATCCAGGCGTCGCAGCGTTGGTCTTTTCGGCACACGTAGCTGCCGGCTTCAAATTCCCGTGTGACGGTCGCGGCGCGGACGCGCGCCATCTGCCCGGGCTCGAGGTCCCGTATCCACGGACTCAAGGCGAGCATTTCATCTAATGAGCGCATGGGGCCAATTGAGGCTAGTGCAAGTGGGCGACAACCCGCGCGCACCACAAATCTCCCCTCGCCCTGTGGGAGAGGGGCGGGGGTGAGGGCCGAGCGGCGTCGGGTATTTTCGCGACGCTCAGTAGTAATTGTCCTCCAGATGACAGCATCGCTTCAATGTATCGCATACGCTGGCACTACCCAAACGGGCAAGAACGCCCCTTGGCAGACGCGAAGGAGACACCATGGACACGCATGAAGCATCCGCTGTTTCGAAGCCCAAGAAGTCGGTCGCATTGTCCGGTGTGGCGGCGGGCAGCACCGCGCTGTGCACGGTGGGCCGCAGCGGCAACGACCTGCACTACCGGGGCTATGACATCCTCGACATCGCCGAGCAGTGCGAGTTCGAGGAGATCGCCTATCTGCTGGTGCACGGGAAGCTCCCCAGTAGCGCGGAGCTTCGCAACTACAAGGCGAAGCTGCAGTCGCTGCGTGGGCTGCCTGCGATCGTGCGCAACGTGCTGGAACAGATTCCGGCAGGCGCCCATCCGATGGACGTTATGCGCACCGGCTGCTCGGCGCTCGGCACCGCAGTGCCCGAAAAAGACGACCACCATTTGGCCGGCGCGCGCGACATCGCCGATCGGCTCATGGCATCGTTCGGCTCGATCCTCCTCTACTGGTATCACTACAGCCACAATGGGCGGCGCATCGAGGTTGAGACTGAGGATGATTCGATCGCCGGGCATTTCCTGCATCTGCTGCACGGGCGCCCGGCGAAAGCGCTGTGGGTGCGCGCGATGCACACTTCCCTCAACCTCTACGCCGAGCACGAATTCAACGCCTCGACCTTTGCGGCGCGGGTGGTGGCCGGCACCGGCTCGGACATGTATTCGGCGATCACCGGCGCGATCGGGGCCTTGAGAGGCCCCAAGCACGGCGGCGCGAACGAAGTGGGCTTTGAAGTGATGAACCGCTACGAGACGCCCGACGAAGCGGAAAACGACATCGTCACGCGCCTGCGCAACAAGGAGGTGGTGATCGGCTTCGGCCACCCGGTCTACACCATCGCCGACCCGCGCAACAAGATCATCAAGGAAGTCGCGCGCACGCTCTCGAAGGACGCGGCCGACATGAAGATGTTCGAGGTGGCCGATCGCATCGAGGCCGTCATGATGCGCGAGAAAAAGATGTTCGCCAATCTCGACTGGTTCTCCGCGGTGTCCTACCACCGGATGGGCGTCCCGACCGCGATGTTCACGCCGATCTTCGTCATCTCCCGCACTGCGGGCTGGGCCGCGCATGTGATCGAGCAGAGGATCGACAACAAGATCATCCGCCCCACTGCGGTCTACACCGGGCCGGAGCCAAGAAAGTTTGTGTCGATGAGCGAGCGCAATTGAACCGCACCACGTCAGCCGTCAGACGACAGAGTCGCCTGACGTCCGGCATCTGGCATCTGGCGTGATCGCCACCGAAGGGAAACGATGATATGGAGCATCACATAACCGTGAGCTTCGGCCGTGACCAGGCATACCTGTTCGAATTGGTCGATGCCGACACGGCGGACATGACCTGGGAACAGGCCCGGCATTGGATCGACGAGGAATATGTCAATACCGGCTGCGAAGCGGCGCGCCGGGTCGGCACGGCAGCGCTGGCCGACAAGGTTGTGCGCATCGCGATGGCCTACGGGGCTCAGGCTTTCGCCGCCAATACCGCGTGGGCAAACAAGTTCGTGCGCTGCACCGGCAGGGCAATCGGCAAGATCAAGATCACCATAGACATCGCCAACCAGGTCGTCGGGCTGTAGTGGAATCGACGGCCATCACGAGATGGAACAAGGCAGACGCCGGCCCATGATTGCGGATAACAAGCTGTCGCAGGGTCCTGACGCGAGCGTTCCTGCGCCGGATACGTTCCCCAAGCTGCTGCTGGAGCACGCGCGCGAACGCGGCGAGCGGCCCGCAATCCGGGAAAAGGATTACGGCATCTGGCAGACGTGGACCTGGTCGCAGGCGGCCGAGGAGGTGCGCGCCTTGGCGTGCGGGCTTGCGGCCCTGGGGTTTCGGCGCGGCCATAACCTCGCCATCATCGGCGACAATCGGCCGCGGCTTCGACAATTTGGGGCCGGAGGATGACATCCTGTCGTACCTGCCGATGGCGTGGGTGGGCGAGGTGCTGGTGACGTCGCTGGCGCAGGCGATCACCGCGTCGATCCGCGCCGTGTGCAATCTGCGCGGCGAAGTCGCGTTCAAACCGCTCGGCAGCCTGCCCAACGACGGCAAGGTCATCGACGACACCCGCAAGTATGACTGACCTCGAATTTTTTCATTTTCCGAGCGGCATTCCATGCAGATCAGGAACAACACGTTTCTTGTGAGCGGCGGGGGTTCCGGACTTGGCGCCGCCACCGTTCGGTTGCTGGTTGAGCGCGGCGGCAAGGTGGTGGTCGTCGACGTGAACGTGCAGGCGGGCAACAAACTGGCGGGCGATCTCGGTGCGAGCGTTTTTTTCGCTGCCGCAGACGTGACGCTGGAGGCTCCGGTCAAGACCGCGGTGGACGCGGCGCTGATGAGATTCGGCGCGCTGCACGGCGCGATCCACTGTGCCGGCATCGCCACTGCCGAGCGTGTGCTCGGCAACAACGGCCCGCACGATCTCGAATCCTTCAACCGCACGCTTCAGATCAACCTCGTCGGCACCTTCAACGTGATCCGTCTCGCCGCGCAGGCGATGGCGGCGAATGCGCCCAACGCCGATGGCGAGCGCGGGGTGATCATCAACACCGCCTCGATCGCAGCCTTCGAAGGCCAGATCGGCCAAGCCGCCTACAGCGCCTCCAAAGCCGGCGTCGTCGGCATGACGTTGCCCATTGCGCGCGAGCTCGCAAGGTTGGGTATTCGCGTGATGACCATCGCGCCGGGGATTTTCGAAACGCCCATGATGGCGGGTTTCAGCGACGAAGTTCGGGCATCGCTCGGCGCGCAGATCCCGTTTCCGCCGCGGCTGGGCAAGCCTGAAGAATATGCGGCGCTCGCGCGGCACATCATTGAAAATCCCATGCTCAACGGGGAAGTGATCCGCCTCGATGGCGCGATGCGCATGGCGGCGAAGTAATCCGGACTGATTTCATGCGGATCCTCGAATACAGCGACCCCGAGGTCGGCGACTTGCGCGCCGCCTATGAAAAGACCGTGGCGCAGCCCGAACGGGAGGACTTCGCCTGCGCCGGGAAGGCGCGTCATGAGCGATTGCACGCCGCCCGAGCGGGTGACGCAGCCGACCCTCTTGCCTGGAGCTGCCGGCAATGGTGGTAAACTGGTAGCGCCGGGTGCCGCAGGATCGTCGGCGTCGAGAGACTGACGGCGGCCCGGCGAAGCGGGAATGCCCAGCCATGTCTGTAACTGCCGAAACGATCGAAGCCCCCTTGGCGCCGGATCAGCTCGCCAGGCGCTGGCAAGCCTTGTGCGCTGACCCGACTTTCGAGGACGTCGCCGGAAAGATCGAACTCACCGAGTGGGGGGAGATACTGATGAGCCCGGTCGGCAAGAGCCATGGGATCGCCGCCATGCGCGTTGCCGAGGCGCTGCGAAAAGCGCTCGGCGGGCACACGATGGCCGAGGTGGGTGTCGCAACGTCCATCGGGGTACGCGCACCCGATGTCGCCTGGTGCTCCGAGAGCTACCTCGCGGCGCATCCCGAGGAAATGCCTCTGTCCAGCGCGCCGGAACTTTGCGTGGAAATCGTGTCGGCAAGCAACGCGCTGCCCAAGCTGCGCGAGAAGGCGATGGCTTACGTCAACGCCGGCGCGGTCGAGGCGTGGATCGTGTACCCGCAGTCCCGGCAGATCGAGATCTACAGCCGCGAAGGGCGTAGAGGAGCGACGTCCTTCGCCGTGGACACCGCCACGCTTTTCGTGACCGCAGGGTAGTGCGTCGGGTGGCTTGATCGGTCACCGCGTCATTTGGCGGATAATGCCGCTGCGTGGCCCGAAGCGAGAGGGAAGTGTTGCGTGGGTAGGTTGTGAGGGGGTTCTCGGTTCGTCGTGCTAACGCAGGCGTAGCCCGGAAGAAGCGCAGCGAATTCCGGGATCACGTTCCCCGGATTTCATTTCATTCCATCCGGGCTACCTGCTTCGCGTTGCGGCGGTTCTCCCAAAACCACCTTCAGCCCCGCCGGCGCCGCGGCGGCGTATAAAGGTTGCAGCGCTTGCAGCAGGCCCTCTTCGGCGCGCCACAGCGGGAAGTTACCGAGACGCTTCACGAGCGTTGCGGAAACGGGCGGTATGGACACCTCGCCCAAGTCGAAATCGGTTGAGGCGGCAAGGCCCCAGAACGCTTCGGGTTCCGCGGATAACGGCACAGACGATGGCGCTTCCGGTACGCGCGTTTTCTTCGGCGGCTTAGCGCCTCCTGCACCAAGCAGTTCGACGAACCGCTTGCGGTCCATGCCACGCAGCTTGAAAATCAGGAACGGATCGTGGTCGAATTCCTCGCCGAGAAGGTAGTAGACCGCGGCGATGTGCTTGCAGGGGTTGGACCAATCGGGGCACGTGCAGTCGGTTTCAAGGTCGCGGCTTTTCTCCGGAAAGAGCGACAATCCGGCCGTCTTGAACGCCTCTTCGATGTTTTCGGGCATTTCTCCGGTGAGGAGCTTGGCGGCAAAAATGGCCTGGTTGCCCAGGGCACCGGCAAGCTTTTCCCAGTGGCCCTTCGTGAGGGTTTTGACCTTGATACTGACGCCATAGGGTTGCGGGCGCGAGCCTTGCACCCTGGCGGTCACGTGGCCCTCGGCCACCCTGAGGTCCAATACCTGCCCGGAACGCGCGTAGGAACGACCGCGACCCAAGCGTGCGCCGATATCAAAATTCTCCAGCACGCCGATCCAGCGCTTCGCCCACCAGCTTTGCCCGAAGCCGCCGCGCTTCGTCTGCGCCTTGATGCCGCCGCGCGCGGCCCGCGGCCGCGAAGGCTGATAAAAGAATTCCGGGTACCAGCGGCGCGCCATCAGTTTTTCCTTTCGCTCTATTCGGCGACGGCTTCCTTGCGCAACGCGAATATTTCCTTCAATTCGCGGGTAGAGAGCTCGGTGAGCCAGCCCTCGCCGGCACCCACCGCTTTCTCGGAGATCTGCTTCTTGCGCTCGATCATCTCGTCGATTTTGTCTTCGAGAGTACCGGCGCAAATGAACTTGTGCACCTGCACGTTCCTGGTCTGCCCGATGCGAAACGCCCGGTCGGTCGCCTGGTTTTCCACCGCCGGATTCCACCAGCGGTCGAAATGGAAGACATGGTTTGCGCCGGTAAGATTGAGTCCGGTGCCCCCGGCCTTGAGCGACAGCAGGAAAACCGGCGGTGCGGCGTCGCCGTCCTGGAAGCGTTCCACCATTCTGTCGCGCTGCTTCCGGGTCACGCCGCCATGCAGGAATAGGATTTCCCGTCCGAAAGTCTCCTGCAGGTGGCGGCGCAGGATCTCGCCCATCTCGGCGAATTGACTGAATACCAGCGCCCGCTCGTCCTCAGCGATGACTTCTTCCAGCATTTCGGTGAGCCGCGCGAGCTTTCCGGAACGGTCTTGCCCAGTCCCATGTCATCGGCAAGACATGCCCCCAGTTCCCACTGCCGAAGTTGCGCGAGCCACGAGTAGCCCCGCACCTGATAGGGACGCAACTCGGCGGCGAGCCCTTCGGGCGGCGGCAGTTCCTGATATGAGTCCGCGCCCGCGAGCTTGTCGAGCAATTCGCCGACCCAGCCGCTGGCGGTGACGCCGCCAATCGCGAGTTGCCCAACCGAGTCCTCGACACCGAGCGACAGGCGCACCAGTCCCCGCACCGTTGTCTCGCGGTCAGCTTTGGCGTGCCAGAATTCCAGCGCAGCGCGGATTTCCTGCGCGCTCATCTCCACCCACTGGCCGCGCAGCCTCACCAACGGGGCCTTCAATCGCGCAAGCGCCTCAAGCTCCCGCAGACTGATGGGCTCGCCGCCCAGCGCGACCTCCCAATCCACGTGCACAATTTCATCGAGGGCGAGCCCCGTGCTTCCGGATAGTTTCGGGCTTTTGACGTTGGCGTGCACGGTGAGCCGCAGCTTCGTGCCTTTCCGCGTCCACCAGGCAGGCAACATGACGCCGAATCCGCCCGCTTCCAGCGCCATGGCCGTTTTTGTGAGGAAATCATGTGCGCCTGCGGCGTCGAGCTCATATCCCGAGGGTTCGCTCGACTTGAGGCTCCCCGCGATGCGATCAGAAATTGCCGCCGCCTGGCCGAGCGAGGACAGGAGATACTCGCGCAGATCGGCGCCATGGCGCTTCAGCGCCGCGCCGCCCGCGCCACGCATCCGCGACCTGAATGAGGAGGCTCGGATCGTCTGCCGCCTGCAGCAGGTAACGCACGTGCCAAGCGCCGCCCGAAGCGCCATCGGCGGCGTCTTTTTCGGCGTGCTCAGGTTCGTCGGGGTCCTCCAAACGAAAGCACAGGCGCAGGGGCGAGGTGGTCGCCAGCGTGATCGGCCGCTGCCATTCCCGCACCTGCGCGGCGAAGTGCGCGAGTGCGGCGGGGTCTCCTCCCATCGCGCCATCCGCGGTGCGCAGCGCATGCAGCCAATGGTCGTGGACGCTTGCGAAGCGCTCCGTCGCGTGCGCGGTCTTCTTCTTTTCGTGACCAGCCGAGACCTCGGCGCCGGTGCCCCGGCGGACAAGCCTGTCGACCATCCCGGCCACGACGGCGTTCACGATGGCTGACGGCGCTAATTGCGGCGGAGAACCGTTGTCGTCAGACAATGCCCTCGAAGCTGCGGGCATCTGCTGCACGAGCGCCGCAAGCCGGCGCGCGTCCGGACCCTCGATAACCGGTTCCCAGCGGGCGTAGTAGACGCCTTGCGATTGCATTACTCCCGGCAGATAACGCTCGCGTGCAATGACAGATCCGGCAAAGCGCAACGCAGTGGCCCAGCAGCCGAGGTCGCATCCAACCACCACGCCCGGCGCGAGGGCCTGCTTTCTCATGCACGCGCAGAGCAGCTCGATGACCTGGTCCATTTCAAGCTGCAGTCCGGTGACGCGCCACGGCGCAAGTCGCTGCGGCAGCCTCGCGTCGGACGGCTCGGCGATCAGTGCGCTGGATGCCAAGGGCACATCGCCGCGCGTGGGCAACCACAATACCACCTGCTCTGCGCGTTTTGCGCCTGGCTTGAGTCCCGGCACGGCAGTGTGTAGGGCGGAACAAAGGATGACGGCACCCGCGTCATAAGGGTAACGCCGAGCAGCCGGCCCTTTTGTGCGGGATCGGCGTCCCGCCCTGGGACGCGCGGCGCCGGTGGGTGCTTCACCCCAAACGAGTAGCTTGTCACCGCGGGTCGCGGCGTGCAGGATAATCATGCTCGGTCCGGGTCAACCGAAAATCCTGGCATGTTGTTCACGACGCGCAAAGTCTGCAACGGCACTTCACACAGGATAAGCTGCAACATGCCTTCGCGGTGGACTGCACGGCGGCGTACGCTGGCTCACCTGCTGCTTGAGTTCGACGACAATATTATCAAGATCCATTCCAGGTTCCAATGCAGGAAAAGTTTGATTTTCCACAAAGGGTATTGACGATGGCATTCCAAAACATTCTGCTCGAGCAGCCCGAGACGGAGATTTATCTTCTCACGGTCAACCGCCCGAGCGCGCCCATGGCTCTCGAATTACTGACGACCGCCCGCCACGTTAAAGCCGACGAAGCGGTTCGTATCGGCCTCGCCAATCACGTCTATGCCGCCGCCGAACTCAAGGAAAAGGGCCTGGAGATGGCGCGAGCGATCGCCGCCAAAGGCCCCGTGGCGGTGCGGCTTGCGAAGCAGGCTGCGCAGCGCGGCCACGACCTCGATCTTGGCAATGCCTGCGTATTGGAAAGCAGTCTTTTTGCGCTCGCCTTTGCTACCGCTGACCAGAAGGAAGGCATGCGCGCCTTTCTCGAAAAACGCCCCGCGAAATTTACAGGCCATTAAAGCATTGCCGCCAAGGACGCGAAGAAAGGAACGGCATGTAGAGAAAAATCTGAAGACAACTTGTCATCAGACGACTCGGGCGAACTGGGGAAATATCTGTTGACAGGGTGCATTATTGCTTTTCCTTGGCGTTCTTAGCGTCCTTTGCGGCAAAGCTTCTCCTGTTTTTCTGCGCCGCAGCATGCGGCGAAACGCCGCACCGCGGTGATATAATCGGTCCCCCGGCCCGGGGCACCGACGTGCCACATCACCTAACACAGTAGCCCCGCAAAGGTGACCGCCATGGACATGAGAGACATCCTTGCTGACGTCGATCCGCAGGAAACCCGGGAATGGCTGGATGCGCTGGAATCGGTGCTGGAGCGCGAAGGCCCGGACCGTGCGCATTTTCTGCTCGAGAAACTGGTCGATACGGCGCGCCGCTCGGGGGCCTATATCCCGTACAACGCCAACACCGCGTACATGAACACCATCCCCATGACCCAGGAGGAGCGGTCGCCGGGGGACGCGGAGCTCGAAAACAACATAAGGTCGCTCGTGCGCTGGAACGCCATGGCGATGGTGGTGCGGGCAAACAAGCAGTCCTCGGAACTCGGCGGCCACATTGCGAGCTTCGCCTCCGCGGCGACGCTCTACGATATCGGCTTTAATCACTTCTTCCGCGCGGCCAATGAGAATTTCGGCGGCGATCTCGTCTACATCCAGGGCCACTCCGCGCCCGGCATTTACGCCCGCGCTTACCTCGAAGGCCGCATCACCGAAGAGCAGCTCGACAACTTCCGCCGGGAAGTCGGCGGCAAGGGCCTGTCATCCTATCCCCATCCGTGGCTGATGCCGGACTTCTGGCAGTTCCCAACGGTGTCGATGGGCCTCGGCCCGATCATGGCGATTTACCAGGCGCGTTTCATGCGGTATCTGAAGGACCGCGGCATCATCGAGCCCCAGGGGCGCAAGGTATGGGCGTTCATGGGCGACGGCGAGATGGACGAGCCCGAATCGCTCGGCGCGATCTCGCTCGCGGGCCGCGAGCAGCTTGACAACCTGATCTTCGTCATCAACTGCAATCTGCAGCGGCTCGACGGACCGGTGCGCGGCAACAGCAAGATCATCCAGGAGCTGGAGGCGACTTTCCGCGGCGCGGGCTGGAACGTGATCAAGGTGATCTGGGGCTCATACTGGGATCCCCTGTTCATGCGCGACAAGAGCGGCATCCTGCTCAAACGCATGGAGGAGTGCGTTGACGGGGAGTACCAGGCCTTCAAGGCCAACGATGGCGCCTTCGTGCGCAAGCGCTTCTTCGGCAAGTATCCGGAGCTGCTTGACATGGTTGCCCACATGTCGGATGACGATATCTGGCGCTTGAACCGCGGCGGGCACGATCCGCACAAGATCTACGCGGCGTACGCGGCGGCGGTCAAGCACAAGGGTGAGCCCACGGTGATCCTGGCGAAGACCGTGAAGGGCTACGGCATGGGCGAGGCGGGCGAGGGCCAGAACATCACCCATCAGCAGAAGAAAATGGGTACCGCCTCGATCAAGGCATTCCGCGACCGCTTCGACGTGCCGATTCCCGACGACAAGCTCGAGGAAGTGCCGTTCTATCGGCCTGCGGCAAACTCACCGGAAATGAAATATCTCATGGAGCGGGTGAAAGCGATGGGGGGCCTGTTGCCCGCGCGCCGCCGCAAGGCCGCGCCGCTCGAAGCGCCGGCGCTTTCTGCATTCGAGGCCCAGCTCAGAGGCACCGAAGGACGCGAGATTTCGACAACGATGGCGTTTGTGCGCATCCTTAACACCATCATCCGCGACAAGAAAATCGGCAAGCTCGTGGTGCCGATCATCCCGGATGAGGCGCGCACTTTCGGGATGGAAGGCATGTTCCGGCAGCTTGGCATCTATTCCCACGTCGGTCAGGTATACACCCCGCAGGACGCCGACCAGCTCATGTTCTACAAGGAGGACAAAAACGGCCAGATTCTGGAGGAGGGCATCACCGAAGCCGGCGCAATGTCGTCGTGGATCGCCGCCGCGACGTCCTACAGCACCAACGGGGTATCGATGATTCCGTTCTACGCCTTTTATTCGATGTTCGGGTTTCAGCGCGTGGGCGACCTGGCGTGGGCCGCGGGCGACATGCGCGCGCGCGGCTTCCTGATCGGCGGCACGGCGGGACGCACCACGCTCAACGGCGAGGGGTTGCAGCACGAAGACGGACACAGCCACGTCCTCGCGTCGAGCATCCCCAAGTGCATCTCGTACGACCCGACGTTCGCCTATGAGCTGGCGGTGATCATCCAGGACGGGTTGCGCCGGATGTATCAGGAGCAGGAGGATGTCTACTACTACATCACGGTGATGAACGAGAATTATGCCCATCCGCCGATGCCGGAAGGCGTGGAAAAAGGCATACTCAAGGGCATGTATCTGCTCAGCGAGGGCAAAGCGAAGACGAAGCAGCCCAGGATCCAGCTCCTGGGCAGCGGCGCCATCCTGCGCGAGGTGATCGCCGGAGCGGAGCTCCTCGAAAAGGATTTCGGCGTCGCGGCCGACATCTGGAGCGTCACCAGTTTCAATCAGTTGCGCCGCGAGGGGCTCGATGCGCAGCGCTGGAACATGCTGCATCCCGAGGCGGAGCCGCGTCTGAGTCACGTCGAGCAATGCCTCAAGGACCGTGCCGGTCCGGTGGCGGCGGCGACCGACTACATGAAGATCTTTGCCGATCAGATCCGCGCTTTCCTGCCGACACACAACTATCTCGTGCTCGGCACCGATGGCTTCGGCCGCTCCGACACGCGCAAGCAGTTGCGCAGGTTCTTCGAGGTGGACCGTTACTACGTGGCGGTGGCGGCGATGAAAGCGCTCGCGGACCAGGAAGCGGTGCCGCGAAGGCAAGTGACAGAGGCAATCAGCAAGTATGGCATCGATCCGGAGAAACCGAATCCGGCGACGGTCTAACGGCAGGATTGAGGTATTAGGATTGAGGATTGAGGATCGAGAAGCGAGGATTGAGGGAAAAGCGTCAAGCGCGCATGTGAACTATTGACCCTTGCATATGTGGTTGACAGAAATAGTGACATGTTGTCATTCCCGTGGAAACGGGAATCCATAGGGCGCATCAGTCTCCGTGGCAGCTCAGTATGGGTCCCCGCCTTCGCGGGGACGACACTTATTTGTCAACCCATTATGCAAGAATCAATAACTCAATCCTCAATCCTAGTACCTCAATCCTTTAAGTTGAGCCAATAATGAGCAACTTGGTGGAAGTCAAGGTTCCCGACATCGGCGAGTTCAAGAACGTGCCGGTGATCGAGCTTCTGGTCAGGCCCGGCGACACTGTCGGCAAAGAGGATTCCCTGATCACGCTTGAGTCCGACAAGGCCACGATGGAAGTGCCTTCGCCCGCGGCCGGTGTGGTGAAGGAACTTAACGTCAAAGTCGGCGACAAGGTTTCGGAAGGCACCTTAGTGCTGTTGTTGGAGGCGGCTGATGGCGCTCCCGCTATCTCGGCGCAGAACGCAACCACCGTTGCGGCGCCTCCAGCGCCGGGAATCCCACCCAACCGGGGAGGTGAAGCGGGGGGATTTGCCGCACCGCAGCCTGCGGTTGCTTCGCCGCCGGCCATAGCCGCACCGCCCCCATCTCCCCCATTGGCTAAGGGGGGGAGACAAGAGGGGGTGGACGAAGCCGCTTTTGGCAAGGCACACGCCAGTCCCGCGGTACGGCGGCTCGCGCGCGAGTTTGGCGTGGATCTCTCGCGCGTGAAAGGCACGGGAGCGAAAGAGCGCATTCTCAAGGAAGACGTTCAGAATTACATCAAGACCGAGCTCGCCCGCCCGCGCGCTGCGGAAGGCGGCATCGGCTTCGGTGTGCCGCCGCCGCCCCAGGTGGATTTCGCGAAGTTCGGGCCGATCCAGATGCAGCCGTTGTTGCGCATCAAGAAGCTGTCCGGCGCCAACCTCCATCGCAACTGGGTGAGCATTCCTCATGTCACGCAGCATGACGAAGCCGACATTACGGAGCTCGAAGCGTTCCGCAAGACGCAGGCCGAGGAAGCGAGAAAAAGCGGCATCAAGTTCACCATGCTCGGTTTCGTGATGAAGGCTTCAGTGGTGGCGCTCAAGCAGCACCCGCAGTTCAACGCTTCGCTTTCAGCGGACGGCGAGAGCCTGATTCTGAAGCAGTACTATCACATCGGCATCGCGGTCGACACGCCGAACGGCCTGGTAGTGCCGGTGATCCGCGATGTCGACAAGAAAGGCCTGCTGGAACTTGCCAAGGAGCTGGGAGAGGCAAGCGCGCGCATGCGTACCGGCAAGGTTTCGCCAGCCGACCTGCAGGGCGGGTGTTTTTCGATTTCCAGCCTGGGGGGCATCGGCGGCACCATGTTTACGCCGATCATCAACGCGCCTGAGGTGGCGATTCTCGGGGTCGGCAAGGCGCTGATGAAGCCGCTGTGGAACGGCAAGGAATTCACGCCGCGCCTCATCCTGCCCCTGTCGCTGTCCTACGACCACCGCGTGATCGACGGCGCTCAGGGTGCGCGCTTCATCT
The DNA here is from genome assembly GCA_001771985.1 of Betaproteobacteria bacterium RIFCSPLOWO2_12_FULL_62_13. Taxonomy (GTDB): domain Bacteria; phylum Pseudomonadota; class Gammaproteobacteria; order Burkholderiales; family SG8-41; genus DSOT01. The sequence continues at coordinate 13,513 of MERG01000418.1, read as the reverse complement.
CCTATCTGAGCAACGTGCTTTCGGATATACGCAGACTCGTTCTCTAGTCATATGAAGCGAGAGGGGAGAGGAAAGAGAAGAGAGGGGTGTAAACCGTGCGCGGGGCGCTCTACTCCTTTCTCCTTTCTCTTTTCTCCTCTCCGCGGCGGTTGACGAATGGTGACCGCAACCGCGCCGATCGGAGTTCTCGGGGGGACGTTCGACCCCATCCACTTCGGTCATCTGCGCCTCGCGCAGGAAGTCGCGGAGAAGCTCAGACTCGATCACGTGCGCTTCGTTCCAAGCGGCACGCCGCCGCATCGGGCCGCGCCTGACGTGTCCGCCGCCCATCGGCTGGCGATGGTGCGGCTCGCGATCGGGGACAACCGGTTGTTTACGGTCGATGATCGTGAAACCAGACGCGACGGGCCGGGTTACACGGTGGATACCCTCGGCGAGTTGCGCCGGGAAGTCGGGGCAACGCGTGCGATATGCCTGCTGCTCGGCGCCGACGCCTTTCTCGATCTCGCGACGTGGAGCCGCTGGCATGAGCTTTTCAGGCTTGCGCACGTCGTGGTGGCGCACCGCCCGGGCTATCCGGTCAACATCTGGCAGGACCGCATGCCGCAGCCGCTCGCGCGCGAATACGCTTCCCGCACGATGCAACAGCCGCTCGCGGTGCATCTCGCACCAGCGGGCGGCATTGTCGTAATCGCGATCGCCGCGCTCGATATTTCGGCCACTCTGATCCGCGATTGCGTGCGCTCGGGCGCAAGCCCCCGTTATTTGCTTCCCGACTCCGTTCTCGATTATATTCAGGCGAAAGGATTGTACGTTGGATGAGCGTGGTAAGAATGCACGATGCCGCTCATCCCTTATCCCCGCCCTTCTCCCGGGGGGAGAAGGGGGATTCGAGGTGCAGACGCGCTGCCACGCATTTGCACGAGGTTCAATAGGAGGTTGATGAGAATCGGCAAACTGGTGAACGCCACGGTGGCCGCGCTCGAAGACATCAAGGCGCGCGACATCGTGGTCCTGGACGTGAAGCGCATGACTTCGCTGTTTGACAGAATCATCATCGCAAGCGCCGATTCCACTCGCCAGAGCAAGGCGCTTTCCAACAGCGTCCAGGAAAAACTGAAGGCGCTTGGCGCAACCATCTACGGTGTGGAGGGAGAACGGGCCGGCGAGTGGATACTGGTCGACCTGGGGGCGGTGGTGGTTCACATCATGCAACCGGCGATCCGCCAATATTACAACCTCGAAGAACTCTGGGCCCCGCCGGCGCGCAGGGCGCGGGGACGTGCGGGCAGTGCCCGCCACGCCGCGTGAAATTCCTGGCGGTGACGGTCGGCCACAGGATGCCGGCGTGGATCGAGGCAGGTTTCGAGGAATACGCACGGCGCCTGCCGCGGGAAGCGCGGCTCGCGCTGATCGAAATCAAGCCGGAAGTCCGCAGCAGCCGTGCGGGCGCGGGCGCAGTGCAGCGTGCGTTGCAGGCCGAGCACAGGCGCATTGCCGCGGCGCTGCCGGGCGGCTGCTACAAGGTGGTGCTCGACGAGCGCGGCAAGAGTTTCGCGACGCGGCAACTCTGCGACAGCATAGCGCGCTGGCGCGGGGCGGGGCGCGACGTGGCTTTCATCATCGGCGGCGCCGACGGCACGGCGGCGGCGCTCAAGGAGCAGGCGGACCTGGTGTGGTCGCTTTCGCCGCTTACTTTGCCGCACGGACTCGTGCGCATCGTGCTTGCCGAACAGCTCTATCGTGCGGTGTCGATGTTGAGTGGTCATCCTTACCATAGGGGCTAGAGGCTAGGGGCTAGAACACACTTACGGAGTTTCGCACTAGTCCCTAGCCCCTGATCCCTAATCCCTCAACAAAATGAGCACTAGCGACAAACGCATCTACCTTGCGTCGCGCAGCCCGCGCCGGCGCGATCTGTTGAAGCAGATCGGCGTCGGCTTCGAGCTGCTGCTGCTGCGGGAGGATCCGCGACGCGGTATCGACGTCGACGAAACACCGCTTGCCGGCGAGCCGGCCGCCGAATATGTGCTGCGCATCGCCCGTGCCAAGGCCCGGGTCGCCGCCGAAAAGCTGGCGCCGCGTCGTCTGCAGCCGTATCCGGTTCTTGCCGCCGATACGACGGTGGTCCTCGGCGACGAGATCATCGGCAAACCGCAGGACGCCGAGCACGCCGTGCAGATCCTTTCCGCGCTGGCGGGCCGGGAGCACCGGGTGATCAGCGCCGTCGCGGTCGCCTTGCGCGATCGGGTGGAGAGCAGCGTCTCGATATCGTCGGTCGAGTTCCGGACGCTTTCCGAAGCGGAAGCACGGCGCTATATTGCAAGCGGCGAGCCGTTCGACAAGGCCGGCGCCTACGCGATCCAGGGACGCGCTGCGGCGTTCGTCACGCGGATCACCGGCAGCTACTCGGGTATCATGGGGCTGCCGCTCGCTGAAACCGCGGAGCTGCTGCAGAGGTTCGACATCGAAGTGCTCTAGCAGCCCGTCGGACCCCGGATCAAGTCCGGGGCAAGCTTAGCAGGCCCGACAGGCTGTTAAAGCAAAACCGCCTGAAGCATGAGATCTGACAGAACACGCCCTGTTGGCCTGCGAGTGGCGATGAAAGCGGGGTCGAGTTTGTGTTTTCAAGTCCCTTTTTCGCTGTTTTCCAGCAGGCGGTTTTGCCTGAGGCGTTTGTCGGGGTTAAGCTTGCCCCGGACTCTGATCCGGGGTCCGGCAAACTCCTAGCCCGCGTCGGGCCCGATGACTGAAGAAATCCTCATCAACGTCACGCCGCAGGAGACGCGCGTCGCCGTGATCGAACACGGTGTCACTCAGGAGCTGCATATCGAGCGCGCTTCGGCCCGCGGGCTCGTCGGCAACATCTACACGGGACGGGTGATCCGCGTGCTGCCGGGGATGCAGTCGGCCTTCGTCGATATCGGGGGTGAACGCGCGGCATTCCTGCACGTGGCCGACATCTGGAGCAGCCGGGACAACGGCGATCACGGCACGCCGATCGAAAAGCTCCTCGCCGAAGGCCAGAACCTGACGGTGCAAGTGGTCAAGGACCCGATCGGCACCAAGGGCGCGCGCCTTTCGACGCAGATCAGCATCGCCGGCCGCTTCCTGGTCTTTTTGCCGCAGGAGTCGCACATCGGCATCTCGCAGCGCATCGAGGACGAAGAAGAGCGCCAGCACTTGCGCGAGAAACTGCAGCAGGTGCTGCCACCCGACGAGAAGGGCGGCTTCATCATCCGCACCGTGGCGGAAACCGCTTCCGACCGCGAACTCGCTTCCGACGTCGAGTACCTGAGGAAGCTCTGGCGCGGCATCCAGGAGCGGGCGCAAACGGCCGCTCCGTTGACGCTGCTCTATCAGGACCTGAATCTCAGCCTGCGGGTGTTGCGCGATTTCGTACATGAGGAGACGATCCGCATCCCGGTCGACTCGCACGAGACGTTTCAGAGCATGCAAGCCTTCGCCCAGGAGTTCACGCCCACGATGGTCGAACGGATCGAGCACTACCAGGGCGAGCGCCCGTTGCTTGATCTCTACGGAGTCGAGGACGAGATCGAGAAGGCGCTGGCGCGCCGCGTGGAGCTGAAATCCGGCGGCTACCTGATCGTGGACCAGACCGAGGCGCTCACCACGATCGATGTCAACACCGGGGGTTTCGTCGGCGGCCGCAGCTTCGACGACACCATATTCAAGACGAATCTCGAGGCGGCGCAGGTGATCGCGCGCCAGTTGCGGCTGAGAAACCTGGGCGGCATCATCATCATCGACTTCATCGACATGGACACCGAGGAGCACAAGAACGCCGTGCTCAATGAATTCCGCAAGGCCCTCGCGCGCGACCGCACGCGCATGACGGTGAACGGCTTCACCCAGCTCGGACTGGTGGAGATGACGCGCAAGCGCACGCGCGAGAGCCTGGCTCACGTGCTGTGCGAGCCGTGCCCGGTGTGCGAGGGCCGCGGGGAGCTGAAGACCGCGCAGACGGTGTGCTACCAGATTCTGCGCGAACTGCTGCGCGAGGCGCGCCAGTTCAGCGCGCGCGAGTTCCGCATCCTCGCCTCGCAGCAGGTGATCGACCTGTTTCTGGACGAGGAATCGCAGAGCCTGGCGATACTGTCCGACTTCATCGGCAAGCCGGTGTCGCTCCAGGTCGAGACGGTGTACAACCAGGAACAGTTCGACATCATATTGATGTAAGTGGCGCGACTCGGTGCCGCAGAGCGGCCGAGTGCGGGAGCGGCACTTGGCGGCCGACAGGTCGGTACTACATGCCCGAGATTACCGGTCTGAGGCCGCGGCGGCGCGCAGTATGAATGAGGCCTTGTAGTGGAGCCATACGGGTCAAAGCAGTTGGAGCCGCCGGCAATGCCGCTTGCTCGCGCGCTTGCCGAACAGGCGTTCTCGCGCGCCGCCGGCGCGCCCCTGGTGCCGGACAACAGCGTGCGGATACTGAGAAACGCCGCGGAAAACTATCCGGCCTGGCTGGAGGCAATCGCCGCCGCCACCCATAAGATCTACTTCGAAAACTACATCATCGCCGAGGACCGGATAGGGCGCGAATTCGTCGCCGCGCTTGCAGCGAAGGCGCGCGAAGGTGTGTGTGTCAGGGCGATCTACGATTGGATGGGGGCCGTCGGGGCAGCGTCGCGGCGGCTGTGGCAACCGCTCATCGCTGCCGGCGGCGAGGTGAGGTGCTTCAGCCCGCCGCGGCTGGACAGCCCGTTCGGGTGGCTGATGCGCGACCACCGCAAGATGATTGCGGTGGACGGCCGCGTGGGTTTCGTGACGGGGTTGTGCGTGAGCCGCAGATGGGTCGGCGACCCCGCGCGCGGGATTGAACCGTGGCGCGACACCGGGGTCGAGGTGCACGGTCCGGCAGTCGCCGATATCGAACGCGCTTTTGCCGAGGTTTGGGCGGCGGCTGGTGGGCCGATTTCCGAAGACGAGCTCACCGATCCCGACGCCATCGCTGCCGCAGGCGAAGTGATGGTGCGCGTGCTCGCCACGGCGCCGAATATCGCCGCGCTCTATCGCCTTGATCAGCTGATTGCGGCGATGGCGCGCCGCATACTGTGGCTCACCGACGCCTATTTTGTCGGCACCACGCCCTATGTGCAGGCGCTGCGCGCAGCCGCGATGGACGGCGTGGATGTGAGGCTGCTCGTGCCCGGTGCGAGCGATCTGCCGGTGCTTTCGGCCCTGTCGCGCTCCGGTTACCGTCCGCTGCTCGAGGCCGGCATCCGGGTCTTCGAGTGGAATGGTCCGATGCTGCACGCGAAGACCGCGGTGGCCGACGGCCGCTGGGCGCGCGTGGGTTCGTCCAATCTCAATTTGTCGAGCTGGATCGGCAATTACGAACTCGATGTCGCGGTCGAGGATCAGCGTTTCGCCGTGGCGATGCAGCAAATGTATGAGGAGGATCTCGCGAACGCCACCGAAATCGTGCTCTCGGCGCGTAACCGCGTGCGCCCGGCGGCGCCGCGCCGGCGCGGCCGGGCGCGCGGCGGCAGCGCCTCGCGCGCCGCGGCCGGGGCGCTGCGTTTCGGAAACACCGTGGGCGCGGCGATCACCAATCGCCGCGTGCTCGGGCCTGCCGAGGCCGGTACGATGCTCGGCGTGGCCGTTGCGCTGCTGGCGTTCGCCGCCGTCGCCTTGCTGTGGCCGCTCGTCGTCGGCGTTCCGCTGGCACTGCTCGCCGCCTGGGTTGCGGTTTCGCTCCTGGTAAGATCGCGCGAGCTGCGCGCGGCAGGAAGACGGGAGGCCGAAGAAGAAAAGCGCGCCGCGCGGCAGAGGACGGACGGTGCCGCCGACGGGGGAGCGCCCGAAAATCGTAAATAGGAAATCGGAAATGGGAAATGGGTAACTACATCACCCGTCACTCGTCACCGCTCACTTGTCACTCATCACCCGTCACTCCAGGATCGGTGCTACTGCCCCACGGCGGCCTTGAGACGCGTCAGCAGCGATGCGTTGGCGTTGGTGATCTCGATGATCTTACGCCGCCCGTGCGCGCCTCGGCGAAGGTTGATCTGCGAGGCGGGAACATTCAGGAGACGGTGCAGAAAATCGATCAGCGCCGCATTCGCCTTGTTGTCGACGGCAGGCGCCGCGATCCGGATCTTGAGCGCATCGCCGTGGATTCCGGCGACCGCGCTTGCGGCCGCATTGGGTTGCACATGAACGGTAAGCGTGAGCCGCCGCGCATCGGGATCGAAGCGGTGCCAGCCGGTCATCCCAACCATTGCGAGAGCGTCATCTCGAGATAGGCGACCGGCAGCATCAGCAGGAGCTGGCAGATGACGATCACGAACAGCGGCGACAGGTCGACGTTGCCGATCGGCGGGATCAGCTTCTGGAAAACCCGCAGGAATGGCCGGCTCATGCTGTTGAAAAGCGGTGCGAGCGGGGTATAGGGATTGATCCAGGACATGACTGCCTGGACCACCACCACAACGATCACGATGTAGAGTCCGAACTTGACGATCATGAGCCCCGCTAACAACGCAAGTCCGACGAAGGCGCTGCCGGCGGCGGCAAGCGGATGGCCTTTGATCAGGAATATGATGAATAATTCCAGGAGCTGGATCAGCCACGCCAGCACCAGTGTCGCGAGATCGAGCCCCCACAGGCCGGGGATCACGCGGCGCGCGGGAAGCACCATAAAATCCGTTAACGCGCTCAGGAATTCGGACAACGGGTTGCGGTAGGGAGCGCGCGCCCACTGCACGTAGAAGCGCACCAGCAGCGCCATGGTGAACAGCCCGAAGACGGTGTTCACCAGGAATATCAGCGCGTTCTCGAGCATTTATTGACTGCCCAGTTCCTCGCCCAGTTCGCGCGAGCGCGCGGCGGCCGCGCGCACCGCGCGCACCACGATTTCCTTGAGCGCCTGCGCTTCCATGACGCCGAGCGCCCGCTCGGTGGTGCCGCCTTTGGAAGTCACACGCGCGCGCAATGTGGCGGGATCCTCGCCGCTCGTCCGCGCGAGTTTCACGGCACCGGCGAAAGTTTCGAGCGCCAGACGGCGCGCATCCGCCGCCTCGAACCCGAGCTCGGAGGCCGCCAGTTGCAGCGCTTCGATGAAGTAAAACACGTAGGCCGGCCCGCTGCCCGAGACCGCAGTGATCGCATCCATCTGCTCCTCGCGGTCGAGCCACAGCGTGGTGCCGACCGCGCCCATGATTTCCTCTGCTCGCGCACGGTCTTCCGCGCAAACGGCGGGCATCGCACAAAGACCCGAAATGCCGGCGAGCACCAGGGCCGGCGTATTGGGCATTACGCGAACGAGCCTCTGATACCCGCCCAGCCAGCGCGAAAGGTCCCGCAGCCCGATGCCGGCGGCAATTGTGACCAGAAGCTGGGAGGCGAGCATCGGATGCAATGCCCGGGCCGCCTCACGCATCTGCTGGGGCTTGACTGCGAGCACGATGCACTCTGCTCCGGCCGCGTCCGGACCAAGCTCGGCCACGGCTTTCACCTTCAGCTCGCGGGCGAGCCGCGCGCGCGCGCCGGCGTCGATTTCGACAACGCGGATCGCGTCCGCCGACCATCCTTTCTTCAGCAGACCGCCGATCATCGCGGTCGCCATGTTGCCGCCGCCGATAAATGTAACAGTCATTTCGTTCCTCGAAAAATGCTTAACCGCAAAGGCGCGAAGGCGCAAAGGAAACGCAAAGAAAAACAGACATGAGCAATTGCATTGGAGGCGATGGCGTTGGCGGGGCTTGTGACCATGGCCGCGAAGTCTTCACAAGCAAACGGCCGTAGTGCATTAGCATAAACCATAGTCTTGTCTCATAACAGTCCAGGCTTTCTTTGCGCCTTCGCGCCTTTGCGGTTAGCTCTTGATCCGTTCGCCGAAGATGGCGGTGCCGACGCGCACCATGGTGGCGCCCTCGAGGATCGCCGCTTCGAGGTCGTCCGACATGCCCATCGAGAGCGTGTCGACGGCAAAACCGGCTGCCACGAGTCCATCCTTGAGTTCACGCAGCAACGCGAAACGCCGGCGCTGAAGCCCCGCGTCGCGCGTCGGCTCGGGGATCGCCATCAATCCGCGCAGCCTGAGGCGCGGCAGGGCCGCGATGGCGCGCGCGAGGACAGGCTCCTGACCGGGCGCCACCCCGCTCTTGCTTGCCTCGCCGCTTACGTTGACCTGGATGCAAACGTTAAGCGGCGGCAGGCGTTCGGGGCGCGCCTCGTTCAGTCGTGCCGCGATCTTCTCGCGCTCCACGCTGTGCACCCAGTGGAAATGCTCGGCGATGGGGCGCGTCTTGTTGCTCTGGAGCGGCCCGATGAAGTGCCACTCGAGCGGCAGATGCGCGAGCGGCTTCATCTTCTCCATGGCCTCCTGTGCGTAACTCTCGGCGAACGCGCGCTGGCCGCACGCGTGCGCCGCGGCAATGTACTCCGCGGGCCAGGTTTTACTCACTGCAATCAGCGCGATAGAGGACGGCGGCCGCCCGGCGCCCTGCGCGGCACATGCGATGCGATCGCGCACAGCTTGCATGTTGGCGGCAATTGTTGTCATAATTTCGCGCAGTGCGGGAAAGGGTGTTTGAAGTAAAATCAGGCCGTTATCGCCAGTATTTAGACCCGCTTCTTACATGGTGGAGCATTATAATGGACATCGCTGAACTGCTGGCCTTCTCGGTCAAGAACAAAGCCTCGGATCTTCATCTTTCGGCGGGCCTGCCGCCGATGATCCGCGTGCACGGCGACATACGGCGCATCAACCTGCCGCCGATGGAGCACAAGGATGTGCACGCCCTGGTCTACGACATCATGAACGACGGCCAGCGTAAGTTCTACGAGGAAAATCTCGAGTGCGATTTCTCGTTCGCGATTCCCAATCTCGCGCGCTTCCGGGTCAACGCCTTCGTTCAGAACCGCGGCGCGGGCGCCGCGTTCCGGACCATTCCCACCAAGGTGCTCTCGCTCCAGGACCTCAAAGCGCCCAAGGCTTTTGTTGATATCGCCAACCAGCCGCGCGGAGTCGTGCTGGTGACAGGCCCTACCGGTTCAGGCAAGTCCACCACGCTGGCGGCGATGATCGATCATATAAACGACAACGAGCACGCGCACGTCCTGACGGTGGAAGACCCGATCGAATTCGTGCACGAAAGCAAGAAATGCCTCATCAACCAGCGCGAGGTGGGGCCGCACACGCTGTCATTCGCGAACGCGCTGCGCTCGGCGCTGCGCGAAGATCCGGATATCATCCTGGTCGGCGAGATGCGCGACCTGGAGACCATCCGGCTGGCGATGACGGCAGCCGAAACCGGGCACCTGGTGTTCGGCACGCTGCACACGAGCTCCGCGGCCAAGACCATCGACCGCATCATCGACGTGTTCCCGGCCGAAGAGAAGGAGATGATGCGCGCCATGCTGTCCGAGTCTTTGCGGGCGGTGATCTCGCAGACGCTGCTCAAGACCAAGGACGGAGCCGCGCGCGTCGCGGCGCATGAGATCATGATCGGCACGCCGGCGATCCGCAACCTCATCCGCGAGAGCAAGGTGGCGCAGATGTATTCGGCGATCCAGACCGGCCAGCAGTATGGCATGCAGACGCTGGACCAGAACCTGCAGGAGCTGGTCAAGCGCAACGTCATTTCCGTAGACGAAGCACGGGGCAAAGCTGCCAACAAGGACAACTTCAAGTAACGGGGTAGATGCCCGCCCGGCGGAACAGCAGCAACCGTTTTACGGGCCGGCGCACCTGAGGAGCGACATATGGAACGAGATCAGGCAGTCAAATTCATAAATGACCTGCTGCAGGCAATGGTGGACAAGAAGGCCTCCGACCTCTTTATTACCGCCGGTTTTCCTCCCGCGATCAAAGTCGACGGCAAGGTGACGCCGGTGGCCTCCCAGCCGCTTACGCCCCAGCATACCGTCGAGCTTTCGCACTCCATCATGAACGACAAGCAGGTCGCGGAATTCGAGGCGACCAAAGAGTGCAATTTCGCGATCAGCCCGAGGGGCATCGGCCGTTTCCGCGTGAGCTGCTTTGTGCAAATGGGTCGGATCGGTATAGTACTGCGCACCATCAATGCCAAGATCCCCAGTGTCGAAGAGCTGGGTTTGCCGCCGATACTGAAAGACCTCGTGATGACCAAGCGCGGTCTCATCATCATGGTCGGCGGCACGGGTCAGGGCAAATCGACCACACTTGCGGCGATGACCGGTTATCGCAATGAAAACAGCTACGGCCATATCATCACGATCGAAGACCCGGTCGAATTCGTGCACGAGCACAAGAACTGCGTCGTCACACAGCGCGAAGTCGGGGTCGACACCGATTCGTGGCATGTCGCGCTCAAGAACACGCTGCGGCAGGCGCCGGACGTGATCCTCATCGGGGAGATCCGCGACCGGGACACGATGGACTACGGGATCGCCTTCTCCGAAACCGGCCACCTGTGCATGGCGACGCTGCATGCCAACAGCTCCAACCAGGCGCTCGACCGCATCATCAACTTCTTCCCCGAAGAGCGCAGGCACCAGCTCCTGATGGATCTCTCGCTCAACATCCGGGCGATCATTTCCCAGCGGCTGATCCCGAAGAAGGACGGCAAGGGACGCGTGCCGGCGGTGGAAATCATGCTCAACTCGCCGTTGATCCAGGATCTCATCTTCAAGGGCGAGGTGCATGAGATCAAGGCGATCATGGCGAAATCGCGCGAGCTCGGCATGCAGACTTTCGACCAGCATCTGTTCGAGCTCTACGAAGCGGGTCTGATCAGCTACGAGGATGGGCTCAGGAACGCCGACTCGGTGAACGAGCTGCGGCTGATGATCAAGCTGCACGGCAAGGAAGCGAAGGAAAAGGACGTGATGACGGGGATCGAGCACCTGAACATCGTTTAATGCCGGGACATCCCATCACAGCGTGAGGGCGCGAGAGCGTCAAATTCCGGGAGGGCGTGAGAGCGGGAGAGGGAAATACAACTCTTCACGATCTCCAGAACTCACGGTCTTTCCATTTCACGATCTCCCGATCTCCCGATCTCCCGAACTCACGACCTCCCGATCTCCCGAACTCACGACCTCCCGAGTCACGCCCCGCGCGCCGTCACACGTTGTTCTGTGCGGAACGCCCGCCCGATTTGGGCGGATAGCGCAGCGGCGTGGTCACCGCTGAGGCATCGAGCTTCCCGAGCCTGACCAATCTTGCCTCGATCGCGGCGCGGGTACGGTTGTGCTCGCGCGCGAGTTCATCGACCGTCCGTCCGCTGTCGAATGCCGCCGCAAGGCGCTCCTCCTCTTCTGAAGTCCAGCGCGATCCGGCGTTTCCGGGGAGCGATGCTGCCGGCTGCCCTCGTGCCGCAGGCGCCGCACCGTTGCTTTCGACTGCGCGCATCGCCTCGAACAGTGCGCGCACCGTGTCGGGATGCTGGTACGGACTGTCGGAGGCAAATTGCTCCCCCGTCGCCGGGTGCACGCCGTGTGCAAGCGCGTTGAGAATCTTCAATGTTTGTGCTCTTTCCATGGCCCCCTCCTGTGGGATGTTGGTTTCGTGAACTACGTTTGCCATTCGCATGCGGCTCGCGCACTCAGCGCTATATCTTCCGAGCCGTTACTTTGCGAACTGTGCGTACGCTCAAACGCAGCGGCAAGCATTCAGGTTGACAGCGGTCATCCCAAGCCCCCAATCGCTGGGAAAACACGAGGAGAAGAATATTGCTGAGCATTGAGCCGTTGCGGGGCCCGGATCGGCCCGGGTTAGACATTCCTGGCGCTCAGGTGTCTAATACTCTGGATAGGCGTGCCCGCACGGGACCCGACGTCGTGGCGTGCCATCGAGTTGTGGTGGTGGCTGTCATCGACACGTCAATGCGGCGCGTTATTCAAGGCATTGGGCTCATGGGACTCGTCAACGGAAAGACATGAGACCAGTCAAATTTCTTTCGGCTCTCTTGGCCCCTTGGCGTCCTTGGCAGTGAAGCTCTTGCCGCGCCGCAGGCTGCCCGCCACCAGCCTGTACTCGAACAGCCGGCATTCCAGCGCCCCGTTGTAGAGCGGTGTGCGTCTGGAGGCCGCGAGGCCGATGAGCTTGGGCAGCCGCATGTCGGCGGACAGGATGTAAGCCGTCCAGCCTGCGAAGCGCTTCTTGAGCGTGTTGCCGAGCTTGGGATAGATCATGGCGAGCGCCTCCCGGTCCGAGAGCCGCTCACCATAAGGTGGATTCATTATCATGATGCCGGCTTCGGACGGCGGACTCGCGTCGAGTATGTCGATTTGTTTGAGGTGGACGGCACTTTCTATTCCGGCCGATTCGAGATTTTTGCGCGCGACGCCGACGATCGTTCCGGATTTGTCGCTGCCAAAGATTGGCAGCCCCTGAGGCAGTTTCCTCCGCTCGAGTGCCCGGTCGCGAAGCACACACCATTTTCTCGCGTCGAAGCTTTCCAGCTTTTCAAAACCGAAGCGACGGTTCAAGCCCGGCGCGATGTCAAGCGCCATCATCGCCGCTTCCACCAGGAACGCGCCGCTGCCGCACATGGGGTCGTAGAGCGGGGTGGGCGCAGACCATCCCGTGAGTTTTAATATCCCTGCTGCGAGATTCTCTCGTAATGGCGCATCGCCCCGGGCGATGCGCCATCCGCGCTTGAACAGCGCTTCGCCTGAAGTGTCGAGGTAAAACGTCGCCGCGTCGCGGGTCAGGAAGGCGTGGATGCGGATGTCGGGACTGGCGGTGTCCACGCCGGGCCGCCTGTTTCGCGCGGCGCGGAAAACGTCGCAAACCGCATCCTTGATTCTGAGGGTCGCAAAGTCGAGGCTCTTGAGGGGCGACCTGATGGCGGTGACGTTGACGCGAATCGAACAGTGCACGTCGAACCAGCGTGGCCAGGGAAGCGCCCGCGCCGCTTCGTATACGTCGTGCTCGTCGCGATAGCCGGCCTCTCCAACCCGCCACAGCACGCGGCTCGCGACGCGGCTCTCGAGATTGACGGCATAGCACAGCGGGAGCTCGCCCGCGAATGCGACGCCGCCATCAACCGGCTTGACCTCGCGTGCGGAGAGCGCGGCAAGCTCGTCGGCGAGCACGCGCTCCAGCCCCCGCGGGCACGTAGCGAAGAAGTATTCCATCGCGGGAAAAGCGTGGCTCGTGACTCGTGACTCGTGGCTCGTGACTCGTGACCCGTGACCCTTCACCCGTCACCTCTTTCCGTCACCCGTCACCCGTCACGCCTTTCAAGCTTTCGCGCGGGCCACCGGATTGCGGAGCACGCCGATGTTGCCTCCTTTGCGGTATCGCGGCTGATGGTTTGGCGTTTACTTCAGCGGTATGGAAATCTCGTAGCTTACACGGGTGCGGCCGTTGCGGTACTTGTGCAGGCCGGTGATGCGCCCTTCCACCGCGGCACCCAGGTCCATCTGGCGCGCGAGGTGGACGTTGTCGCGGCGCGGGACATAGCCGAGCTTGCGGCCTTTCCACTCGATGCGCACGGCGTTCGCGTCGTGCGGATTGTCGGGTTCGCGCACGAGGGTGAGGCGATCGCCCACCCTG
>MERG01000417.1:33963-37717 GCA_001771985.1 Betaproteobacteria bacterium RIFCSPLOWO2_12_FULL_62_13 | reverse complement strand
GTCGTTGTAAAGATGAATGTAGGTTTCGCGCAGCGCCTTCACTGCCGCCGCGACCGGCTGGTGGCCCAAGAGCAGGATACGGGCCCCGCGCGTTTCCAGATCCTCGCGCTTGAGGCCGGGCGCCGAGCCGACGATGATCGGCAGCTTGCTCGCTGTGCGGATGGCTTCAATCTCCGCGAGCTCCTTCAGCCCCGAGACGAAGATGGCGTCGACACCGGTCGCCGCGTAGGCTTCGACGCGCGCGGCGGTGCGTGCGGTGTCCTCCACCTTCAGCGCCGCAGTGCGGCCGGCAATTATCAGCGAGGGATCCCGGCGGGCTTCCATCGCGGCACGCAGCTTGCCGACCATCTCCTCGATGGAAATAATCTCGACCGCATCCTCAGGACACCCGAAGCGCGCGGGGAGCGCCGTGTCTTCGATGGTGAGTGCCGACACCCCCGCGTGCTCGAGCTCCTCCACCGTGCGCATCACGTTGAGCGCGTTACCGTAGCCATGGTCCGCGTCCACGAGGAGGCTCAGCCTGCTCACGCGCATGATGCGCCGGACTTGGTCGGCAAATTCGGTGAGCGTGAGCACGCAGAGATCGGGCGCCGCCAGCGTCGTGTTCGAAGCGACCGATCCCGCGAGCATGCCGATTTCGAAGCCGACGGCCTCCGCAATTCGCGCCGATAATGGGTCAAACACGGTCGCGGGCGACACACACTTTGTTCCGGCCAGCACCGCACGCAGTTTCTTACGCTGTTCACTGTGGCTCATGATTTCTCCTTTCGTTTATCACCTGCGCCTCGCGACGCACGACCAGCAGCCGCACAAGCTGGCGAATGTCGTCCTCGTCCTCGAGGGCCACCACCTTTTTCACTATCGCGTCGGTAACCGCACGCCCAAGCATCGGTTCGGCCTGCGACCTCAGTTTAGCGACCACGTGGTCCCATGTCATGGGATTCTTGGGATCACCCAGCGGAAACAAGACTTCCTTGTAGAAAGTTCCTCGGGCAGTCGTAACCTCAACGGCCGCTGGCCGAGCACCTTGCCTGAACAACGCCGTGAGCTCGGGCGTCACCTCCAGGCTCGTCTTGTCAGCCAGGGCGAGGACCGTTGAATTTTCCAACCAGTCTCTTTCGAACTGACGGGATGTCACCTCTCCGGCCACCAGCGCGACCGCCACGCAATAATAGAAGCTGTGATCGGCCGTCTCCTTGCTGTCCGGCCTGAACTTCTTCGGGTCCCAGCTCGGCTTTTTTACCGCCTCTTCATGAGCCAGAATGCGTATCTTCACGACCTCTTCCGGATGAATTGCATATTCTCTACGCAGCTCCAGCGCGGCCTGCACCATCGCCGGCGTCATTCCCTCTACAGGGTATGGTTTCAGGCCCACCTTGAGCAGCCGGAAATCTTCGTGTGCCGGAACCAAAGGCTCGACGTCCGCCCCTCCCGCCACCGCATACTTGAAGCCGTAAGGCCCCTCGAGAATCGTGAGGGCTCCGGTAAAACCGCGTCGCGCGAGAAGCGCGCAGAACAGCCCGTTCGAGGACGCCATCGGGGCCGATAGCGCTTTATCGAGCGGGATGCTGCCATGCCTGATCTCTGCGAACGTATTCGCCCTGGCACCCGCAAGCGCAATTGCATGGGCGGTTTGCACTGCATCGAGACCCAGCAACTTGCTCACCCCGGCAGCCGAGGCGTATGCACAGGCTGCGGTGTGGTGCCAGCCTCGATGCCAAAGATTCTTCTCTACGGGGAGATCGGAGAATCGCAATTGCACCTCGTACGCGACGATCATCGCCAGCAGAAGCTCGGCTCCCGAGCAGCCCCTCCACTCGGCCACAGCAAGGAGCGATGCCAAATTGTCACTCGGGTGAGCGGTCCACGCCGGGCCAAAGTAAACGTCATTGAAGTCCTGATACCTGATGGCGACGCCGTTCGCAAGCGACGCACTCGGCGCGGAGGTCTTGTGCCCGCCCCCGAACACCGTCGCGTGCTCCGCGCCGCCCAGTTCGCAGATGGTTTCTCTGACAATCCGCGCCGGCGGGCTCTCGATCCCCCCGTAAAGACATGCGAGGCTGTCCAGGAAGATGCGCTTTGCATAATCAATGACTTCAGCGGGCAGCGATTCGTAGCGCAAGCCCTCCACGTACTTGCCTATCCGCTCGGTAATTGTCTTCACCGCGATGTCCGATCAAAAGCTAAGGCAACAACATTCTCGCTAATCAACACGCATTAGGTCGCGGGTCGATGAACGACTCTACGGAACCTATTCCGCACGATCGGCGAGCTGTTGTTCCCAGTCCTTCGGGAGGCGAATTTGCTTGCCGACCGGATAGCCGCACAAACCGTTGTGGCCAAAGGCGTACGCATTGTTGCGCAGAGGATCGCCTGTAACCACAATCATGAAATCATCCGGTTTCCAAACGATCGGCACCATGCGGTTCGGGTCGTCCAAATCGTGAAACACTTTGGGTACATGCCCCAGCTTTACTTCCTCTCGAAGGTTCCACGTGGGCCTGGCTGACCAGTCACGCAGCATGCGCTCAAACTGCCATGCCGGCATACGTGCGTGGTCAAACAAATAACGCTTCACGTCTGATTTCGACCAACCTGCTTTCGCGATCGCCTCCGCGATTATCGGGCTCAACACTACAAGGGGACGCAGCGTTCCCCCGTGCGGACCTACCGTAAACAAGATCTGCCACGAGGTCTGTCTGACGAGCGCGTCCGCAAGATAAGGAAGCATCTGCTCAGGCGTACTGCCGGAAACTGACGCGATGACGTTGCCCCCGGTATAGCGCGCGATAGTGACCGTGTTTTCTCCGGGCGAGAAGCCCATCTCAACGCTGTTGGGTTCCCAGCCGATCTTCTTCAGAACATCCTCGTTCTCCGCCGCCACCACCCGCCAGGTATTGCCGTAGGTAGCCTTATCGTTCTCTTGAAGCAGGAAGCCAGCCACGTTGCGAAGATATAGCCGCCAGAACCGGCCGACCGAAGTGTTGGGCAAGAAGCCGTCTCGCAGCACTCCCTGCCCATAATTAAAGCCGAGCTGCTTGATGATTGGTCCGTTCAGGATAATCAACGTCTCGCCGCCTTGCGAGTTGCCACCGTGCTCGACGCCATAACGGGGATCGACCAGTGCCTCCACTAACGCAACGAGAATCGGCATGTACTCTGGCCGGCACCCCGCCATCACGCCGTTTACTGCGATGCTCCATACCGTCGCAGCCCTGCTGTCGGGCAAAACAATACCAAGGGCATCGTCAGGGTGGCGGTCGGTAAAGCGCAGAAACGCCTCGACCTTCTCCTGCGTCGGAGGCACGATTGGCAGTCCATCGTTGAGTTGGTTCTTGTAAAAGAAGCGGTTCACAGCGTCGAACCCGCCTTTGAAGATAATTTCGCGCGCGCCAGGCTCGCGGTTCTCACTCCCGACTGTCGGAGTCCGCGTGAGGTTTGCGATCACCTGCTCGAGCGTCACTTCGAGAATGTTGCGCCTCAGCTCCTCTTGGCTCTGGGCCCCGGGGTGACCTGGAATCGTCGCAATCGGCATGTTAGGGATGCCAAGGCCGACGGACGTTGCCGCAGCTTGACGAACGAAACCCTCGCACACGAGAGATGAAGAAGGAATCCCTCCCGTCTCGCACGCCGCGCTCGCCCGCATCACGGCGGGCGTGCAGGCTCCTCAACACCCCATACCGGAGATGGCGGCGTCTACCCCAAGTTCCTTGAAGCGCTTTGGAAGCGCCGCGATGATTTCGCGCTCGTCGCG